>JAVHLK010000004.1:76761-112357 GCA_031082285.1 Desulfomonilaceae bacterium
ACTCTGGAATTGGACGAGATTCTGAACGTGGTTCTCGAGAGTTCAATTGACACGTTGGGTGGAAAGGCTGCATGTCTGTTTCTTGCCGATGAAGAGAAGGACGTGTTCGTTCCGGTGGCCCAGCGAGGGCTGTCCGAAAGTTACCTGCACGCAAGACCAATGCGTGCGAAAAAAGTCGTGGATGAAATCCTGCAAGGAGGCCACCTGTCCATCTACGACGCGGGGACCGATCCTCGACTGGAAAATCACGAAGAGAAGAAGGCCGAAGGGATTGCTTCGATATTGGTCGTTCCGGTCATTACCGCCGGCAAGACGATCGGCGTCTTATCACTGTATACCGGAGCCAAACGGGAGTTTACCGCAGACGAGATCGAATTTCAGGCGGCATTGGCTGAACAAGGGGCAATGGCCATTGAGCGGGCACGACTGTTCGAGCGGATCAACCGGAACATGGAGTTCTTTTACGATCTCGCCTCGACAATCAATTCGAGTTTGGACATCAAGAAGATTCTCCACATCCTTACGGCGGACATTGCGGATACTCTTGGTCTGAAGGGAGTTGACATTCGTCTGTGGAACAAGGAGACGGGCACCCTCGACATCGTTGCGAGCTACGCACTCAGCGAGGAATTCCTCAACAAAGGGCCCGTGTCCGCGGAGAAGGCCGTGACCCGTCAGGTACTCAACGGGGAAACGGTGGTCATCAAAGATATTGCTACGGATGAGCGTGTCCAGTACCGCGATCAATCCGTCAAGGAAGGTATCGCGTCCATGCTCATCGTACCCGTCCGGGCCGGGGATGAAGTCATCGGCACTATGGGCCTGTGCAGCGGCGTTCGACAGGGGTTTCCGGAAGAAACGATTAAGCTGGCCAATGCGCTGGCGAACCAAGGCGGTCTTGCCATTCAAAATGCATCCTTGTACCTGATGCTTCAGGAGGACAAGAAGAGCTTGGAACAGGATATTTGGAGTCACCGGTCCTGGTTCTGATGATGAGTCTACGGGTTCGTTCACGGCAACCCTGCCCGAACCGATCCGGGCACCGGGATGAATTGCCGGAGAGAGGCGAGGCCCGTCCTGCCGGATGGAACGGTTTCCCGTACCCGGCGTGTCGTGGGGTGTTCCGGGCATCGGTGACCGAATGTGGGACACGGAGTACCACCTCATAGAGGCAGCGTGGAACCGAGTGCCCGGCAACGGGTTCGCCGGTTGACGCGGGTCTTGCGCAATGAGTGCTTCGTGAAGTAAACAACCGTATCACCGCCAACCGCGCGATATTGAGGATATCGGCATGGTCGATCATCGGAGCTTTGTCGGCGATCTGCTCTCCCAATGCGGCATCACGATAAACGGATCCAACCCCTGGGATATTCATGTCCATGACGATCGCTTCTATACCCGTGTGCTTCGTCATAAGAATTTGGGGCTTGGGGAAGCGTACATGGATGGATGGTGGGATTGCGACCATGTGGATGAATTCATATGTCGCATCCTAAAGGCCAATCTGGACTCACGCGTCGTGGGGAGCCCCAAGCTTCTCTTACGAATGTTGCCGAGCTTGTTGTTCAACAGACAATCTAAACCGAGGTCTCGACAGGTTGCCGAGCGGCATTATGATGTCGGCAACGACCTGTTCATGTCGTTTCTTGACCCCTACAACCAGTACAGTTGTGCGTACTTTAAAGGAACGGACGACCTGAACCGGGCTCAGTGCAACAAGCTCGACCTTATCGCGAAGAAGCTGGAACTCCGACCAACCGACCATGTCTTGGACATAGGCTTCGGCTGGGGAGGATTGGCCAAGTACATTGCTGAAAAATACCACTGCACGGTCACCGGAATAAACATCTCTCACGAACAGATCAGTTTCGCAAAGGAGTACTGTAAAGACCTGCCTATTCGCATCCTTCACTGCGATTATCGTGATGTAGAGGACACGTTCGACAAGATTGTGTCCGTAGGCATGTTCGAACATGTAGGCCGCAAGAACTATGCCGAGTTCATGCGGGTCGCTCATCGATGCCTTCGCGACAAAGGGATCTTCCTCCTGCACACCATAGGCAACAATGAGTCCCAGCTGGACTCGGACCCTTGGATCACCAAGTACATATTCCCCAATGGAATGCTGCCCGGTCTCGCTCAAATCAGTAAGGCAATTGAGGGGCTGTTCGTCTTGGAAGATCTCCACAACCTCGGACCGCATTACGACAAGACGCTTATGGCTTGGGACCGGAAATTTCGGAAGTCTTGGCCGGCTCTCAAGAACGCCTACGACGAGCGTTTCAAGCGCATGTGGGAATACTATTTGCTCTCATGTGCCGGAGCATTCCGGGCGCGCAGCATTCAGTTGTGGCAACTCGTCCTGACCAAGTATGGAACGCCCCAACCGACATGCAGATACTGAACGGGAGGAGCGTTCGGATCGGCACATGACCTGGGACGGTTTCAGCCGTGGCCTGACGTTCCGTCCGCCCCGTACGTCCTTTTTCGTGTGTGGACTATCGGTCTTGGATTTTGACAAGATTGAAGGATACGAACTCCAAGTCTTCCATGAACTCCTCACCCAGTTCCAGAGCGGTCTCGTCGTCCTCGTCATAGCGCCAGTTCACGTGCACCGTGTGTCCGTTGCGCGCGGCCTGTTCCAGAATGTCAAAAAGAACGAGAAAGGCTTTCGAACTGCTGCTGTTCAGATAGATGATATCGAGATTTACCTCCGTGGGCGCGGTCTGAGTTGACGCAAAGTATTTCTTGAGCCACTCAAATACCGGAGCGAAAAACTCGGAGGCATTTTCGGGATAAGACTTGCCCTTGATTTCCAGAATCCTATTTTCAGCGTCGAAGCATATCCATGGACTGGACTTGGTCGCTTCCACGATGAGATTATCCATAATGCGGGCCTCCTCACGTCAGTCGCGCCATGTGTTGAACGGCGCCCCTCCGGCCTGTTGAGAAAATACCTTCCTCCGTCGGCGGATCGGGGGAGTGGTCGAATCAACGAGTCTCACGCGTGACTTCGGCCATATACCGAGGCACGCAAAGAAACTCTGCACCAAAGACGAGCGTCCCGGTGGGACCTCCTCGCAAATGCCCTGAAAACCTCGCTCACACGACGAATCCTACGACGGTCATGTCATCGAGTTGGACTTCCTTGCCACGATATTCGGCGATCTCTTGTTCCAGGATCGACTTCTGTCGGCTCATCGGCTCTTCATGAATCTCCCGGAGCAGCCTCGTGAAGGCACGTCGCCCAAAGGATAATCCTTTCGGGCCTCCGATTTGGTCCGTGATGCCGTCGGTGTTCATGTAAAACCGCATTGAAGGATCCAGCCGGATCGAATGATTCGTAAACCGGTACTCCGGATCGGATGACCTGTAACCGATGCTCTGTTTGTCTCCCTTCATTTCATGAATTTCACCGTGCAGGGAGTAGTACAATCGAATCCCTGCACCGGCGAACGTCAGAAGGCCTTTGGCCTGGTCCACACGGCACAAGCCCAGATCCAATCCGTCATTGGATTTTGCTTCGGGACTCTGCTGGTTGAGAGATCTTCGCATTAGATTGTTCAATTCATGCAGAACCAGAGCAGGGTCGTCGTGTCCCACATCCTGGAGCACGCGGCTCAGTGAAGACCCCGCGATCATGGTCATCATGCCTCCCGGCACGCCGTGGCCCGTGCAATCCATGACGGAGATCAAGAAGCCGTCATTGAGGGACCGGAAAAAGAAAAGATCTCCGCTCACAATGTCCTTCGGGTTCCAGATGAAGAAGAAATCCCCAAGTTCGGCACCCATTTCTTCCGTATCGGGAAGAAAGGAAAGCTGTATGGTGCGTGCATACCTCATGCTCGCCATAATCTTTGAGTTGGCTTCCTTCAATGCGTGTTCGGCCCGTTTCTTTTCTTTCAACGAGTCGATCATGGAATTAAACGCTTCGGAGAACTCCCCCAGGAAATCGACTCGTTGGCTGAGATCCCCTTTGGCAACCTGCTGTGTCTGCCAGGTAAGGTGCCTCAGGTTGGAGTGCAACTGTTTGTACGGAGAAATCAAGAGATTGCGCGGGGGCACGTGAACGTCAAGGTTGCCCTGTCCGAGTGCGGTTACAAAATCATGTGCATCGGCAAATGCCTCGATAAGGGAATTCGTCACCCGACAGAGCTGAGCCATGTCGTCGTCATCGCCTGCCGCGGGGACTATGGGAGAAGGTACCTCCCCATGGAGCAGACGGTCGAGTGCATCACGGATTTCGCCTATCATACCGGCCTCTGCGCAGTTTCGCAGCTATTGAGATTCCTTCAACCGGGCGGAGAACCTGCACGTCCTGTCGCCGGTAGCCCAGCAATCTATTTCCTTAACGACAAACTGCTTGTTCGTATAGGTCTCGAGTATCCCCTCAATGAAGCCTTCGTCATACTCGCAAACCGTTTCACCCTTCATAGGAAGTCCCGAGCAGTCCAAGTCTTCCGACACCGTCAGGACGAACTCCATCGTATCAATGTCGGCCTTTTCGATTCTTAGAATTCCGACGCCCAACGTCTTGAGCTTTTCTTGGAGCGAAGCAATGAATTTCCCGAACTCGAGGTTGGTGTCCAACATGTTCTTGCAGAATTCCGTGCCGGCAAGCTTGCCCGCCAGTATAAGCACTATTTTTGCTTCTTCGGCGCTATACTTGGCGGCCAAGACGTCTCGCATCGTATACTGCATGAGTCGATAGACGGCCACCGAGGTTTGATTCCCGAGGTTCGGTCGTCCTTTCTGTATATCTCCAAGATCTTTCCACTGGAATCGGTACGCGGTACGTTCGCCTTCAGACATGACGGTCCTCCTCCGAAACATTGCAGCCCCGCACAGTCACGTGCAAGTACTCGATCGCGGCGCTCGATCGTCCGCCGCGGTCTAAAGTTACCACTTTCTCGCCTTCAAAAACAGATCCCAAAGCGAATTATCTCAGCGGTACGTGTAGCCGCCCGTAGTTCCTTGACGCCGGTCGAGAAACAGGTTACTGCCCGGAATCGCTTTGGCCATTTTCTTGGCCTCCGCGCATGCAGAAGCCACTTCAAGGCAATGGTCCCATTTGTTCGGTGCGACATGTACTCCCGCCATGCTCAGGGACACCAGGGGGAAACGGTGCTTTCGTCCTTGTCGATCGGTGATGACGATGCCGTTCCGTTCCTTTGCCTCTCCTTCATAGAACGCACCGATTCCTCCGTCGAATTTCTTGACGATTTCTTCACCCAAAGCCTGAGCCTGGTCGGACTGAACAATGAGCACAAAGTCATCTCCGCCGATGTGACCGAGAAACCCCTCGGAACGGCACACCGTATCGAGCGCGTTTCTCAGTACCGTCGCGGTGAATTGAATGAGTTGATCGCCTGCAGAAAAGCCGTACCGGTCGTTGTACGCCTTGAAATTGTCAAGATCGCAATAAATCACTGTGCGGGCGTCGCCCCGTTTGATTGCTTCCTGAATTCTCTTTGCTATGGTGTTGTTTCCCGGAAGCTGTGTCAAAGGATTCGCGTCAAGGGCAAGCTCCCGGAGACGGTCAAGCTCCACCAACGCTTCATGCAGCCGAACGTGTGTCCGCACCCTGGCAAGGAGCTCCGCGGGGTTGACCGGTTTGGTGATATAATCTACCCCGCCTGCCTCGAAGCCCTGAAGCACGTCCTGTGTAGTCGTTCGAGCGGTGATGAACAGGACCGGAATGTCCGCGGTTCGTGTGTCCTCTTTGAGCCTTCGGCACAAGGCGAATCCGTCCATCTCGGGCATCATGACGTCGAGCAGGAAGATGTCCGGGGTCGTCTCTTCTACGATCTCCAACGCTTCACGTGCGTTTTCCGCTGCAAGCACTTCATACCCCGCGGCTCCGAGGGTTCGGAGCAGGACTGCGAGGTTATCCGGCATGTCGTCCACCACGAGCACCGTACGTTGCCGATCGATCATCCTTCCACCTCCGCGGACTCGATCAGCCTTTCAACGGCGGCCCTCATACCCTGAAGATCCCCTTGCTTGACCTTCCTTCCAACTTCATTGGCAGCTGCGGCAACGTGATGTCGGCCATGGCTGTTCGCCGCCTCAGCCAGGGTTGCAGCAAGCTCCATGATCTGTGTGAGGCTTCGTCTCCGGACCGCGGAGGTGAGGTTCCGGACGAGTTCCTCGATCCGACCGGAAGGGTCCCTATCGGTCGGCCTGCCTGCCGACGGAGCCCGCGAATCCTCGTCGCCTACCGACGCGGCGGGTGTCGTGTCCTCCTCGTCTTGCCCGGGCGATTCTTTGAGCCTGGAAGCCGAATTTTGATCCCGGCAATGCTTGGAGACGATTTCTTGTAAGGTCTTGCCACCGATCGGTTTTGTAATGTAGTCGTCCATGCCGGCTTCAAGGCATCGTTCACGATCTCCTTTCATGGCCGATCCGGTCAACGCAACAATCGGGACGGCAAACCCTTCGGCTCTCAGTGCCCGGGCGGCATCCAATCCGCTCATCTTCGGCAGCCGTATGTCCATGAGGACCAGATCGAATATGCCGCTTCGTGCCATTTGAACCGCACTGTCACCATCTTCCGCGATATGCGTTTCATGTCCCATCCGGGAAAGCATCAAGCCGGTCATTTTTTGACTCACCGGATTGTCCTCGGCAAGCAGAACGCGCAAACCGGCAATCGACGATCTATCACGTGTTCTTCCGGCCGCGCTCCGGGTCTCCGCGTTGCCACGATGAAGGGCTTTGCGTATCGTGGAGACAAGCACACGTCTGCGAACCGGTTTGACCAAGCGTCCTTCGAACAGGTCCGCCGTGATCTCGCCGGATCTTGCGGCAGAAGAGTAGCGACTGAGGGCCACCATAGGGGGGCGAGAGTCGGAATGCTCCTTGAGAACCCTCTCCGCAAATCCCCGCCCGTCCATGATCGGCATCTGCATCTCTACGATGACCAGGTCAACACTTCGGGAACTCAGAAGATCGAGGCCTTCTTGACCGGTTCCCGTCCACAGGCACTCCATGCCCGTCTCTCGGACCATGTCTTGCAGAATTCGTGAGGACCTCGCGTCGTCACCCACTATCAACACGGTCTTTCCCTGAAACTCGTCGACGGGGACCGGCTCCTGTTCAACTAAGCCTTGAGATCCGAGCGTCTTGAGCCATACGTGAAACGCAAACGTGGAGCCCTCACCCAATCGACTGCTCACCGAAATGTCTCCCCCCATGAGCCGAACCAGACGTCTGCTGATGGCTAGTCCCAGTCCCGTACCGCCTTGCTTGCGGGCACTGGTTCCATCCACCTGAGAAAACAGATCGAACACCGATTCCTGTGCACTCAGTGGGATGCCGGGACCCGTATCGTGAATGTTCACCTCAATCCGAATCTGCTCGTCCGTCCGGGCGACCGTGCGCGCGGTCGTGAGGATCTCTCCATGATCGGTGAATTTGATCGCATTGCTCATCAAGTTGGTCAGGACCTGTTGTAGGCGAGTGGGATCGCCCATCACCTGTTGCGGGACGTCCTTGATATCGCAGAGTATCTGAACACCTTTCTTTTCGGCCCATGGACGGTGCAGCTCGCTTACCTCGAAGATGAGGTTTTCCAGACTGAAGGGGATGTGGTCAAGTTCGATCTTGTCCGCTTCTATCTTGGATAAGTCAAGAATATCATTGATGAGGACAAGGAGCGTGTCCCCACAGCGCTTTATTGAGTCAAGGGCATCGCGCTGCTCATCGGTCAGTTCTTCTTCCAGCAATATTTCCGTAAACCCCGAAATGGCATTCAACGGTGTCCGCATTTCGTGACTCATGGTGGCAAGAAACCTGCTCTTCGCATGATCGGCCGCTTCCGCCGCTTCCCGGGCCTGCATGAGCTCGGTTACGTCCACAACGGACACAATGCCGCCGACGATTTCTCCGGACGAGCCCTTCACGGGAGCTGCGTTTCCGAGCGCGCTGACGATCCGACCCTCCTTGCCCATGATGGAACATTCCCTCGAAAAGACCGGTTCGGACGGGCAGCAAGGAAAAGCCGAGGAGGCGTCTTCCGACGCGGGCATGAACAGATCGGAAAAGGCTTTTCCCACGAGTTCTTGTTTGGAAAAACCCGTCATGGAACACAGAGCGTCGCTGACTCGGTCGATCACATGGTTGGAATCTACGGTAAATATCCCTGTGGCAGCCGTTGTCAGCAGTTGAGCCTGAAGCCGGTTTGCCCCTCTGAGTTCCTCGTTCAGACGGTTCAGATCCTTTTGCATCAGATCGCCGATGTTCACAAGACGCCTGGTCTGAACAAGGAGCTTCTTGTAACTACCGAGAAGCTTTTCATAAGGCAGCGAAGCCACCGCTTCCCGGAACCGACCCGAGGAAAGGTGCTCCATTGCCTCTCGGATTGTCTCTTCTTCTTGTAGAAAAAGAGCGTCACCTCCATCGGTCATCATTGGGCCTCCGGTCTATTTTCAGACCTATCAAATTCCGCATTCAGCGTCCCTAATTCAAATGATTGTGGTCAGTGAAAAAAAAGATCTCTCATCGTTCACCCGCGTGATGTCAAAATCAAGCGGTTCGCTCGCCTTACGGGCCATCTCGATGAACCCCAGTCCCGAGCCTTTCCCCGTACCGACGGATCTTGCCGTCTTGCGTCGTTCCTTGAAGTGGGCCTTAAGTTGTTGCTTGTCCATGGACTGCAATTCCCGCAACGTCCGACTCAATTCCTCGGACCTTTCATTTTCAATGTAGTTTCCGCACCGCACGTAAAACCGCCCGTCTTCAATCCCCACGAGGATGATGCCGAAACGGAGTTCCTCGGAATCGTCACTCTCAACTTTGATTATTTCGGCAGAGTGACTGACAATGTTTTGCATCTGTTCGACGAAGATCGGAAACACTTTGCCTATGACACTGATTTCGTGACCCTCGATCTCCATTCTGTGCCATAAGGTCTCCCCTATGCCCTCGACGATACTCTGCGACGCGGATCCGCAGAAACAGAAGATGATCCCCTCTTTGGTCAGATTCTTGTACAGGTCAAACATATTGAGTTCCATGTCCCGTTATCCTCCGAGAAGCGTCATAAGGGAAAACCGTCAACAAATGCCCTTGGTTACCGATTACCCGCGTTCATTAAGGACACTCGCGTAGATCGGCACGGCTCGAGTGGTCCGCTCACTGGATTGTTTCAGATTAGTCCGTCGGGCGCCGAAAAGTCAAGATGGCAAGCCACTCAATTTTCAAATGAATTCGTGCTCGTTCCAAGATCTCTTTGGCTTTCCACGGCATCGGGTCGGCGTCGGCCACTGCCTATCCGCCCACCGGGACTCTTCAATGAGTTGTGGTGCTTAGAGCAATAGCCAAGAATTTCTGTTCGAGATTCACGTGTCTGTCGTTCCCGGCCCCCCCGGGCCCCTTTGGTCACAGGGGGAGCAAGGGGGATCTCTTTTCTTGAAGCCTGGGAACCAGACCCTGAGTATCTCTCGTTTCTTCCAACACGTGTTGTCTACCGCCGGCCCGCACGTTAAATCTTCACAGAGTTTTTTCGACTACTCGATACCCCCAATAATTGCGAGTACCGAGGCCATGTGCAAGCCCTCCGCGATGCGGCCGCTGCCTGAACGGCAATTTTTCTTGGTGAATTTCAAGAATTCCATGATATGATGGCTACCGTGACGGCATCGAATCATCTTCCTTTTCAGCAGCGCACCACGGAACAAACGAGCGGGTGCGCGGAGCTGTCATTCTTCGTTGACCATTATACGAAGACATTATGCGGTGCGGAAGAATGGAAGTCGGGAACTTCGATTGGACCTTCTCTGAAGCGCCCATCTCTCGAGCGTTTGAGTATTCCGCTTTGTCTTCCTCAAAGCCCGCGTCACTGACGGAACCGAACTTCTGCGGAATAAATCACGACCCGTGGTCTCGGGTCATCTGTACTCCACTGAGTCGTAACCGGAAAAGAACACGAGACATTAAAGAGGGAGTCGTGAAGGGGCAGTCCTTCGCGATAAGGGACAAGCTACAGCCTTAAGGAAGGAGTAAAGCGATGAGTTCCGTCGTGGTGTTCGTCTTCTGGGCAGTAATCATTATCGTTGGTTACTTCCTCTACTCGAAATGGGTTGACACAACCATATTCCGGTCGGATTCAAAGCGGGCCACTCCGGCAAAGATGTACATGGACGGGGTGGATTTCATGCCGGCAAACAAGAATATCCTCTACGGTTTCCAGCTCAACTCGATCGCCGGCGCGGCTCCAATCATCGGACCCATCATAGCCCTCCAGTGGGGATGGCTTCCCGCCGTGCTGTGGCTGGGGTTTGGGGTGCTCTTCATTGGCTGGGTCCAGGACTACACGAGTTGCATGATGTCGGTCAGAAGTGACGGAGACACCTTTGGGGCCCTGAGCTATCGACTGATCTCTCCTCGTGCACGGTTGATTCTCCTTACGTTCGTCTATTTCTATCTGTTGTTGATCGCCGCGGCCTTCGGCAATGTCATCTCGAAACTGCTCAGTACCAAGGCGGTATTGCCTTTCCCGATGCTTGTGATTGTGGCCGTGAGTCTGCTGGTGGGGCAGATGATCTACCGATGGAGAGTGAACATTCTCATCACCACGGTCGTCGCCGTTGCAGCCATCTTCATCGGCATCGGATTGGGCGGGTATATTCAGATTCCCGGGTCTTTCACGGCAATGCTCATCGCGCTGCTGATTTTCGGATATTTCAGCTCGATCCTCCCGGTGTGGCGTTTCATCCAACCATTCAACTACGCTTCGGTCTATGTGGTGTACGGCGGCATCATCGCCGGCGTTGTCGGGCTTCTCATCGCGCACAAGCCCATAACCTTGCCCGCGTACACGAGCTTTTCGATCGGTATGGGACCGCTGTGGCCGCTACTCTTTGTCACCATCGCGTGCGGGGCTATTTCGGGCTGGCACAGCCTGGTTTCCAGCACGGGGACCTCCCGCCAGATCGAGAACGAAGTGGACGTGCGGCCCGTTACCGGGGGGGCCATGTTTGCCGAATTCACCATTGCCATTATCGCGGTAGTGATTTGCGCGACGGCCTTTGCGGATTCATCTCAGTACATAGCCACGGCCCTCAAGAATCCTGCAGGGGTCTTTACGACAGGGCTTGCCAGCGCCATGGCCACCATCGGGATTCCGGCTTCTTATGGAGGCGCGTACGCGGGCTGCATGATCCTCATCCTCGCAATGACCGTGGTGAATCTCGTTTTCCGGTTCATGAAGGTAGCGACGGCCGAGCTCCTGGGAGACCACATCGGCGTGGCCAAGAACCCTCATGTGGCCACCATCGTCGCGGCAGTGCTGGCCTTCATCCTCATCCAAACGGGGACCTTCACTCATGTGTGGGTACTCTTTGGAGGCTCGAATCAGCTCATGGCAGGGTTGGCGCTCCTGCTCGTTACGTTATTCCTCGCGTCAAAGGCACAGAGTTACACCTTCGTGGCCCTTCCCATGCTGTTCATGTATATAACGACGGTCGCGGCGTTGGTTTACAAGTCGGTTGAGTTGCTGAGCAAAGTAATCATGGGTACGGTTGCGGGAACGGTACTCATCGGCAACCTTATCGCCGGTTTGATCGGAGTGGTGCTCGTCATCTGCGCGTTGATCTTGGCATGGGACGGGTATAAGGCGTTCAAGAAGTACACAGCGGAAAAAGTGAAGGGCGCGGTCAAGACCCCTGCATAGGGATCGCAAACGCGAGCTTACCGGGTTCCGGACTCCATCGGAACCCGGTAAGTCGAAGGGAGCTCCGGAGTGAAAAACCCGTGTAATGCGGAAAGTGTGAGAAACTCGATTCGAAAAGGGTGGAGGTCTCTCAAGGACTTCTTGTACGGGTTCTTCCTTTACGGCATGGTTCAGGAGGTGGAAGGCAGAAGGCGGCAACGCGAAAGCGCTTTTTTCCTGTTGGTGATGGGGGATCTGGTAGGCTTGCCGATTTTCCCTTGTTACTACAGATTTCGCCTTCTGCCCTACTGTATCGCTAAGCTTGGACCGTGGAAACGGAACACGCTCAGGCCCAAGGACCTATTCAGCAACGTGTCGGACTAGAGGTTTATGATGACCGAGAAGAAACAAAAGAAGAAGAAGAGAGGCGGAATTGTCGGCTTCTTTCAAGACTTCACGTACGGTATGGCCACCCATGGAATGGCGCGTCACGCGGTGAAGACCCGTTCCAGCATGGAGCATCTCTTCATACTGATTACCATGGGCGACATGCTCGGAGTACCGATTCTTCCGCCGTACTACTCTCTGAGGCTTCTCCCCCATGTGGTTCCCCAGATAACGACCTGGAAGCGGAGAATGTTGCGGGAAAAGGACTTCGTGGATTCACTCTACTAATCGGGGGCTCGCAAACCCTATCCATCTCGACCGGGCATGCCCCGGTCCATCGTAAGGAGGATCCCCGCCATGGGACTGGCAGAGCGTCTGCTCGGGTCACCGGAGAAACAGTTCATCATGTACGGCGGCAAAGGAGGGCTTGGGAAGACTACGTTCTCAGCCGCCACCGCCTATTATCTGGCCAACAAGGGGAAGCGCGTGCTCGTGTTCTCCGTCGATCCCCAGGCATCGCTGAGCGATATATTCGAGCGGGACATTTTTGGCCAAGGCAACGTCGAAATAGCACCGAATCTCTTTGCATGCGAGGTGGATGCCGATCGGAGAATAGCCGAGTACCAGCAAGAGATCCGTCAAAAAATCATGGACATGTACGGGATGGCTAAGGTCCCGGATGAAATTGAGAGCTACATTGCGGCGTCTTCCGCGGAACCCGCAATGGAGGAGAGCGCAATATTCGATGCAGTGGTCGACATCGTAGTGGAAGGCGGCTTTGATTACTACATCTACGATCTCGTGCCGTTGGGACATGCGCTCTACTACCTGAGCATGGGATCGATATATGACGCGTGGCTGAATAAGATCACCGGACTCAGGGAGCAAATGCGGGAATACGACGAGGTCATCGCCACCATGCAAAGCGATGATGAAATCTCCGAGGACAAGATCTATGAAGAGCTCGTGTACATCAAGAACCGGATCGGAACTGCATCACAGATCATGACCGATCCTCAAAGGACTTCCTTTTATTTCGTTCTCACACCTGAGGAGATGATCATCAATGACACGCGGAAGGCTGCCGATCTCTTCGGCAAATTCGGCGTCCCCATGTCCGGCTACATTGTGAACCGGGTCATTCCGGTGGAAGAGCTTACGGGCGACCTGCCGTCTTATCTCCGGAATCGGGTCGAAATGCAGGTGGGATGCCTTGACAACATAAGGAAGATCTTCGGCAAGGACGTATTGGGCTATGTCCCCGAATTCGACAACGAAGTCAAGGGAATGGACGCGATCAGGCGTATGGCGGAAACTATGTTCGGGGAGAAGCTGACATGAATACCAACATGCAGGACTTTTTAGAGACTCGACCCACTCTCCGGTACGTTTATTTCGGAGGCAAAGGAGGGGTCGGCAAGACGGTAATGGCCGGAGCCACGGCACTCTGGTTTGCTCAACAAGGCAAGAAAACGCTCCTGGCATCCACTAACCCCGTGCACAGCCTTTCCAATCTACTGGACCAGAACGTGTTCGGTAAGGCAACGGAAGTCGATCAGGGCTACGGCCTTTATGCACTTGAAATCGACACTCGAGAGACAATCGAACGGTCCAAAACCGAAATCCGGGAGAAAGTCAACTGGTTCTTGAAATTTGCCGACATCCCGACCAAGGCTGAGGATTTCGTCGAGTCCGCCACCATGAACCCGGCTTTCGAGGAATCGGCCATGTTCGAGAACATGATCGACCTCATCATGGACGACAAGTACGAGGTCTATGTATTCGACACGGCTCCCACGGCAAATGCTCGCAGGCTTCTCGGCATGTCGCAGGTCTACGGTCTCTGGGTGGACAAGATGCTCCAGAGTCGCAAAGAAGCCCGAGACACGAGAATCAGTCTCTCTTTTCGTAAGAAAAAGGAGGAAGAGCAGGAAGACCCGCTCTTGACATACCTGTCATCCTTTCGCGATCGAATCGAGCGCATGAGGGTACTGCTTACCGACGATTCCAAGACCGCCTTTTTCTTCGTCACGTTGCTGGAATCGCTACCCATCGCGGTCATCAAACGGTTTATCGGCTGGTTCCACGATTTCGGGATTCCCATCGGCGGAGTCGTCGTCAACCAGGTCATCGACGACTCACAGCTTGATGAAAATACCACTCAGTTCGTTTTGAACAGAGTTCAGATGCAGAAGAAGTATCTTGAGGAAGCCCAACAGAGTTTTGAGCGAATTCTCGGAATGGTCCCCCTTATGGAGAAGGAAGTCAGGGGAGTCCCCATGATTGCCAGGGTCGCGTCAAACCTCTTTCCCGGCATTTGATGCGGGGTCTCGCTTCGAGTCTCTCGTGACCGTTCACGGGGCCGAGGACTCATTCCACACATTCGGATCGCACGGCCTCGCACAAAACCGGAGCCGTACGGCCGCCGAGGGACGCGGGTCGGTCTTCTTCCCCCCGCTTCCCGGCTCTCCTCGGGCCGATGTGCATCATGGCGGGGTTGTTGGGGTTCCTCAAGGCGCGGAACCGGAATGACGGGCTCATTACCGATTGTTCCCGGCGAGCGTCAGGAACCGTTTCGACTTCCACCCGTGTCCGAAAGCTCCCGCAACCGTTCGTCGATCAAAGATTGCAGAGTATCCGCGTCCCATCCCGCGCAGGTTCGAGTTTTGTCCACGATGAATGCCGGCAGTTTGAAAACCCCGTGCCGAATTTGCTTCCACAGTCCCAGAGGGGACTGGGCGTCGATGAGCGTGATGCGAATGCGATGTTTGTACAAACGGTCGATCTCCTGAATCCAATCCGCAATGCGAGCCCCGGATTCCTTCCAGTGTTCCGGGTACTCTTCGCACGATGAATGATGAAGCTTTTCCTGCAATCCCAACCGGTTCGTTACCAACCCGCACCCGCGGCACCCAAAACCGAGGCTGGACAGCATGGGCGCGACGATTTCTACAACAATGGGGGTCATCACAGTGTTCCTTTCCCGCATCCCGCCACGGCACTTTCCGCACCTAAGAGACGCGTGCCGGTCCCGAAGCCGCGCGATGAATATCGATCATAATCATCCGCGTTGCAAATACAGAGCGTTTCCATATAAGCCTTACCCCGCTCGCTCGGGCCTCCGACATTATTCTCAGTCAATATAATCACGAATTCTCCGTACGCACGTTCTCCAACGAACGGAACGCGACCATTCAGTCTCTCGGGGGGGAACTCAAGGACCGATGTGTTGGTGCGCCCCCGGGCTTGAATCGGAGGGCGCAATTTCGTCGACTTGACCGTGCAAGAAGAGAGATTGTTTTCCCGCGTTCTGCGCGGGACTCGGCACCTCGGAAAGACATGGTAGAGGTCGTCATAGCGGGCGAAGCGAAGCAATCTCAGGTCGTAGGGTCCCGCGGAACGCGGGATGCCCGCCGTCTCCCCGGCGAAGGCCGGGGTCCAGATAAAGAAGCCTGGATCCCGGCCTTCGCCGGGACGACGGGTGGGCCTGTGTGCTGGTCTCGGCCTCGCTAATGCCTGGAACCCGCGACCGTATTTGAGAAACGGGGCACTGAGTAAAAGGGTTGAGGTTTTGGCTGTAGTACGATAGGGTGATGCGTAGCACGATTGCTTCGACCGCTTGGTCAAGCCGGTACGCTGCATTGAGCATCGCGACGGTCATTGTTCTTTGAATTGCCTGCTCCCGGTCGGCAATCCTAGTACGCACCGACAATGACTCCGCGTTGAAGGGCACTGAAGCTGTTCTCCGCGATCAGACAGGGAGGTTGGACATCGGGTCGGCAAGAGGGTCCGTAGAGCCTACAGAGACGTCACATCACCGCCCACGCCCGCGATATTCGCGGCCGAGGGGCCTCATTCGTCTCCACAGGAGGCCCCGGCCGCCGCCGGTCCATGCCTCGGTGCACCGTCGCGTCAATGACCGTGGTCGTGAGCCTCGGTCTCATGAGCTGCGTGAACGTGGTCGTGCCGGCCGTGGTCGCCCGAGTGATCGTGGTCATGAATCACCGCGTCGAGATGCTCGTGCTCATGTTTGTGCTCATGCCGATGCTCGTGGTCATGCGCGTGCGTGTGCTCGTGGCTGTGGACGGAGTCTCCGTGCGCATGTTCGTGAGAATGGGTGTGAGAGTGTGTATGCGCATGCAGATGCTCATGTTCATGGTCGCCGTACATCGGTGTCTCCTTTCATCGAGGGCGCAATTTGAGTTCCAGGTCTCTCTTACATACACGCTAAGGCACCATCGCGAGATTGTCAACAAATTGGCATGGTTATGTCAGACGTGGTACACGCGGCATACATTTCGGTCGGAGGGTCGTGACTTATGCCATGCATTCTTCGTAAGGACGCCTCTCGCCGGCCGGAGCGCGCATCCAATTGAAGGGGGTTCCGCGAGACTGAGGCCCTCCGGAATTAGAGGATCGGAAGGGAATCAGAGGCACCTGGTGTCCGGTTACGCTGTGGATACGGAATAGGTAATCGGCGAGGGGTAGTGCTGGAAACGCCTGGAGCTGTGTCGTTCCCGAGAAGATCCGCCGGCCCTTTGAGGGCGTGGAGTTTCGGGGCTCCCTTTGACGGCTGGAAAGCAGACTCGGACACCGGCTACGGTACAGGGTCGGCCCCATAACCCGGGATCGTCCCGCATCAGACGGGTGAAGAGGAGAATAGGTATGAAGGATACGCCGGCTTTCACGCGGCCCCCGCTTCCTCCCCGGGAGACGGCGCGCACTCGTCGGGCGTTGCCGGTTCGGATCGACGCGGGGCTGGTCTCGGCCTTTCACGAGACCCGCAAGCGTCTTGGACTGGGACAAAGCGAGATGATGGAGATAATTTTGTGGAACGCGCTGGACAAACCGCCGTTGAGTTTCGAGCCCGAATACGCGGAGAAGATCAAACCCGAGCGGTCCTCATAAAGGACAATCCGGGCAACCGACGCTCCGAAGAGTCACCGAAGATCCCGACGGAAAGAGGCCCATGCGATCTCGTTTTCCCAGATTTTGACCTGCATGGCGCCGAGGTTGGGTGCATTGATTCGATCGGCCATGCCATGCCACAAGATACGGGAGAAGTTCTCGATGCTCGGATTGAGCCCCTCAAATTCGGGCAATTCATTGAGGACCTTGTCCTTGAACCGACCGACGATCTCTTCCAGAGCCGTCTCCACATCAGCGATATCGACCAGATATCCGTGCCTATCCAGCATCTCGCCTTCCAAGATGAGCTCCACATCGTAATGGTGAGCATGGAGTTGGTTCTCAACGCCCCAGTTTCCTCCGACGAGGTAATGACGCGCGATGAAGTTCCTCTGCACGGCAACGCGGTACAAGGATGGATGTCCGACGGTGCTCATAGTCCCTCCTGATGGGAGCGCGACACCATGCGGCGTGCATCAATTAAATGCAAAGATCTTCTCTTCTCCTCCGGGAGGAGTTATGAACAATTGCAGGCCGTTTGGTCCGGTGGTCTGAAAGTAGTCGAGAAACATCTCATGGCTTCCGGCTTTGAGGTCCATCTTTCCGGACTCTTCGTTAACCTTGCCTACTCCCTCAGCGTTGATGACCACCTTCTTTCCTATGATGAGACGTGAGCCGTCCCTCGACACGACTCGGAACCCGTACGTGCCCGACTCTTGCTCTGAAAGAGAGAATTTTACATAGAATCTCAACCCCAGCCACCGTTCACGCTGAGGAACGCCCGGAAACGTGGTGGACCCCCTGTCCACCGGGTAGTCCACGGCCTTGGTAAAAAACATACCTGATGGAGACATTTTGTTGAAATTGGGGAGTTTTTTTGTTCCAGGTTTGAGAAAGTAGACAAACGCGGGAATGAGGCTCAGTTTACCGCTGTCGCCTGCATACCCGGTCAGCGTGCGCGAGGGAGCAAATACCTCTTCCTCTTTTTCCGGTTGGGTGACGAAGAGTTCCAAGCGGGGCTCTCCCTTTTCGTGGAAATAATCCACTCCCAGGGGATAACTTCCCTCCTGAAGGAATGCCCATCCGAGCTTGCCTTCGGCTCCTTCCTTCGCTCCCTCGGCCACCTCGACGATCGTGTCCTTGCCTATGGTCAGTTTCGCATAATTATCCGTCGCGAGTCTAAAGGCAAAGACGCCTGCGCCCTCCACATTGAAGAAGCCCTGGTATCTTATTCCTACCATGTTGGCTCGTGCCGGCAAGCCTTCAAAGCCTTTATCCCCGGAGATGCTCAAATCGGGGGCTATGAGACGGCCGATCGGGCTCAGGCGGCTGAAGTCCGGGCCTTCGGGGTACGACCCTTTTGGGATGAAGTACACCTGTCCCCAAAGCACATCGTACGGTTTTTCCGGCTCTTTCCATCCTGCAAGCCCCTTGCTGATGGAGAAGACCTGCTCAGGACCTACCGGCGGCTGAACGAAAAGCTTCAGCATCGGAGATCCCTTGGAATTGAAACTATCCACTATAAGGGTATGGACCCCTTCGGCCAGGTGAACATAGCCGGTCTTCGACGAAACCTCATGGATTCCGTCGTTTTCGATAAGGGTCTTGTCGTCTATGTGCATGCGAGAGCCGTCTTTGGACTGCAGCCGCCATCTGAAGATGCCCTCTCCGGAGACGAGGAAGACTCCCACAAATCGGAGTCCCATACCGTCCGTATCTTCGGGCAGCCCGACCAGGGAGGCTTCGGTCTTTCCCGGTTCGATATCGATTCTGTCGGCCGTGAGCGTGGTCTGCGGACGAAACGCGCTAAAATCCGGCAATGCTTGCACATTTTCCGGGAGCTTGTATACATTCACGGAAAAGGTGCCTCTTCCTCCGGGAAGTGCTGCGGGCAATGGTCCCGTGACGGGCCTTCCCACAACATCCGAAGGCGCCTCGGTCCTTTTCGGGCCTTCCGGTGCCCTCCCCGGACCTCGGGGTGGGACGACGCGCTCTTCATCAGGCCGGCGAGCCTCGGGATCCTTCTGAATGAAAGGGCTTGATGAAGGCGGAAGTCCCGGCAGTTCTTCGTCGGTGGGAGTTTCTCCGGGCAAGATGGTGCCGGGTTCCCGTTCGGCCGCCGGCGTCGGAGGCCGGCCCGGCGGTTCGTCTCGATCTACCGGGGCCGATTCTACGTCAAAGGCTTCTATCTCGCCTGCAGGGAATTTCAGCGGCACCTTTTGAGTCGATCCGTCTTTTTTCTTGATGATGAGATAGTCGTCGCCCAACCCGGGACCAACAGCGCCGAACATGGCGACAAGCAATGCCGCTGCGAGAACCTTCAGAAAGGATATTTTCATCTGCTCACCTCACCCCCATCATACCGGAGGCCCGAGTCCATCTGCTCACCGACCTATCTGATCGACAAACGTTCCATCTCCGTTGTATCCAAGAGATCCGGTTTTCGGGCGAAAGGACCTGACTTTACTCAGGAAATCCGCCTCATACCGTGTTGCGGCGCGTTTTGTCCTTGATGGCTTATCGGTATAACTTCCGTTTATCATAGCATTTTGTCCGGAACCGTCAAGCTTCGTCGCTGCGATACACCAAGCCGTACGTCCCGCCGAGCGTATCGACCGGTTGGACAAGCTCCCGAAACTCGGATGTGTCTCTTTGAACCGGGCGACGGGAGGTGCCCGTGCGATCCGCGGTCCAGCTCGCCCGTACTATCGTACTCGGCGACATGACTGCCTGAGACGGATCGGCGGCCGCGGATGCCGAGAGGCTCCCCAGGGCAAGACATATCATTCCATACCGGATCATCGGCACGCACTTGACGGAACGGCAGTTTCCGGACACACGTCCGGTGGGATGCCGATTTCCGCCTCCCCTGCAGCTATGATTTGTTGCTCCTCGTCATCGTCAATGTCTGCTTCGGGTTTCCACGACGAGGGATACCGTTCGAGGAAATTAACCTGAAAAGGAAGGTACTTGAGCCTTCCCACATCCTTTGCCAGCCGAGCGGAGGTCTCCAGACCCACCAATTCCCGGAACCCGCCGGGAGTTATGGACTCGGAGATTCCCTCCGCGGAGAAATACCGCACGTTGAAAGCGCCTGAACTTAACGGGTTGAAGAGCCTCTCCGGAGATACGATTCCCTTTAAGTCCGGAAGCACGTCCCGTGTAAAGTCGCCTTTGGCTTCCACATACACGAGGCTCGATCGAAATCGGTATATGGCCATGAGCGAACGTGCCTGCTCGATGAAACTCTTGCCGATGAGGATCAGGGAAACGTTCAGTATGATGTCGACGATCAGGCTTAGGAGGTATAGTCGAAAGAAGTCTTCGTATCCCACGGAGAATGCGGGATACTGCATCAGGAGAATCTGGAGAAATCCCACAAGGATCATGACCGATCCAAGGAGCAGGCTTATGAGTGCGGCCGGTCGGGAGGAGGTCTTCACGTACTCGGGGAAACTCTCGATGAGCGTTCCGATGAGCGTTTCCCGATCGTTGCATTCAACCGGTCGCGACCTGGATACCCGATTCGAGAAACCCTTGCGGGCAAAAATCTTCGACCCCTCTTCCAGGATAGCGAAAAAGACCGACGGATGCCCCTTGCCTTCGACGATCATCGAATCCATTTCCCGGCCGGCCCCGGGCTTCCTGAGAGGGACAAGACTCAGCGTGATAAAGAACTTGAGAATACAGGCCACAATGAGAAGGTTGTAAAACGGCATTGGTGATGGAACGACGTACCCGCTGCCGACGCCTATCGCGGTAAGGTACGGCGGTACGAGTTCGAGCAACTTGAATACAAAATGGATGATAATGCCCAAAGCAACGGCCTTCCAAATAAAGCGGACATTGCGTCTGACAATTTCCCCCGGAATTTCGGCAACATATCTGGCATTGGACCACAACCTCCCGAGGATGAAGAATACAAGCGACGGACTCCGTTCATAGGATCGAAGCCTGCCTTCCTTCAGACCGAGCGATACGTTTTCGGGCCGATAGTAGTCACCTGGAACACGCAGCAGAACCCTCAGCCGAGACATCTCCCTCATACCGCCGAACACCCAATTCAAACCGACGATCAATCCTGCCAGAGCCGCTACGGTAGTGATGAACGTTCCCAGAATAAAGGGCACATAGGAAAGGATAAACTCGTTCACCTCTTCGGGGAGCCGTAAGGGGAAGAACTCTCTGAGTTCGTAGATGCGACTCAACGAACCCAACGAAACCAGAACACCCAATGTTGTGAGAATAACACCGTAGAGGAACGTGTGATTGGGCAACTTCACCGTGTCACTGGATCTGCCTGAGAGAAACGAGAGCATACCTCACCCCGGATCAAGATCTGCGGGATGAATATCAAAGATAATATACCATGTCAAACAAAAGGTTAGCTCTCATAGCTCAACTTCTAGATTATATTTTCGGGCGAGATTATGGATTGAGGGACCCCTCCTGGGAAGCAGGCGGCAAAAGGCGCACGGGGGGAAGACACGGAACCTGACGTGACCGCGGACGAAGCGTGCTTCCCGGTTCTGTCCGTGCCTCGGTGACGGGATACGTCCTCCGGCTTCATTCATTCCGCAGAGTCCTCGGCGCAGGCCACGCCGGCCCGTCACGCCTTTTCAATCCTTACGCGGACGGCTCCCTTGAGGGGCGCCATGTCCGCGGGGTTGACTCCTGCCCCTCGGGTGACGTCGGGCTCGGTGGTAACTCCATTCACTGTATGCGGCGCAACCCCGGATTCGCGGTATCCGAACCCCCTCGCCAACGCGACCACGCCCGGTCGTATGCCGGGCACGAGCTGGGCGGTGCACGTAAGACGGGTCTTGCCGTCCAGGGACGTCACCGTCACCTTGTCTCCCCGGCCGATACCGTGCCTGCGTGCATCGCCGACGTTGACGAGCAGCGGGTTTTCGGGAAGCACCTCCAGCAACCACTGATTAAGACCGGAATCCGGGGATCTGTGAAACGGAAGGGTGTACGCCATGAGAATGAGCGCGTCTTCGGGAGCAGCCTCATGAGCCGAATAGACCGCAAAGCTCCCTTCTGGCAAACGGAAGGCCTCACTTGGAGCGGTCTTGACCGCGCGCCGCGCCTTTGGTTCTCCGAAGAAACCGCCTCGCGCAAGGGCTCGGGCGACATCCTTCTCTGAATCGGACACGGGGAATCCGGCCTGACGCATTGCTCCCAAGACCGCGGGAACGGCCTTTTCATAGTATCCCCATGCGTTTCTCATTCCGTTGGGGGACTCCTCGCCGAAGCCGGGTATCTTCAGCGCGGACGCGGTCTCGATGAGTATCTCCTCCATGGGCTTCGTGTCGGGGAGAATGGGAAAATAGCGACCGGTTTTTCGGTCGAACCCGCCGACGGCCGGACTTCTCAATCCGATCCCGGGGGGCGTTGTCGAGGCCGGCAATTCACAGATGTCCCATCGCTCCAGATACGTGGTGTCCGGCAGGATATAATCGGCCAACGCCGCGGTTTCGGTAATCTCCGTCGATATGGCGATCAACAGCGGGACGCCGGTTCGGTCTTTCAAGTACGGCACGGCTTGATAAGAAGCATCGTACACGGGATCGGTTCGCCAAATAATCAGGGCCTTGGCTGCATCGTCCAAGCCTTTCGGGCTCCAGTCCATGCTCAAGTCTATGGGAAGTCGTTTTTCGGCCTGCTCGAGAAACTCGTCATTTCTTGCCGTCAATCCTCCGGACCCGGGCGCGGATCCCACGATCCGATTGAGGCTGAAGATTGCCGTCGCAGCCTCCAGGCCGTTCGGTTGCGACAGAATCCCTCTCCCGGCGATGACCGCCGATCTCTCTGCCTCTTGCGCGAGCATGCCGGCCAACCTCAGCGGAATGTCCGACGAGATCCCGCACGGCTCAATGAGACCTTCCACCGTTCGGCCGGCGATCAGGGACTCCACGGCATTCCGAGGAACTCGTAACGCTTCGGCATGATTGTCCAGAAGGGCCTTCATGATTGCAAGCGCCAGGTTGATGTCCGTTCCGGGAACCACCGGGACCCAAAGATCGGACTTGGATGCCGACGTTGAAAGCCTTGGGTCCACCACGGCCCATCGCAGGCGGCCCGAGATTCGTGCATCGCTGATTTGCCGTGCAAGGGATACCAAAGGGGTACCCGAATCCAGTGGCGCGTCCCCAAAGCTCAACAGCAGTCTCACCCGAGCGTAATCGGTGTCCACGATTCCCGTACCCCGTCCGAAAACCGTTTCTGCAGCCATGACGCCGATTTGATCGGTGAGGTGGGCTTTGTCCCGGGCGAGGGACGCACCGGGAAATGCAGACAAGAACATCCTGATCGCGTTGAGCGATCCCCAGTCCGCGGCGCCTGCCAGAAAGCTCAGACGTTCGCCGGAGTCTTTGATGCTCTCGAGCCCATCGACATGTCCTTCACCGAAGAGATTCCCGCCCTTGGTAATTTCTCCCAGAGCCTCGCTCCAGGTGACGGCCTTCCACTTCCTCGAGCCGCGGGGGCCTACTCTCTTGAGCGGTTTGGCAACTCTGAAAGGATTGTACAGGGTCTGAATACCGCTCCCACCCACTGCACACACCGATGCCCCGACCGCGGCCGCGTCCTCCAAGGGGGTGGAAAAAGGCAGAGGGGACCGGACCGAAACAGGATTGAACGGACTTCCGCCGATCTTGACGACCGACCCTTGGGCCACCCGACAGCAAATGCCGCAATTCCCCGGGCACAGGGCGCAGACCGTGTAGACATTGTCGATACCGGGGAGGGTCTCGATGGGGTCGACCCCGGGAGCCCCCTTGATGTACTCCGGCACCGGGCCTGATTCATGAAACAGGGTGCACCCCGCGAAGAGGGATACACCTCCCATCAGGGCCGCGGTACGGATAAATTCTCTTCGGGTAACGTCGGTCATATGTTTCCCAGCTTCGGTTTCTCAGCTCAGTGGTATGTCGAAACCAATATAGACAACGGAGTACCGCATGAGGAAAACCCCGCAGATGATCAGCAACGATGCGACATACAGCCAGGCCCGTCGTTGTTTTGTCCACGGCGACACCAAGAGAGCCAGCGGCACGAGCATGCCGCACAGAATCTCGCCGTAGACGTAGAGCTTTTCATGCAATGCGAACCATATGGACGCAATGCCGTCCGCGGTGGAAACCATGAGAGTGAGCCAGAAGCAGCCGTTCCAGAACAAGTCCGTGAGGAGAATTCCCACCATCATGAGCCGCAGGCTCCTGAAGAGTTCAGGGTCGAGCTTTTCCTTACGGTACCGGTCCATGATGAGCGCGACGACCAGGAGAAGCGCGATTCCCGACAACAGGGCCGAGGTAAGGAAGAAGCCGGGCATAAGCGCGGAATGCCACCAGGCCCGCGCTCGTACCAGAGCAAAAGCAAAACCGGTATAGGCATGGACGAATATGGCCAACGGCACGGTGATCATGCCCAGTATTCGGGTGATTCGGTCATTCTTGACGAAGATGTAATAGATGTAGATCAGGTTGGCTATGGGATACGCCGTGAGCAGCCAGGAACCATAGGAGAGGGCCGACGTCCTGTTGAAGTACTCCGGCACGAGCGTGTGCCAGAATCGAAGCGGTTGATGCAGGTCGAGAATCAGGCAAGCCGGCGCCAACAGCAGCAGCAGAAACGATATGATGGCCGCGGGCAGGGCCATGGGCTTGAAGCGTTTGATGCCGAAGACCGTGGAGAGAGTTGACAGGATGAACGACCCCGCGGAGAGGCCGGTAAAATAGAAATACAGAGGAATGTAGACCTTCCAGGGGATTTCGTGAGGCACGTTGTAGAGCACGGAAGCTTCCATTTATCGGCCTTTTTTCCAGTACGATGCGTCGGGACTCGGAATATGCCTATGATAGTCGAGTATGGCTTCCTTGAAGTCGTCGGAATACTGTATTCGACCTTTGAGCGAATGATCCGCTTCCACGTAGAAGACCTTCGGCCGCGTTCCCAGCTCGGGCTTTAGTACGGTGGTCCCCACTGAGGCCAGCTCCCGGCGTATCTCCGATGCGGGATCGTCAAGGTCTCCGAAGACAAGTGCGCCGGTTATGCAGACATCCACGCATGCCGGCTTAAGCCCCGAATCTATGCGTGCCACGCAGAAATCGCATTTATCCGCGGTACTCCGAATCGGGTTGAAGAAACGTGCGTCGTACGGACACGCTGCGATACACATTCCGCAGCCGATGCACTTGCCGTAGTACATGATCACTATTCCGTCCTCTTCTCGTCGGACCGTGGCCTGCACCGGACAGACCTGCACGCAGGGAGCAACATCGCACTGGTTGCAGAGCCGACGAAGAAAGAAGTTGCCCGCGTTGGGGAAAGCCCCTTTTTGAAGCCCTTTTACCCATGACCGCCAGTATCCGAGCGGGACGTTGTTCTCACTCTTGCAGGCAATAGTGCAGCTGTGGCACCCGATGCAGCGTCGCTGATCGACGAGCATTCCCCACCTTTTTGGAGCGGGTTTCTCCGAAGAAGGCTTAGGGTCTTTCACGAAATGAACCTTTCATTGTTCGCGGTGCTTATCCATGGACGGAGGCGGAGCCCGGGAACGAGATATCTGTTCGCTCAGTCCAGAGTTACTTGGCCTTGTGACACTCCAGACAACTCATTCGGCTGAACGATTCCTTGCCGTCATGACAGGTGCCGGTCGCACAGGCGGCACATGCCCTCGGGACCTCATACGTGACGAGTGCGGCCTCGTCCTCTTGAAGACTCCCGTGTACGTACAGAGTCGACGTCTCGATGCCGATTCGCACCTTCTTGGCGGGCGAATCACGCAACGCGCGCAGCACGTAGGTTCCATAGGTCTGTGTTGCAAAGATCCTGTCATGACAGGTCTTGCAGTCTTTGTATTTTCCGTCGTCAAACCACATGTGCGTATAGTGACGGAACACCACGGGGCCTGGAGATCCTTTGGCCTCGTACGTGATGCTCCCGCCTCCGAAGACTCCGGAAAACCCAAGGAAAGCGAACAGGACCCCGGTGCCTACAAGAACCGTCAGAATGATGCCCCATGCTGCGGCCTGTACGCGCCAGTACGGCGCAGGATCCCGCAGACTGACAATATAGTCCTTGACTGGGGCACGCATTCCGGCCTTTTTGGTGTGCAGAGTCATTCTTCTCCAACGGTGTCCGGGCAGGGAGTTCCGGGCTACCTCAAGGTACCCACGTACGTGGTGGTCCATTGCCTCTTGCGGACTTCCGGGTTGCCATAGTCGGGCAGTACCATGGGCGAGACCCGATCGGTGTCGATTCCCGCCTCTTCCAACTCCTTGTGATATTTCCTGACGTGATCGACCGAGAGTTTTCCCACGTCGCCTCTCTCTCGGGCAAACTTACCGGCACTTTCTCCCGCAAGCCTGCCGAACACGGTAATATCCAGAAGCGAATTGCCCATGAGCCTGTTTGCTCCGTGCACTCCGCCGCCTACCTCGCCCGCCGCATAGAAGCCGGGCACTACAGTGGAACCGTCGGACTCGTAGGCGAGTCCCCCGTTCTGATAGTGCAACGTGGGGTAAATAAGCATGGGCACCTTTGAGATATCGATCTCGTATCGCTTGAACAGGATGTACTTGGCCGGGAACTCTCTCTCAACGGTTCCTTCACCCTCGAGCAGGTCTATCATGGGCGAGTCCAGCCAGACCCCGAACTTCCCGGGCTGTCCCGGCACCGGGACTCCTTTGCCTACCTTGGTACACTCGCGAATGATGCTCGCTGATTCGATGTCCCGCGGCTCGCGCTCGAACACGAATTGCTCGCCGTCTATGTTTACGAGGTTTGCCCCCGCGCCGCGGACCTTCTCCGTGATCAGCAATCCCTCCGCCTGCTCCGGAAATACCGCACCGGTGGGGTGGTACTGCGTGGCATGGAGGAAACGAACCCCCACACCCAATCGGTACCCCATGACAAGGCCGTCCCCCGTCGCTCCATAGTGATTGGTGGTCATGAATTTCTGAACATGAAGTCTGCCCGAACCGCCCGTTGCCATCACGACGGCCTTGGCCTTCACCAGGAAATATTCTTCCGTTTCCAGGTTGTAGAGAACCGCGCCGGAGCACATGCCGTTGTCGTCCATCAGCAATTCCACCGCGGGAGAAAACTCCAACACGCCGATGTCTTTGATTCGGTTACGTGTTTCATCTCTCAGGGTTCTCATGATTTCAGCGCCGGTCATGTCCCCTGCATAGTGCATCCGTTTACGGCAGGTTCCGGCTCCGTGCAATGTGAAAAGCTTTCCATCAGGCCGTTTGTTGAACATGCACCCGAGCTGTTCGAGCCAGCCGATGGCCTTGGGTGCTTCGGTGACCATGGTTTTGACCAGTTCGGGATCGTTTTCGAAATGACCTCCGCCCATGACGTCCAGGTAATGGTAATAGGGAGAATCCTTCCATCCCTTGGTAGCGGCTTGCATTCCGCCTTCGGCCATCATGGTGTTTGCGTCGCCGTGACGGAGTTTGGTTGCGATGATCACCTTGGCCCCCAGCTCCTGGGCGATCAAGGCCGCCGCGGTGCCTGCTCCGCCGCCGCCGATGACCAGAACATCCGTCTCATAGTGGACTTCTTCGAGATGGATCGAGTCGGGGTCCACTCGGCTCCTGGACTCGAATGCATCGGCAAACTCCTGCGCCAGGGCATAACCCTTGCTCGGGCCGACTCTCAATTCTCTGAGGGCATCGGGTCGAAAATCCGGATGGTACTTCTCAAGCCTGTCCCTCCGTTCGTCCAGCGTGAGGGCTTGAAATTCAATCCCGGCCTTTTTCCTCTCCACTCTCGCGGGTCTTGTCTTGTCTACCTTCTTGATAAGTTCCATCAAGTCTGGGGTGTATCCCATAACTGCCTCCGGTCTTGCGGAAATCAGCGTGTCTTTCCGGTTTGTGCAGAGGTTTCCTCTAGAGAAACTGCTTGATCTCCGGCTCCCACATTTCGTCCGCGGTGTGGGGTTCCATTTCCCGTTCCACATAGAGCTTACGCAACGTCTCCATGTCCGCAGTCATGAGCTTCTTGAGAGGCTCCTCGTATCGCCCCGATTCTATCCTTTGAATCATGTCTTGAAGATGCTCCGCACGGGGCTTGACGTGGCGGCCGGTGATCCGCCGGGTCATGATGCCGATATTGTACTGACCGAGTTCCGCGGGGCATCGCGACGCGCAGATGCCGCACATGACGCAGGGGAACGACAAATCCGCAGCCTTCTCGATCTCCCCTCTGAGCGCCGCGGATATGTACTCCATGACGGGTATGTCCATCGGGCACGATTTGGTGCATGTGTTGCATCCCATGCACTTGGCCAGCTCAGGATAGTATTTCAGCAGGGTTTGTGCGTCGGGCTTCAATTCCTCGAGATCGTAGACCGCTCTGTTGGCGGGAAAGAAGGGAACCATGGCCAAGTACATGTTGGGCTTTACAATGGTCTGACACGCGAGTCCTACGTGGATCTTCGCACTGCCCGGCATGCGATACACCGTCGCACACGCGCCGCAAATGCCGCCACGGCAACCGCATCCGCGAATCAGCTGGTAACCCGCGAACTCGAATGCCTTTTGAATGGTTAAGGTGCTGGGAACATTGTACCTCTTCCCCATGATGAATATGGGAACGAGGTCCGTACGCCCGGCCCCTTCCACCGAAGCCGCTTCGGCCCCTCGGAGTTCCGCTTGTTCAGCCGTCGACATGATCTGAAATCCTTTCTTGGTCCGTGATCACGATGGTTTCTCCAGAGTCACCTGGCGATGAAGATGCCGATCACCACTCCAAGGATGAGAGCTACGATTGCCATGAAATAGTTGTCCAGGGAGGTTATCCTTGGCGCCGGCTCTATGGTTTCGGGTACGACTTCGTCGACGATGTAATCCTTGTATGCGGTGTCCACCTGAGGACAGGCCAACACGCATGAGTAGCACTGCTCGCAATCCTCTCCCACGCAGGCTTCAAGCGCGAAAGAGGTGCGCTGTTCGGTCTTTTCAAACCGAGCGGGGTCCTTTCGAAGCACGGGGCAAGAGTCGATGCAGTTTCCGCACGCAAGACAGCCCTTGTCTCCGGTGACGTCCGAATCGGGATCGAGTATGTAGAGTCGGTGATACGGCTCCATCCCCTTTGAAAGGAGTCGAAAACGTGCCACCGGCGGCTCCTTTTGGCTGAGTATATAGTCCGCAATCTCTTTGTTCGGTTTGTCCTTGGTCTGGTCCCTGGTCGTGGGCATGCTGCGTACCCCTATCTCCTCGGTTCCGGCACCAATCTTTCACGATTGTGACGGCTTCGCCTCTCCGTTCATCGCAGAGATGTCCGCGGGGACGTCCTTGCGACCAACCCGAGGCAATCTCGTTTCGCCGGTATCTCCTATTGTATGTGTGAAATCGACCACTTCACACTCCTGTTATCGTGTCGCGGGGACACGCGCGGCCAACGTCTCCGAAGACGTCCGTTCACGTTGCGTGGACTCGCGGCCTCGTTGCATCGACCCCCGACGGATGGGATCTTCCGTTGCCACCCCGTACGGCGATCGGCTTTGCTCGCGCGCTTCCCGGGTCATTGCCCCCCCGCGCTTCTTTCTGTGCTGCTCGAAGTACTCCTTTGTCATGAGTGGGTGGCATTTCGAGCAGTCGTCGAAATTGGTGCCGTCCTGACAGTCCGCCAAGAATATCCTTGTCTTGTAATGAATCTTCCCGTTGTGGCATTTGCGGCACGCTTTTTCCGCGGGGAACGCGATCATCCAGCGCGGATTCCGGGCCAGTTCGGTCCAGGTCTTTGTTCGAGCCTGTGCAAACTCGTCCTCGGGCATGGGAAAGATACGATCCCCGCGATACGCGTGCGATGCCCTGCTGTGACAGGAATCGCACGCAAGATGGTTCACTTCCGTGTACGTCACGGTCCTGTCCGCTTCCACAGAGTCGGGTTGCTTATACCGCTCGTGACACTTGGCGCACGTATCGTCTCGTGCAATCACATGTTTGCGATGATCCATGCGAAGACCGATTTTCTTGAGTTCTCCAGGCAAATCCTTTTGATACACCGTTTGGCGTTTGACCGCGGCCAGGTGACAATAGTTGCAGTTCTCCGTCGGGATGCGAGTAGCGCTGAAGATGCCCGTGACTTCGGGTCTTCTTGGATCGATTTGCGGCACCAGATAGGTCACCACATGGAGCAGGCCTCGCAACTTAGACATGGGGGTATTGGCCGGGCTGCCTTCAATGTGACAATCGGCACACGCGATGAGTTCGTGGGCGAATCCTTTCTTTTCAGCCTTCAGTTTCCCGGTCATCCAGCGAGCGAAGGATGCCTCTTGAACATGGCATGCCATGCAGGCCGCGCTCTGAACCGAAACCTCCGCCGCAGCCGCGACGATCAACAGCACGGCGGCCGCGGCGATTATGTACACGAAACCGCGTCGCATCAGGCGGTGTCCTCCCGCGCTTCAAGTCGCTCCTGTTGCTTCCGTTTGCGGGCCGCCTGGAACGCGGCGGATATCACCAGGGGGCCTGAATTGCCGATGGGGCACTTGGCCGCGCATCTACCGCATCCTACACAGTACTTGGACAATTCCATTACCCTCTCGTAATCGCCCAGACGTGTAAGCAGCACGAGCCCCATGGGCATCTGAACCCCTTCGACCTCCTTGACGGGACACGCGCCCACACACGAGGCGCAGTTGTAACAGTTGATGGACCGTCCCGTACCCGGCGTGAGCATGGACTGAAGCGTATATTCAAAGACGATGAAAGCCGCGAACAGGATGGCCAATGCATTGAGGGTCACCCTGCCGGGAGCGGTTCCGATGACCGAGCTTAGATAAACTTCTGAAAACACATTGTACCGAGGGAAATCCGGAATGCCTTTGGATAATGCGGATTCAACCGCATTGGCGTATCCGGTCAGGGTTTCCGGGGCCCCGCGATACATGCCGGGCTGTTCGGGACGCTCCAGCCTTCCCTTTTCCAGAAGTTCCTTCTTGTACACGGCCACTTCGTTGTCCCGCACCGAGATGAGATCCGGATATTTCAGCATTTCAATGCCCACGATGCGATGGTTTTTGACCTCCACCCGCACCTCGATCGGCCCTCTGAAACCCTGACCTCGACCCACGTACGTGCCGTCCGTAACCTGCGAGATTCCATCGCCCCACGGTCTCTTCGTCAGGCGAGCCTCATCCGTTTCCACGACGTTGACCCGTGCAACTCCGTACCCGACCACGAGCAACGCGAGCACCGCGGCGAGATAAAAGACCTTGGGACTACCGTAGCGCCGGAAGTCTCTCGTCCACATGACGCCGAGTGTGACGAGCAGGACGCAAAGCAGTATGAACCGGCTCGACGGAAACATCGCGGCCGTCAGCAGCAGGTAGAACGTCAGGCGTACGCCTCTCGTATTGACCGCCTCCCAGAGAGTGCCTTTAGGATCTCGATAGAGCCTTGACCACGTCATCGATAAATTCCTTACCGATCAACCCCTCTGCAAGTCCCTTGTCCAGGGAGCTGCGCGGAATGATTCCCTTTGCCATTGCCTCGCGAGTGTCTTGCTGCATGGTTCCGAACATTTCGGGAAGCGGGAGATACTGCACGCAATAGCTCTGGCAATTCCCGCATCGTATGCACTTGAGCCCGCCGTTGCGGATGAAACGGTCATAGTCGCCGACGCGTCCGGCCACAGCGAGTTCGGCCTGAAACGCAATGCCTACGGGGCAACGGTCTTGAGTGGCGTAGCATGCCCGGCATTCGTAACAATAAATCGTGGCCGCGTTTCCGCGCAGAACCGGTTTGACCACGGTCGCCAAGAGTGCCCCGACGATCCCGAAAAGCGCCACCCTGTCCAGGTTACGTGTCCAACCGCGATCCTTCAGATTGGTGAAGAACTGGTACCGGTGGATTCCGGGCAACACCATGGGTTGGGTCGTATCGTCCCTTTTGTGTTTCGTGGTGTCGGGGTTGTCTTTGTCTGCCATAATCGTGATGTCCCGTACCGTTCGACCTAATGCGGAAGCATGGCCGACATGAGCAAGCCGGCGATCAGGCCTCCTACCGCTCCCTGGACCAACTCTCTGGGAGAATTCATGTCCATGGCGTAGGCAATGATGACGCCTGAGAGAGTTCCCACAAACAGGAATATGAACCATGTCAACAAGAGAGCCTCGATTCCGCGTTCCTGCGGGCGAAACACGATCGCTTCAACTGTACGCGTGCCATGACGGGTGCTCCCATCAGATTTCAGGGCCGCTCAACGTTGCGGTCATGCGTCTTGAAAGCGTCCGCGGCACCATGAGCGCAATGAGGAGAGCGGCGATCAGCCCCCCTGCAATCCCTTGCAGGATGGCGGAGGTGTTCTGCTCGAAGAGCGCAAAAGCAAGGATTCCGCCGGACAGGGCCCCTGCCAGGAGAAATCCGACGAGTTGAATGAGGAAGTTCCTCGATGTATCGGTTCCGAAAAGGCGACTTCCGTAGAGAATGAACGCGATATTGACCACGGCGATTACCAGAGCAAACTCTGCGATGGTCACTATGTCTCTGACGAAGTTCTCATTTGACGGATCGAACACCGAGAGGTTCAGGAACTTCATGTAGATCGCGGCCAACGGTGCCATAATCGCCATGGAGGCGAAGGTGTATGCGCCCTTGATGAACCCCGTCTCCGCCCTCATGGTTCCCTCGCCCATCATACCCCCGCCGCCGAGGGGAGACGGCCCGCACGAAGTCGTTGCGTTGATGATGTATGCGGCCATCACAATGGCCAGCTGAGGCCAGTCGAGAAATCCGAACTTGGCCGGGCCGAACAGGTACAGTACGGGGACGAGCGCGGCGGTCAGGATCCGTGCGCAGGAAAGGGGCAGGATCGTCTGGAACTGCACGAATATTGCCAGCATCCCGGCGACTCCGAGGAAGGGCACCGCGACGAGACTGTTGAGGATCACTCCCAGTGCATCGAAACCTCCCGTAGCCGCCAGAGCCCCGGCTGCAAGGAACCCGGCCGCCATGGCCGTGACGGGAAGGAGGATTATGCCTTCCATCAGGTCGGTCAGGCGTATTCGACAGACAACGATCATTAACAAGGCGCCCACGACCAGCACCGACTGAACGGGCATCTTCCCGAAAGGCTGAAAAATGGCGGTCAAAAGGGACGCCACAAAGATGACCAACGCCAGGTAGCCTTCCAGGGGAGCGTCGATCTCGGGCTCTTTTCCGGCGCTCACCGCGGTTAGAGGAGCATCCCGTAACGCCACGTCGTCCGGATACAGCCTCTGGCTCACGAATTTCAAAAACAGCGCGACTATCGCGGTTCCCAGCATCAGAGAAAACGCTTGAGGGGCCCTCAAAATCCCTTCGGAAGCCGTTGCGAAGAAACTCCCGAGAAAGCCTTCGCCAATCTGTCCGACTCCGCCGATGGGTGACGGCCCGCACGATCCCATGGCGTTGCGGGTAAAAGCCCCAATCAATACGATGAGCTGGGTCCTGGTGAGAATGCCCAGCCCTCCCTCGAAGCCGAATGTGAACAGCAACGGCAACAGTGCGGCCGCGAGGATTCGTCCACAAGGCAGAGAACTGATGACGGGAAGATTGATGAGGATGACCAGAGTCCCCACAAGGCCGATGGGACTTCTTCGCAGGTACTGGAGAAGGACCTTGAGTGCTTCGAAGCCGCCGGAAGCTTTCAAGCCTCCGGCAAGAAAGAGACCGGTGAGCAACGCGGTTATGGGATGGAGGATAATGCCGCCCAGGAACTCGTTGGGCATGAGCATCACCGCTTCCCAGCCTGAATACGCGTAGCGGAATCCCGCGCCGACGATAAGACAGAGCAGAGTCGAGAACACCAGCACGGTTTGCACCGGCGTACGAATGTACCCGAAGAGCGTCAGGAGCATCAGGCCCAAGAAGATGGTCAGGGTTATGTATCCAAGGATCTCCACTCAGTGTTCTCCGGATGTGGAACCGTGTTCTACCAGGCCGTTTGGTGCACCGGGCATGGCCGGGGGCCGTGCCGGCAGTCCTTCGGCGCTGCCGGTATCCCGACGAACCCTCTTCCCACTTCTTCGTTTCATCGAAGATATGAACGTCGACGTCAGTCGCATGTTGCCCCCATCTTGCCGCAACGCGTGCCTCGAACCCAAGGCAAGTCGACGACGTACCCGTCCCGAGAGTCGGACACCCTCACTACATCTCCTATGTTCAGCCGCCCCAAGCATGCCGTGCAACAGTTCAACCTGGCCGTAACCTCATCGCCGCCTTCGAGCCGGACTCTTACCGTCATAACCGGAAGGGGCACCGGCCCTATGGAGCATTCATCGGCGCTCGTGATCACTCCTCGGAGGCCGCGGCGAGCCCGATAGATCTCCGCAACGACGAAGACACACACAAGAAACAGAAGAGTTGCGTGTTCGAGATTCATTCTTTCTCGTTCGAGGGCTTGTGCCCGGTTATTTCATAGGAGGCGTCCCGCGTTCCGCGGGACCGACTCGCATTCCCAGGCAGAGCCCGGGAACGAGGCAATTCAGCCCATTCACTTTCGTGCACCGCTGCCCGCCGTCTCCCCGGCGGAGGCCGAGGGGGGCCAGGAAAAAGCGCTTCACCATGTCATATCCGTTACGGCGCATTCTCATTATTCCTCGTCAGGATCTGGATGCGCCGGTTTCCGTTGTCGGCAACGTAAATCTTGTCGTCACGACAGACAATGCCGGTAGGATTGAGGAACTCAAGAGGACCCGAGCCTTGCTTGCCCACAACGGAGGCAAGTTTTCCGCTCCGGTCGAATTCCTGAACCCTGTGATTACCCGTGTCCGCTATCCACACATGTTCCCGAGCGTCCAGTCCCATGCCCTGGGGCATATTGAGGCGACCGGGTTCGCTGCCTACGCCGCCACCGAAATCTCCCTTGAACCGGTAGTCTACGTCGAACACCTTGATCAGACCGTGCTTGCCGTCCAAGACCAGGATGTCGCCGTCCGATCTCGCGACACACGCGGTAGGAAGACGAAACTGGTCTTTGGCATCTCCCAGGTCTCCGATGATTGCAATGAGTTCGAAGTCTTGAAAAATCTGTACGCGGTGGTTGCGGGTGTCGGCCACGAGGAGCCGTCCCGTGGGATCTATCGTGATTCCTTGCGGCGTGGCAAAGGAGCCGCCTATGGACCCGATGGATCCGATAACGCGCAGGATCGAGCCCGTCGCGTCGAAAACCTGCACACGACAATTGTTGGAATCCACCACGTAGATCCGGTCGTCGGTATCCACTGCCACGCCCTTGGGGAAGTTGAGATACCCCGGTGCCGAACCCGGTTTTCCGAATGTGGCCGTAACGTTGTTGGAGGGGTCCACTCTGACAATTCTGTACGAGGGCGGATCCGACACAAGCAGGTTCCCGGAAGAATCAAAAGCCACGGCGAAAGGGCCCCGATACCCGACATCTCCTGAGGCTGCACCCTGTGCTTCGGACTGCTCGGAAAACCTCCGCGCGGCTGAACCGGTCCTTGCAAGCGGAATCATGCCGAGCAGAGAGAACACCCCTACAGCGCCGACCGATCTGATAAAATCACGCCTGTCCATGGCGTTTCTTGACTCCGAAATCGTCAGCCCTAGGTACACGATTCCCGAAATACGTGCGGTATTTCAGGTCTTTTGATGTAATCCGGTTGTTTCTATAAAGCGACGGGAACGG
>JAVHLK010000050.1 GCA_031082285.1 Desulfomonilaceae bacterium
GGGTGGGCCGCGGGGCGGGGTACACGGTAAACCTGCCCGTCTTCAAGCAGATGGAAGACGCGGATGTGGTACATATTTACCGGGACGTGCTTGTGCCGGTGGTACGGAAGTACAAACCTCAGCTGATTCTCGTTGCCGCCGGCTTCGACGCGCATCACCGCGATCCGTTGGGACGGACCCGCTTGACGGAGCATTCATTCCGATGGCTTACCCAGATCGTACTTCAGACCGCGGACGCCGTGAAGCGAGCTCCCATTCTCCTGGCACTTGAAGGCGGTTACGATAATTACGCCCTTGCGGCTTCCGTGAGAGAAGTTCTCAAAGTGTTGACCACGAAAGAACGCCGGGAACGGATTCCTTTGACAAGGACCGTGCAAGCGGAACAACTGGTGGACAAAGTAATCAACGTACACCGTGAATTCGGCATCTGGACGGACTGATACCAATGCGCTTTCGAGGATGTAATATGGTGGAATGACGTCTGCGGTGGATCTCCAAAGTCCCGCGGGACGCGGGATCCGTAGCGGAGGAGATTCACCGCAAACGACGGCAAAGAGCGCTGAACCTATGTTGCTTGTTTGAAAGCACATTGGTATGATTTGAGCTTCGGCGGCCGGCTCCGAACGGTCCGCGTCACAATGGGCGGAGAAATCGTGAAGGAAAACGAATGATAAAGGCTCGAATACCAGCTGAAAACCCTGACGCGAATCTCAAGTCGTACTATCGAACGTATCAGAGCTTTTCTTGGTCCCAATTGGAAAAAGAATTTCATCGGATGAAAGGAAACCTGATCAACATAGTCCACGAGGCGATTGATCGATGGGCCGCCGACCCGGTGCAGGGAGGCAAGCCTGCTCTCACTGTCGAGCAGGGCGGAGAGGTAAAGACTTTTTCCTTCCGGGAACTCAGGGACGAGTCATGTCGATGGGCGAACCTTCTTGCTCGGCACGGCTTCCAGAGAGGAGATCGACTATTCATTTTCTTACCCCCGTGCCCGGAAATCTACCTGGCTATGCTCGGCAGTGCACGCATTGGTGTTATTTTCTGCAATTTGTATCCTACCCTGGGATTTGAAGAGATCGAATGGCGATTGGCAAATGCGGAACCCAAAGGCGTGGTCACCAATCCCGACCTTGTGGAACACCTTTCTTCCGAAGCCATGAAGGGGTCAAAGACCGTCTTTCTTACTTCCGGTGAACGCCCCGGTCTCTTCGCATGGGAAGTTGTGGTGCCTGAGGTTCTTCATCGCATGCCCACGGACTTTGAGACTGTCTGGGTGCCGCCCGAAACTCCGTTGTATCTGCTGTACAGTTCCGGTTCCACGGGCCCCGCGAAAGGGGTGGTACATGCCCACCGGGACATGGCGGGACACCTCATGACCGGCCGCTACGTTCTTGACCTGCGACAGGATTCCATCCTCTGGACGGATGGAAATCCCGCGTGGGTTACCGGAACCGTGTACGGCGCGTTCGCTCCATGGATTTGCGGTGCCGCGTCGGTGATACAGGGTGACGGGTTTTCCGCTTCCACATGGTATCGGACCATTGAACGCCACCGAGTGACGGTATGGTACACGACCCCGAGAAGAATCAGGCGTCTCATGGAGGCCGGCGGGGACCTTCCCGGCCGATACGATTTTTCTCATCTGCGTCACATCGCAACCGCGGGCGAGACACTACCGCCGGAGCTGTTCTATTGGGTGAGAAAGAATCTGAAGCACTCGCCACACGACACGTGGTGGATGACGGAGACCGGGATGATCTGCATTGCCAACTATCCGTCACATCAAATCAAACCGGGGTCCATGGGGAAACCGGTCCCCGGAGTCGAGGCTGCGGTGTTTGATTCCAAGGGCGAACAGTTGTCCATTCTCACATTCGGAGAGCTTGGCTTGAGAGCGGGCTGGCCGGCCATGATGCAAAGCATATGGCGAGACGGCGCTCGATACGCGGAGTATTTCCGGGGAGACTGGTTCATGACCGGCGATATGGTGATCAAGGACGAGGACGGCCACTACTACCACCAGGGGAGAAACGACGACTTGATCAAAGCCGGCCAGGAGTTCATCGGGCCTTACGAGATAGAGGCCGTTCTGAGGCAGCATCCGGCGGTGGCTGAGGCCGCGGTCATTTCCAAGAGCTCGGAGGGAGGAACGCCCGTAGTCAAGGCTTTTGTCACCATTAACAAGACTTACACGCAGTCCGCACGTCTGAACCATGAAATCAAGACCTTTGTGAGAACCCACCTTTCTTCCGAAGTGCATATCGCGGAGATCGAGTTTCTGGCTGAACTTCCAAAGACCCGTTCCGGAAAACTCGTCCGCAGGGCCCTCCGAGCCATGGAATTGGGCTTGCCGAGCGGAGACCCCTCCAACTTGCAGGACTGATTGATATCAATGTTATTTCCTGAACTTTTTTCCTGAGCCGATCTTTCAAAACACGCAACGTGTCTTATGTTATGGTCAGAGTTCGTCCGACTCGAGGGATGCGGAATCTGTGGGCGTTATTGGCACAGGTTCCGTTTTCCCGTTAGTGGAGCCGTCAGTCATGTCTCGAGAAAAGCCGTACACATTCAAGAAGATTGACGATGTTCGCTGGGAGATACCCCGTTCCGGCAGGATGAGAGTTCCCGGCCTGATCTTTGCCGATGAGAGACTACTCCCGGACATAGAGAGCGACCGGAGCGCGGATCAGGTGTACAACGTGGCTCACCTTCCGGGAATCGTGGGGCGGTCCATGGCCATGCCCGACGTACACTGGGGATACGGTTTCCCCATCGGAGGGGTGGCGGCCTTTGATCCTGACGAAGGAGTCGTCTCCCCGGGGGGTGTGGGGTACGACATCAACTGTGGAGTCCGACTGGCCGTGACCGCTCTCGATCGGGACGCGGTAATTGGAAGAATCAAGGACCTGATCAACGGTCTGTTCGCTCAAGTACCCAGTGGAGTAGGGTCGAGGGGCGGCATTCGTCTCAACCGGCAGGAATTGTCCCGTGTACTGAAGGCGGGAGCGGAATGGGCGATAAAGCAGGGAATGGGCGAAATGTCCGACCTGGACCACATCGAAGATCGCGGCATCATCATGGGCGCGGATCCCGACATAATCAGTGAACGCGCCTTTGCACGGGGGAAGGACCAACTCGGTACGCTCGGCTCGGGCAACCATTTCCTGGAAATCGGATTTATCGAAGAGATATTTGACGAAGCCACCGCGGCTCAATGGGGCCTGTGGGAAGGTCAGGTCACTACGATGGTCCACAGCGGCTCCCGGGGATTCGGTCATCAGGTCTGCGACGATTTCCTCGCCCGAATGGTGAAGAGCGTTCGCAAGGAGGGCCTTGAACTTCCCGACACCCAGCTGGCGTGCACCCGTCTCAACAGCGCACTGGCCAAGGAGTACCTTGCGGCAATGGCAGCGGCCGCGAACTATGCGTTCGCCAACCGACAAGTACTCATGCATCTGGCGCGCACCGCGTGGGAGAAGTCGCTGGGTTTGTCTCCGCGTGAACTACAGTTCAGGCTGCTGTACGACGTGTGTCACAACATCGCCAAGTTCGAGCAACACACGATCAATGGAGAGACGAGGACCGTCTGCGTTCACAGGAAAGGGGCCACCCGGTCGTTTCCCGCGCATCACCCCGTGCTTCCTATCAAGTTTCGCTCAACCGGCCAACCAGTGCTTATTCCGGGCGACATGGGGCGCGCTTCATACATACTGGCAGGCGAACAAGGCTCCATGAAGGAGAGCTTCGGTTCTGCGTGCCACGGAGCCGGACGGCTTCTGTCGAGGAGCGCGGCACTCAAGGTGACCAAAGGAAGAGCCGTGGAACGGGAACTTCAGGACAAGGAAGTCTTTCCACGATGGGTGGGACGGAAAACCTTGCGGGAAGAAGTCCCCGAAGCGTACAAGGATGTCAGCCTGGTGGTGGACGTTGTGCAGAGGGCCGGCCTGGCCCGCAAGGTTGCCAAGATACGCCCCATGGGTGTCGTCAAGGGGTAGCCGTGGCTCGGCATTCGGCTCGACGGACGCGGTCTCCCGCCTCGCGACCGTGCATAAAGGCACTCCAGTGGGCACCCGCAATGGTATGAATGAGAACTACTGCTGAAATGAAATTGCTCGAATGCGACGGGAGGTCTTCTCATGTCGAAGGTCAATTGGGCCAGAGTGAAGGAGATACTTGATAATTCACTAATAAGATGGCAAACGGAACACGGTCGTGAACCGAAAATGAGAGCGGTTCACGAAGGGCATATAGGATGGAACTCGAAAGAAGAACTTATGGAGAGTCGGCCGTACGACAAACAGCTCATCGAACCCGACAAGATCGGAAACGGTCGCGCAGAAGAGACCAACCTGGTAAGGATTCTCAAGAAGAACATCGGGGGATTCAGGCGAATGCCCTCTCGGGGACCTTACATTCCCGATGACGAAATCAATGAGCTGGTCCAATGGATCAATGACGGTGTGCCGGATTAGGATGAGCGGAGGATGGTTGCACGAGCCGCTCAACGCTTCCGATCGTGCGCTCGGGGCATGGCTTGTTCCATTTTTGCGAGAAGTTTATCGTATGTGACCCCCATGTGAGCGGCCTTGCGCCGACAGTGCGCACGCTGCACGCGGAGGCCGACTACGTATCCGAGTACCGCGGACGATGTCGCCAGAATGAATGAGGTGACTCCCCATCGAAGCAATATGTCGCAGCCGAGGTACATAAACTGATGAATTGATTGGAGGAAGTGGTCTGCGTGAACTATGGGGGCCATAACCTCTCTGAACATTTCTCCTGTCAGAGCAACCGGCCTGTCCAGTATCAGAGACCCGAGATAGTAGTAACCATAGTACATGGGAATCATGGTGAACGGGTTGTTCACCCATGAAAAGGCAAAGGCGACCACCGTGTTGTATCGGAAGACCGCGCGCAGCACTCCCATTACGGCCAATTGAGCACCGACGGGAACCCCGAAACCTACGGCGAGTCCCACGGCGATCCCGCGGGCATCGAACCAGGGAGGGTTGGTGGATCCTATCAACGGCTCGATGAAGTGCACTCGGAACAGCTTCCAGAGCCGGGAGTGCGTTTCTCGAGCAGGTTCCGTTCCGTTGGATTCGGCTTGCCGACGGCCCTCTGCCGTCGGAGTGTCCTCTCCCCGGCCTTCCGCATCTTCAGAGTCTTGATCTACACGTTCCTCAATGCGCTGCGGCTGCAAGCTCTCATCACCCGTCAATTCGTTTTGCCGACGTGGATCGAGACACCCAATGGATGATCTCCAGCTTGAGATCCTACCGCATGATAATGACGAATACACGCGATTAGTTGTCCCGGCAACTTTTTTTTGGAACGGTGGAGACCAATTTCGTTGTCGGCTTCGCCCGCGTTGACGCCGGCCGCGGTTTCTCCACGGTTCAAGCCAAAAGGATTTGACTTGTGTCTTGACGCGGATATGATCTGTCGAGTCGTTTCAGGAAATACCACACAAGTCGATTCACTGCACAGGGCTCAAAAGGAGGTCCACAATGAAGCCGATTCTCATTGACGCAACCACCATCCCTGATGCTTGGTTCCAATGCCTCTATACCTTGATTGAGGAATCGCGCAAACCCAACGGCGCGGCCCGACGATATACCGTGGACACGGGCTCGAACCCGGGTGCGGACAGAATAGAATTTGACATGGTTATGGTGCACATACGGCATCCGGGAGTGCGACCGTTGCTTCCTCAGATCCCCGAGCACCTGAACCTTCCGCCGGTGGCCGACGAAAAGTACCTCGCAGAGTACATGCCCTATCTGCTCTCACCGCAAAAGGCGCCGGGAGAACACTATACGTATGGAGAACGCCTGCAGATTGCCTGGCAATTCGTGATCGACTACTACAAGAAACACGGTCCCCGCACCAACCGCATGTGCATGGAGGTGGGCAGGCCGGAGGATGTTTTTTTCTACGAGGACGTGGACGGCTCGAGCCCGTGTATGAGGTTGGTGGACACTCGAATAATGGACGGAAAGCTCCATTGGGTCGTCTATTTTCGATCGTGGAATCTCTGGTCGGGATTTCCGGTGAACCTTGCCGGCCTGCAGCAGGCCAAAGAGGTAATGGCTTCGGAGATCGGCGTGGAAGACGGAGAAATCGTGGCACTGTCAAAAGGTTTGAATATTCGAGATTATAACATTGAAGTGGCCCTCATGAGGCTACAGAAGGACACCGGCCTGAAACTGGGTGAAAGGTGCGAGTGACGGGCACGATAACGAGTTGCCCATGTGTCGGGCTTTCGGTTCCGGAGCTTGATCCCGAAAACGAGAGGCTGAGCCGGCAAGGCACTTGATGCGGTCAGTAACCTTGTCTATACTGATGCGACGGCTTTAGGCCGTTTCCATGAAGTCGTCAATCACTTCAGGGAGTTGATTTCATAGAGGTTGCAAGGAATAAGGAGACCGCGCATGAATAGCCGAGTGCATTTCTGGGTGGTCTGCGATGCCGTCGACTTCATCAAGAATCACGGAGACGAAGCACAGAAGAGGGCATTACAGACTTTCCAGATCGCGTACGGTGAGAACAAGCCGGTTGAAGATATACCTGTGGGGCGGACCGCGGTGGAGTATCTCGCGGGTTTTGAATCATGGCACACCGACAAGTTTCGCGATCTGGCTTTTGAACTCCCGACTCTTCCCTTTGAGCGAAAGAGGAGTCTCACCGGGTTTGCCGGTCGAGTGTTCTCGGCGTTCGATCATTTCATCAATCCGTTTCCTCAGGAAGAGAAAACCTGGACGGGAGCCGAGGGGTATTCATACGATCTGTCTTCGAGAAGAGGACTCGACTCGTTGATCATGCGGGGAGCGTCCGACTGTCTGCACGGACGCATAGACGTGGAGAACTCCCCGGTTCTGGAAAGATTGAGACCGTTCTGGGAGCGGGAAGCCGGCGAGTGGGACAGCCATTTCTCCCGCGAAGTTCGGCACGTGAAGTTCGCGCCGTGGACCGCGTTGACGAGTTTCTACTACTCGCAAATTCTCCTGAATCACTACGAGCCCCTCGAAGTGCGGGGGCCCAACGCCGGCATCCTTGGTCTGCAGATCCTTGGCCCGGTGTTACATGCGATAGCCGATTCCTGTTCGATACAGCACGTCAGACCTGCCTTGGGATTCGGGCATCCTATCTGGGAAAACTATGTCCAGAGTCGGATCTACAACCACGAGATCAAAGTCGATCCGATCATGGTTCGGACCTTCCTCCAGGAGAAACCCTTCTCTCCATGGCTTACCGGCACGAAGGGACCGTTGAAGGGGCGGTTTGACGTGGAGACCTTTGTCCATGAAATGAGCGTCAGGACCGTCAATCGCATGTCGCTGTCCACCGGATCGGACTGGCAACAGATTCTCCAGGCGGATACCGGGTTCTGGTGGAAGTACTTATCCGGTCCCCGCATGATGGACGACGTCCGCTACATGTACAACCAGGCCGTGGCAGGCACGGTTCATGCCGTGGTGAGATGTTGTGAGGACCTTACGGCGGTCGGCATCCTTGAACCTGGTCGGGGATTGGTCAATCCGGAGAAGATGCCTCCCGTGGATCTCGCGCAAGACGACCTGACGACGCTGCCTCAGAAGAAACAGCTTCCGGCCGGTGTACCCTCGGAAAGCTTCCGACTCGACCCGTTTGCCAACGCGGTGGATCTGCTCGGCTACGTGCCGGTGGCGGAAACCGATTTGGCGGACCGGATTGCGGACGCAAAGAATCTTTTTACCGGCTCCGCAAGTCGAAAGAGACGCTGGGAAGACGTGGAGAGAGTGCTCCACGGTATCGAATCCTCATTGCGGGTCCAGTACGAGGCAAAGGTTCGAGCAGACGGCCCCGGGTTCTGTCCTTTCAGTCACTTGGAGGAACTCCCGGTCGAATCCGACCTGAGTGCGCATTTCGGCACGGCTACGTTCCGATTACCCTCGTCGGACGAGTGCAACGATTCGCACCTGATGCAACGGTACATGGACCGGGCGGCATCCCATGAATTGCTGGCCGAAACACTGCAGCTTACCCAGCTGGCCGCGGCTTTCTCCCACTATCGTGACCAGCGGTCCTCAGAAATGGAAGCCGCCTGGGAGCTGAACCGTATTGTCCAAGGCTTGCGGGAGCTTAGGAACGTGCGGCCCAACCGCCGGGAGAGCACACCGGAAATAAGACTCGAAGGCTCCGCTCGTGCGGCCTCCGAAGAGGGGGGTGAGGTGTTTAACGCAGGTGCATCGGCGGCTCGACCCGATTTGAAGGCTACAATGCTTAAGATCGGTGCAGCCGGCTTCAACCTGCCGTCCGCGGCCCTTACCGGTGTGTCCTCCGCGGGCAAGAGTCTGTACGCGCTCATCAGGCGCGGGACCGCATCTCTCATGAATGTCCCCATGGCTGCGCTGGCCACCGTGGTCGCGACCATTCTCGTTCTTGTTCTGGTGCTTCCACCCGGCCCACCCCAACCGATCATCGGCCTCAGCTCGGAACAGTGGGAACCGCAGCGACTCAGACTGATGGCGCCGAGGGAACGACTGCCCAAGGCCCCGCTTTTGAAGCAGGTTCCCAAGACCCGCACCGCGATGATTCTCCAGTTTCAAGGTTTCGAAACTCCACCGGAGCAAGGTATGGTCGATTCCCTGTATAAGGCACTCACACCCGCAAGCAAGTGGAAGAAGGAATTCGATTTCATTGCACCGAGCACGCTCAAGCAAGCCGTAACTGACGGCGAGATACAAGCCGCAACCGCGAAGGAATTGATGGAGGGCCTTCGGAGCAACTTCGACGTCGCAATGGTGATACTCTTGACGGTTCACCAGCGTCGAGACCTGTTCGACGTGACCGCGGAGATGAAGGACCTTTCCACAGGCAAGATAGTAGGAACCGAGACCCGCAACGATTTGAAAGGAGACGAACTTTCGAAAGGCGTCAGAAACAGTGTCGCCAAACTCTTTGCCCAAACCGAGCACTAGGCCGAAAGGGTTGAATGTGACGCGGCTTGATCTGTGACACTTCGGCAAGAGCGGCTCGCCTTGGCGTCTCTCTCAAAATAATCGTTACATCCGTGTCGGTCAGGAAACGATCGTGAAATTGCTCGCTTCACTCTTGACCCGGCACTGAAGTACCGGGCTACTCTCAGTAGCCCCTGTCGGGGCAAGAGATCGCGCACGTCCCGGAGGGACGGTATGAGAGTAGACCGGTCTTTCAAGGCCGGGCTAGGAAGCTGGAAAGATGGCACATTTATTTCCGGACGGACCCTTAAAGGTGAGCGCCGCCGGCATCGCATCGTCCTCCGGGCGCACTCCCGGCTTGGCACTTTGCCGCGGCAACGGACCCTGAGGCACACTGTGCACCATACGCTGCGGACCCGGCTTGGCACTTTCCCGAGGCGGTGCCGCCATCCATACACTGCCACCCGGACGGAACGCTTCCGACCGGGTTGCAGTGAGGCGTCTGGCTCTCGACCGGCGAGAGGTCGAATGGTATCAGGACAGGTTTTTCGTACTTTGGCTTTGCGTTCCGATGCATGAATCACCGCACGGCGGATGCGACTCTTGTGCGCGCTCTCACGTGGATGCCGCGTCGGGCGCCGTCTATCCCTTCCTCGGGTTGGACGGCGGCCGAAGGCCGCGCAGAACTCAACGATTACAACTGGACACCCGCCTTAAGGTCACTGTAACGCACCGGAGAAAAAGAAGCAAGGGTTCGCCCTCTTAGGGGTCGTGTCGAAGGGACGATCGGCAGGTAGTTCCGGGTCGCCGCGGTCACTCCGGTTGCGGGAAGCAACGACCCGCGATTCCGGGATATTCTATCCGCAGCCTCACCGTGTGTGCTTCAACAGAGCGCACGTCAACGTGCATCCGGCGAGGCGCGGTTTCCGGGCTGAATCTGCTGAGAACCACGACTTTCATTCTGTTGTCCGGACTGTGCAAGTTCAACCATGACTTGATACCGTAATCGTTGAGGTACCCCACATCCCTTGCACGCGGGATCTGCGATTCGTATCGGGTGATGAACGACGGGAGGTTCTCGACCTCGATGGTGGAGTTGATGTTGAAAGTTGCCGCCGGATCGATGAGTTGATTCAAGAAGAAACTTGTCATACGAGAGCTGTCGTGCCAGTGATTGTAATTCCTGAGCAGCGGCGAGCAAAACACGTGTCCTGCAATGAGTCCGAGTGCGACGATGAGAATCGGTAAAGCTGCGTGGGCCATCGGTTTCGGGTAAAGGCCGGTACATCTATTCGTAATTGGCTTCACATTCTTCAATAGGCCGAATCCGCTTGCCCCCTCGCCCTCTGGGAGAGGGTATTTGTGAATCGCACCACTAGTTGAGGAAAGCGGTTCACCGGAATGAACGAGGCCTTTCAAGCGTCGCACGCTGATCGTGAGAAAAAGTCCCACGAGCGCTGCATAGGGGATTGCACAGGTGTACATGCTCCGATGGTTGAACGTCGACGTGACAATGAAGACCCCGAGGGGCAGTAGAAGCCACCATATCAGGAATAGGACCAACTTTCGCTCGTGCGCGAAGGTGCGGGAAGCCGTTGGATCTGCGGATCTCCCGACGCAAAGGATCAGCCACAGTACCGGAAAGATCAGGAGCGCCGGCGCAACGAATCCCTTGGGTATCACGTCGAAGACGGCAAGGAAATCGTGAGGATAGACCAGGTCAGCTGTGTACAGGACGACAATCTGTTGCATCCTCAGGAGGAATTCTTGAAGTCCCGGATATGGTTCAACATATCCGCCGAGGCCCCCCAGGAGATGGACTCTCCACACAAGATACGCCGCACCGGCACACAGGTACGGCGCCGTCCCTCTGAGCGAACCCCCGAGGCGGGTTTTCCATGAGGTCGCCGGCGCAACAATAAGGAGATAGGAGAACACGATTCCGGGAAGGACGATTGCAGTCTCTTTTGCTCCCAAGGCCATGAAATAACTCAACACGGAAAAGACGATGAAGGCCTTTCCCGCCGGGTGCCTGCGGCGACCCTTGAGGAACAGGAGGAAAGAGACAAGCAGGAAGCATCCCGCGATAATATCGTGCCGATAATCCAGTGCGGGTACCGTCTCCGCGAGTATGGGATGAACCGCGAAGATCAGCGCGGAGCAAAGACCGGCCGAAAGATCGCCGTTGGTGAGTTCCCGTACCATCAAGAGAATCAATATGACCGTGAGCAGATGAAGAGCCATGTTGGTCAGATGGTACCCGAACGGATTCAGTTTCCATAATCGGTAGTCAAGACTATAGGAAAGCGCGGCTGTCGGTCGGTAGAACCGTGCCCGATCGGTGAAGTCCGATCCCCACATGAGGGGTTTGAGAAGTATCCTCGCCAGGTCCTCGGAAGATTCCGCTCGGCTCGTCTCAATCAACGTGAAGGTGTCCGTACCGGTGAAGAAGTATCCCAGTACGGGCCTGTACGGGATGAACGCGATGGCGATCGCGGCCATAGCGGCCGCAAGAACCTTGAGCCGGCACGTAATTGCCGATTGACGTGCACCACACCTCATCGGCGGCCGACCTGAAGCACATGAGGACTTTGCATCAGATGCCTCGCACATAAGTTCACGCGCCCTATCCGACATAATGATGCGTGCGAAAACGGGCTTCGGTTCCCGAGATTCGGCCCAAGAAACTCTAAGTGCAGCCTTTCACAAGTACGGTGTCACATTTACGGCAACCGTTCCTGCTTTGGTAGCGCCGGCATCCTGCCGGTATTCTTTCTTCCCACGCCCGGCGCGTCCCTGCCGGGCGCGGTCGGGGAAGAATACCCCGCGTTCTGCGCGGGGCGCTACCAAGGCATGGATAATTGCCGTGAATTCGACACCGTATTTGCGCCACAGAGCACTAGGCGATCCTCTCGATCTCGGGAGAAACGCAACCGGGTTGCGCATTATACCAGATTCCAGGTACGGCGCGGTCCGAACCGGAACACACATTCGCCGACAATGCATTCCGGCCGACCGTGCGATCTGCGGTCCAATTGTTCTATGGACTTCTCACCGTTTTTTCTTCAGAATCTGAGTGCACGATTGCATGAATACGGACCGGCGGCCGACTCGGGCGAACCCGCGTTCTCGGATTTGAGGGCGTGAAGCGGTCATTCGCAGGATAGTTGAATGGATGAGAAGAGTCCCACTGCAGACACGTCCAGCGGTTTTACCAAAGAAGATGCGAGCGGTGTCCGGATAGCCGCTCCTCTGGAACTCATGTGCGGTTTTGCCCTCTTTACGGCACTTGCACTCTTCCTCCATCACAAAGGCTTCAGCTCTCCTTTCATCTACGACTCGACGTTCCTCAGCGACAATATTCGTTCGTTTGCTCGCCACGACTTGTCGGAAGTGATACGCATCGTTCCCGAGCGGTCGTTCACGTTCCTGACCTTTTATGCGAACTACCTCATATCGGGCATGGACCCCTACTATTTTCGTCTCGCTAACGTTCTCGTCATGGCTGCCGCGGGCCTGGTCCTGGTGCTGATGTTCCAAGTGATCTTCTCGATCCCGGGTCTACTCGTCCCCGGATCTCAATGGGAGAAGATGAGCGTCGCCTGGTTTCTCGGGTTCGTGTTCGTCATACATCCGATTCAGAGTTTGGTTGTTCTCTATGTGTGGCAGAGGATGGCCATAATGGCATGCTTCTTCTATTTCTCATCGGTCACGGTCTATCTTGCCGCGCGTTCGGGTAGATTTCCGAGAAAAGGACTTTCTTATGTTCTGGTGAGTGTGCTCGTGACGGCCGGGCTGCTATGCAAGGAGAACGTGCTGACGGTTCCCGCGGTATTGCTTGCGGCCGAGGCAACGCTTTTTCGGCAATCATTCACCAGTCTCGTCAAGAAAGCAGCGCTTCTTGCGTTGCTGGCGCTGCCGGCGCTGCTGACGTACCTCCTTGTGACTCACACGCTGCATGAACCCACGAGCCTTGTACCAAAGGGTGTGTTGAACCGACTGAATCAGCATTATCTGATGAGCAGCCTCTCCCCTGTTCAGGTGCTCATGACCGAGTCGCGGGTGTTCTTCTCGTACCTGCTCACGATCTTGGCACCTTTTGCGGATAACGTGCAGCTCATCAGAGCGGAAACGATCTCCCGTTCACTTTGGACCCCGCCGACAACCATCTTCGCCTGCACTGGACTGATTGGGCTCCTGTTCTTGGGCGTCATGACGGCTCGCCGCGCTCGGTTAATGTCGTTTGGTATCCTCTTTACGCTTGTTGCAATGATACCGGAGCTCATACTGAGTCCGGAGTACCTGTTCTTCGGATACAGGGCCATTCTGCCCATGGCAGGAGTTCTCCTGTTGGTAGGGCAGGCCATACTCATTGTGATATCAAAGTCCCAGGCCAAGATTCCCAGGAGCATTTTGGTTCGCGCCTTGGCATCGTCCGCATTACTGTTCGCAGTGAGCCTCGGCTTGGTTACGTGGTCGCAGGCCGCTCGATGGAATCCGTTGAATTTTTGGCAGGAAAGCTACCTGAAGTTGCCCCCGTTCTCGCCTGATACCCAGGAACGTTCGTACGTTCACATCCTCTCCAACTATGGCGGCGAACTCATGAAGGCGAGGAGGTACCCGGAGGCAATTGCTCTGTTTGAGAAAGCCCTTGCTATTCAGCCGGAGTCACACGAGATACACGGTAACCTTGGCAGTGCATCGTTGGGTCAGGGTAGGGCAGGGCAAGCGGTCAAGTACTTTCAGAAAGCCATAGAACTCAAACCCGATTCAGCGAAAGCCCAAATGGAACTCGGGAACGCGTACCTGAAATTGGGTAAGACATCGGAAGCGGTCACACATTATGAGAGAGCACGGGGACTGACTCCCCGTTCCGCCGTTCCCCTCGTGGGGTTGGCCAACGTCTTACACCTTGTCGGCAAGCCGGAAGAGGCCGTGGCCGCGTATAGAAGGGCCATTGACTTGGATCCCGCGTCCGCGGACGCGCACACGAGGCTGGGCAACATATTGCTGGGCCGGGGAAAAGTTCACGACGCGCTGTCACACTATGAAAGTGCGGTGAAAGCCTCGCCGCATTCCGCGATAGCGTACAACAATGTGGGAGCCGCGCTGCTCAGACTCAGCCGGATTTCCGAAGCCAAAGACAGTTTTCAAAAGGCCCTCGCCCTGCAACCGGGTTTTGCCCAGGCGTACGCGAATCTCGGCATTGTATCTTTGGCATTGGGACAACCTGACAAGGCCATAGGCTATTTAAGGAAATCCCTCGAACGAGACGGCAGGCTCGTTTTGGCCTATGTTCATCTCGGCCATGCGTATCGTGCCACAGGAGAAACTCGGCAGGCTGCCGAACAGTATGCAAAGGCTGTCGAGATTGCACCGCACCTGGTGGAGGCTCACTACGGCCTGGCAAATGCCATGGCCGAGCTCGGGCGGGTGGATTCGGCAAGCGAACATTACAACACTGTATTGCGGCTCGACCAAAGGCATTATATGGCCCACAACGCCCTCGGCGCGGTTTACGCCATGACGGGAAAACTTCCCGAAGCAGTGCATCATTTTCGCCGGGCGTTGAAGATCAATCCGTCTTTTGGCGACGCTCGAAAAAACCTCGAAGAGGCCCTGCGCCGACGTGGAAATGGCAAAGGGAGCAGGTAACCTGTCGCACTCGTCAACGAGGCAATCTTCTCAGGTTATACTTGAGGATGCACCAGAGAGCCCACAGACCGTCTTTCCAAGTAATCTTCTTCCCCTCGTCATAGGTACGACCGTGATAAGGTATACCTATTTCGTAGACTCGGCATCCCAGCTTAGCGATCTTGGCGGTTATCTCGGGCTCGAAGCCGAACCGATCCTCTTCGATGGTGATCTGTTCCATGACCTCTCGTCGAAACACTTTGTAGCCTGTTTCCATGTCTGTGAGATTCAAATTGGTGAGAGCGTTGGACAAGAGAGTGAGAAACTTGTTGCCGACCGAGTGCCAGAAATAGAGTACCCGGTGCCCTTCACGCGTGAGAAATCGGGAACCATAGACAACGTCCGCCTTCCCGTCGGTTATCGGTTTGACAAGCTTGGGATAGCAGGCAGGGTCGTACTCGAGATCCGCATCTTGTACTATGATAACATCGCCCGTCGATACCCGAATACCGGTTCGGAGCGCAGCACCCTTCCCGCAATTCCTCTGGTGATAGATCACGCGGTCCACGCTGCGTTCCAGTCCTTGCAGCAGGATTTCCCGGGTGCCGTCTGTAGAACAGTCGTCCACCACGATTATTTCTTTGGGATCCAAGGGAGATGCTTGGACTGACGCGATAACCTCCTCGATCAAATGGAGTTCGTTGTAACATGCAATAACAACCGAGAATTTCATCTTAACCTTTCCCTTTACCGGCAAACGCCCAGCAGTTCATGCCACACTCGAAATATCCGTACCGGATCGTTTCTCCGACAAAGCCTGCGTCTCTCTGAAGCTTTCCCAGCTGTGCCGGACTATAGGTCGCTTGGTGTTCGGCAATCTCCTGGGGACTCACAAGACGGAGGCAGGCCATGAAGCGCAAGAGTCTGTCGGTCCAAGGCGCCGGTGTGGTAACGATGAAGACGCCGCCTTTTTTCAGAACCCTGAGGATATCTCGCATTAGCGGGGGGACCCGAACCGGAGGGAGATGCTCCAGCACGGCCAGCATCGTCACTACGTCGCAGGATTCATCCGGCAGAGGAAGCGACGTTTCTGCGGACAAGTCGAGGTATTCGAGCTGCACGTCGCGAGAATCGAAGCGATCGTCAGGGGTTCTGTGCAAGAGCCTATCGAGCCCGATCTTCTCCGAGAAATTGGTGCTGATTAGGAACAGTGGGAACGAGCCACACCCGAGGTCTACGATGCGACCCGACCTCAAGTGATTGGGAATCAACCGGTCGGCCCGATAGTATCTTCCTCTCGCTAGGAATCCTTCCAGCAGGCCCCAGTCTCTGGTCGCACGCGGTCCAGGCATCGATCTCCAAGGTCAAGGGTTTGAAATTTGATTCGAGGCAAGCCGGGGTATATCAGAGTACCAGCTGCTTCCTTTTCGTTCCACGGTCAAGAAAGCACTGCCTTCACGTCTTCTGTTCAGCGTAAACCAACAAAGTTGGTGCACGCGCTTATCATCCGCCGGCAAGTGCTCTTCCGTCGCCGCATCAAGTGGTGAGGAATGCAGAGAAGACGCGCATGCGCCTTTCCTTCCCATCATTGAACGCTACACCGATCCTCGTGTCGCGTCAATACGTGTGCGTTGCCGCGGAATCCACGGTCTGCGTTGAGGAGATCCGCGTGGGCATCCTCCGCAGTTTGACGCACGTGTCGGTGAGCTCATCCGAGGACTTCTCCTTCATGAATACGACATCTCGTCCGCGGCTCCCATCAGGGCGAGTCAATCACGTCGAACGTCATCGGTACACATGGTGCGTCCAGAATTGCGTATCCCACGTCCACCACGTCCACGTCCCTATTGTGAAGCCCGATCAGATCGTCAAGCGAGACGTTTCCGGCAAAAGCCACCCTGACCCCGGATCGTAGTCCTTTCTCCCTCAGGGCCTTGGAAACGGCAGCGAGGTCGTCGAGCCGTCCCGTGTCGACCATCACGACCGCCGCGCCGGTGAGCGCCGCTTCAACGGCCTCTTCCCCGATCGGCCCGGTCTCACCGCGAATCTGGATTGCCGCGTTCCGTTCAAGCGGAGCCGCGGCCAGCAGCGTACGCGCGATTCCCCCCAGGATCCGTACGTAGTTCTTGTCCAGGTAGACGAAGGGCCCGTCCAGGATTCGAATCCCGATACCACCGTCCTGGGCCGCCTTCCTGACAATATGCTTGATCTCGGTGGGCATCTTCTTGAATCCGCCCGAAACCACCCGGAAATGAGAGCCCGCGGTTTCACGTGCTCGACGCGCCGCGGTGGCAATTCCCGACGATTTGGAAAGCGTCCCTATGATGACGTCTTCTGCACGGGCGATCGCACAGGGATTTCCTCTCAGCTCGACGACTCGAGAGCCCGCGTCCAGACGGTCTCCGTCGCGCAGGGTGGAAGAGACCTTCAAACCCAGGTCCGTGCCGGTTTCCGCGGCGCGTTCCAACCCGCTGACCACACCGGCGGCCTCGGCCCTGATCACTGCCGTTATGTCTCTGTGCAAGTGGCCCCGGAATATGGTTTCCCTGATGTCCGGTGAACTCGATTTCATCATTCTTCCTTTGGATCCGTTGGCGGCAGCAAGAAGCATGAGGACGAACCCGGCCGCGTCGCGGTCGGAACCGCGAAAGCTCCGGCCGTCTTCAGCCTCGCACCGATCTGCCGGCGAGCTATGGAACAGGATAATGAGGCGCGACGAAAAGCCAACAGCGGCCGTAAAGAGGTGATTCGGTCCTTCCCCTCTTGTGGGCGCTCCTGGTGTCTCAAGAATGGAATCTCGACGTACGGCAATGATTATGGATCGCGGTATGGAACTCTGTCAAGCGTCTTCACGTCGTCTGAGGTTCCACGGCTTTCAGTGACGTACTTGGTTCGACGGCGGCTCGCAACGGAATGCAGAAAAAAAAGACCGTTTGTTCTTGACAAAGGACTTGTGTGGGGATATCCTAAAAAAAGTCCGGCTGGCCGGTTTTTGTTTCCGAAACCAAGGCAGACCCTAAATGGCAAAAAATCCCAAAAAATCAAGCCAAAAAGAACTCGATAAGAAGTGCGCAATAGGAAGGGCCGCCGTCCGCCTCTTCGGCGAAATGGGATACCTGGAGACAACGCTCAAGGATATCTCAGATGCCGCGCAATTGAGCAAGGGAGGCATCTACCATTATTTCTCCAACAAACACGAGATCCTCTATTTTGTTCTCGACAATTATATGGATCGCCTCCTGGAAGGGCTGCTCGAAGAATTGGAGAGGATTCCCGAAAACGATGCGAAGATTGAGTTCGTCATATTCAGGCACCTAAGGTTCTTTGCAAAGAAACCCGCTGAGGCGAAGGCTCTGCTCATTGATTCGCGCAACCTCCCTTCAGAGTATTTCAAGATTATCGCGGAAAAAGAAAAGGCATATGCGCACATTTTTTCGACCGTCCTTTGGGACTATCTGGGCGGCTCCATGCCCATCGATCGAATAAAGGCCATCAGCTATACCATGTTTGGGATGTGCAACGCCATCATGTATTGGTATGACCCTGACGGGTTGGTCACGATCGAAGAACTGTCACGCATTTGCTACGACATATTCACCAAAGGAGTGCGTTCCTACAGGCAGACGTCTCCCGACATCGGGCTCGGCACGAATGGAGGAATCTCGGCTTCAGCACGAACAAGAACCGACCCGACTTGTCGAGGAGGGCTGTGAGTGAATCTCGAGCACATGTAACCGATTGGAACAGGAAGACGTGGAATAGACGAGTTCATGACGACCGACGTAAACACGCGTCGTTATGCAAAGGAGTACTGGCCTCACGCTGATGTGTCGCCGACATGGAAGCCCCCGGGGCGGAACAAAGCATGCCGCACGAGCGTGCGCTCAGTGATGACCGATGCGGGAAGATCAATCGGAATGGGGGCGCAGCAGCGAAGATACGATCGACTCGTAGGACTGGTTGGTTGTACGGACTTCGAGATCTCGAAGTGCCGTCAAATTTCTCCGGACCGCCCCCCGACGGCCCGGGGCCTCCGATATGCCGATGGATGCCGACTGCGCAGAGTCTAAGTGCGGGTCGGCTTGCTTAAGGAAGCAGAGAACGCTCTCAACAGACAAGATTACGATGCACCAGCTCGCTTGATATACCGGATGTGATCCGCGTATCGGCGTACGAGAGGTACCTCGGCGTCAACAGGCTGGTATGGGCGCCGGAGCGCTGCAAAAAAGGGTTCCGGCGACAGGCGGTGTCGTGCGCCCGTGGTGAGGCACCCCGTTCCACCACATTTGGCGCACCATGGTGAGCATCCTTCACCAGGTTGGATGCCTTCGGGTCTTGTGATGTCAAGAGAACGACGGATTGGATTCACGTCCCATGAGTACCGGCTCAAGGGACGGCGGGTCATTGCGAGCGCCCTCTGTTTATCACGCTCCGGTGCCTCATTTAAGACTCTTGTGAAATAGCCGCAAGACTTGCGTGCTCGTCGCGAGCATGCTTACGACATAGAGCAGCAGACGATATGTGTGACGTCTTGCTGCTACGCAAACGGCATGATCGGTTATTTCGCGGGTCGCTCTCCGCAGCGATTCAAATGTCGGGAATTGTCTTCTCGTAAGGGGATCCGAGTATGGTCAACAAAGAGGAACTTTTGAGATTGCTTTACCTGATGGTAAAGGTCAGGCGGGTAGAGGAATGTCTCGTCGACATATTCTCTCAGGGTAAAATTCCGGGGTTCATCCACGTAGGGATCGGACAGGAGGCGGTATCGGCCGGCGTTTGCTCGTGCCTGAGGGAACGCGACGTGGTCTTCACCACTCATCGAGGCCATGGACAGGCTTTGGCCAAAGGAATCGATCTGAATCGATTCATGGCGGAAATCTACGGTCGAAGGGACGGCTTCTGTAAGGGAAAAGCCGGATCCATGCACATCGCGTCCAGAGAAGCCGGCGTCGCCGGATCGAATGGGATCGTCGGCGGCGGACTTCCGATAGCCGTTGGGAACGCTTTCGCCGCCCAGTACAGAAACGAGGACAGAGTCACGGTGTGTTTCTTTGGAGACGGTGCTTCCAATGAGGGTACGTTTCATGAATCGTTGAACCTGGCCGCGTTATGGAATCTTCCCGTTGTGTTCTGTTGCGAAAACAACGGTTGGGCTCAATTCACGCCGCAAAAAGTCTATATGAAGTTGCAAAACATCAGCAAAAGGGCCGAATCGTACGGAATGATCGGTGTAACCGTTGACGGCGACGACGTATTGATGGTGCGGGAAGAAGCGGAGAAAGCGGTCGAGCGGGCAATAAGGGGTATGGGGCCTACTCTGTTGGAATGCAAAACTCATCGCTGGTTAGGGCATTACGTGGGAGACCCTCAGAAATACAGGACTACCGAAGAAGTCGAAGAAGTCCGGAAGTTTGATCCGATAATCAGGTTTCAGAAGTACTTGCTCGAAAACAAGCATGTTGACCGTCAGTACTTGGATGGGCTGGAAGCGGGGATCAAGATGGAGATTGAGGAAGCTCTCGCATTTGCCGAAAACAGCCCGATTGCCCCCGCGGAAGAACTGTTCACGGACGTCTATGCCTGAGAGTCGAACCGGAGAAGCGTAACATGAGAGAGACACGATATATCAGAGCAATCGCAGAAGCCCTTCATGAGGAAATGGCGAGAGATGAGGACGTCTTCGTCGTCGGCGAGGACGTAGGCGGACCCGGGGGCGCGTTCAGCGCCACCAAGGGTCTGATGGAAGCTTATGGCGAACGGCGGGTCAGGGACACGCCGATCAGCGAATCAGCCATTATAGGACTTGCGATCGGCGCGGCGGCCGAGGGTCTGAGACCTGTGGCGGAGGTCATGTTTGCAGATTTCTTGACTGTTTGCATGGATCAGTTGGTGAATCAAATGGCCAAGACTCGGTACATGTTCGGAGGCATGTACACGTTGCCCGTGGTAGTGCGTGCTCCGGGAGGTGCAGGCCTCAATGCGGGGCCTCAGCATTCACAAAGTCTGGAAGCCTGGTTCGCACACGTTCCGGGACTGAAGGTTGTATCGCCGGCGACCCCGTACGATGCAAAGGGCCTGCTCAAGAGTTCCATCAGAGATGACAATCCCGTAATTTTCCTCGAACACAAGGCACTCTACGGATCGAAGGGCGAGATACCCGATGAAGAGTATCTTGTTCCCTTGGGAAAAGCCGATGTGAAACGGATCGGCAAAGACGTAACCGTGGTCGCAGCCTCCCGCATGGTGCATGAAGCGTTGGACGCGGCAAAGGACCTGTCGAAGGACGGCATCGAGGCGGAGGTGATCGATCTGAGGACCATTACCCCATTGGACAGGGAGACCATCTTCACCTCGGTTGAAAAGACATCCAGACTGGTGGTGGCGCATGAGGCGGTGAAAGCATTCGGGATCGGAGCTGAAATCTCCGCGATGGTTACCGAAGAAATGCTCGATCATTTGGATGCGCCGGTCCTGCGAGTGGGGGCCCCATTCGTACCGGTCCCGTTCAACCTGGAGAGATACTATCTCCCAAATGCTCGGGATATCGCGGCCGCGGTAAGAAGAGTCATGGAGTATTGAAACGCGTCTGTTCCGTCTGCAGGCAACTGAAGAATCCAGAGTCGAGCAGCGACCTCCTGCGTGTAAGGGAAGGTGATCATGGCAATCGAAGTCATTATGCCGAAAGTGGGCCTTACAATGACTGAAGGCACGATTCGAGAATGGAAGAAGCAAGAAGGCGATTGGGTTGAAAAGGGAGAAATTCTCTTTGTGTTTGAAACCGAGAAGGTCACCATCGACGTAGAGGCTCCGGAGTCGGGATTTCTTGCCAAGATCCTCGCACGGGAAGATGAGGTCGTCCCGGTCGGGCAGCCGGTCGGTTTGCTTGTGAAGGAGAAGGGGGAACAGGTTGATGTAACCGGGGAGATGCCGGAGGCGCCGCCTCGGAGTGAGGAACAAGGGGCTGCAAACCACGGCATGGAGGCAACGGGGGGAATCAAGGCCACCCCAATGGCCAGGAAAATTGCAAAGGTGCGTGGAATCGACTTGCGACGGGTCTCCGGATCGGGACCCGGAGGGCGAATACGGGCGAGTGACGTGGAGGCGCAGCTTGAAGCGTCTGCCGACGAGCCCGTGCCGAGCCGCGCGGCCGAGGGAAGACTGGTTAAGTTGTCCGGAATGAGAAGCATCATTGCTCGAAAAATGTTGGCGAGCAAGACGGAAACTGCACAGACATACATGACGATCTCCGTCGACGCGGCAAGGATCGTGGAAGCAAGGGACAGATTGGCTCCCATCGTGGGAGAGACTGCAGGGGTTCATCTTACGATAACCGATCTCCTTATGAAGATAGCCGCGTCGGCCATCTCGCGTCATCCCATAATCAATACGAAATGGACCGAGGAAGGAATACTATGGTTGGACGCCGTCCACATGGGGATGGCAATGGCTCTGGAGGAGGGGCTTATCGTTCCGGTGATTTGGGATATTGTCGGAAAGTCGCTTTCCGAGACGGCAAAGAGCAGGGCTGAAATCGTCGCAAAGGGAAAGGCGGGAATGCTGACGCCCGACGATATGAAGGGCAGTACCTTTACCCTTTCTTCGTTGGGCATGTTTGGCGTGGAGGAATTCACCGCCAACATAAATCAACCTGAAAGCGCCATCCTCGCCGTCGGCACCATTATGGATACCCCTGTGGCGGTGAACAAGCAAGTAGTGATCAGACCGGTCATGAAATTGACATTGAGCTACGACCATAGAGTGATTGACGGCGCGAAGGCGGCTCAATTCATGAAGACGCTCAGGGAATTCATGGAAGAGCCGATCCTCATTCTCTCGTGAAGGGGCCGGACATGAACAAGGAGCGCGTATTAGTAGTCGGCGGCGGAGTTGGAGGCTATCCAGCGGCCCTTCGCGCGGCCCGACTGGGTGCGAACGTCACTCTCATCGAAAAGGAAAAGATAGGAGGCGTATGCCTCAACAAGGGATGCATCCCCACGAAAGTCCTTCTTCACTGCGCGTCCCTGTATGAAGAGTTCAAGCGAGCATCGATCTTCGGCCTCATAACGGACGAGGTGCGGATCGATTACGGCAAGGTGTCGGCTCGCAAGAATGCAATCGTCGCACGACTTGCTGCGGGCGTGAAGAGTCTATTGAACGCGAAAAACGTATCCATGATTACGGGCACCGCGGTCTTCAGAGACTCGAACCGCTTGGAAATCTTGGAGACGGGAGAAGTGCTCACCGGGGACAAGATCATCCTGGCCACCGGGTCCGTACCTGCCCAGCTCCCCGTTTCCGGAAACAACGATATTCGCCTCCTGACGAGCGACGATCTTCTGACACTGGAAGAGCCGTCCCGCAGCCTGCTGATCGTCGGCGGCGGTTACATCGGCGTCGAACTCGGCCAATTTTTCGGCAGGATGGGAGTCGACGTGACCATCGTGGAGATGCTGGACAGGGTCGTCCCGACGGAGGATGCCGAAATCGGCAAGGCTCTGGAAGCTTCCTTGTCGAAGGAGGGCATAAAGATTCTCACGCGGACGACGGTCAAGAGCATTGAGAAGTCCGGAGGCGACAAGAAAGTGATTCTTGCCGCTCCTGATGGGGTCAAAGAGATCGTGGTCTCGGAAGTGGCTCAAACGATCGGAAGAAGACCGAACTGTTCGGGCATGAATGTCGAGAGAATCGGCCTGAGAACGGAGATGGGCCGGATACCGGTCAACGACAAAATGCAGACAAATGTACCCCACGTCTATGCGGTCGGGGATGTGATCGGCGGAATCATGCTCGCCCACGTGGCAATGGCGGAAGGAGAATGTGCGGCTCGCAATGCGATGGGAGTACCTAACTCAATGAGCTACCGGGCGGTTCCTCGTTGTGTGTACACATCACCGGAGGTCGCATGCGTAGGATTGACCGAACAGGCCGCGGTCGAATCAAGAGGAGCGGTGCAAATCGGCAGGTTTCCGTTGCACGCAGTGGGAAAGGCCGCTTTGGAAGAACAAACGGACGGAATGATCAAGATCGTTGCCGACAAACGGCATGACGAGGTTCTGGGGGTTCACATTATCGGACCTCATGCTACGGAACTGATCGCCGAAGCCGTGTTGGCCATTGAGATGGAAGCGACCGTAGAGGAATTGGCCCACGCAATTCATCCTCATCCCACTGTTTCAGAGGGAATCGGCGAAGCCGCCATGATGCTGGCCGGCGGAGCCGTTCATCTCCCCTAGTACGGCTGAGGAAGGCGAGGAGTAGCCCATGACGCGGGAAACCTCGACATACATTTCGTGATCCGCGGTTCCGATCGCCGCATCGCGTCGCCGGAGTGCAGCACCAATGATCGGATTTAGTGCATGGGGTCATGAAGCAAGTGCTTGAGTGACGGACTATTGTGCCGGCACCGGTTGCATGGCCCGAGCAGGCATGCACCGGGATGGACCGCAATTGTGCTCGCCGATCGCACGGAACGCGTACGGTTGTCGGCGACGCACGAACATGTGAGGGAACGCTATGGCAAGCAGAGAGAACGGTGACGCCTCATTTCTGAACTGTGAACACATCGGTCTGAAGTTCGGAGGAGTTACGGCTCTTTCGGATATCTCCCTTCAGGTGAATCAGGGCGAGATAGTCAGCATCATAGGACCGAACGGCGCAGGGAAGACGTGCATCATCAACACGATTACGGGCTTCTACAAGCCTTACCGAGGCCAAATCCACTTCAAGAGCGACGACATCACCGGCCTGCCTCCTCACAAAGTGTGTGCCCGCGGGATTGCCAGAACCTTTCAAAACATCGAACTTTTCACAGGGCTTACCGTGCTGGACAACTTGCTGGCGGCCAGACACATATACTTGAGAAGCAATTTGCTTGCAAGTGCTCTGTACATCGGCCCGGCTTTGCACGAGGAGATCAAGGAAAGGGAAGTGGTCGAAGAGATCATCGATTTCCTGGAGATGGAAGCCATAAGGAAGCGGGAAGTCGGAATTCTACCCTACGGACAACGGAAACGAGTCGAGCTTGGCAGGGCGCTCGCGTTGGAGCCGGAATTAATCCTCTTGGACGAACCGACCGCCGGCATGAACGTGGAGGAGAAGGAGGACATGGTCAGGTTCGTCCTGGACATTAACGAAGAGAAAGGAACGACCATACTCCTTGTTGAACACGATATGGACATAGTCATGGACATTTCCGACAGGATTATCGTGTTCGATTTCGGGGTCAAGATTGCCGATGGGCTTCCCGCGGAGATCAAACAGGACGAGAGAGTCATCAAGGCCTACCTGGGCGAAAACTGATTCACTTCAGGAGGAGGTGCCGGCTTGTTGCGAGAAGACACTTATCCCAAGCTTCTGATCCGAAACAGCAGGCTTTGGAGCGACGGCGTGGCTCTTCGGCGCAAAGACATGGGAATCTGGCAGAGTTACACATGGAAAGATTGCCATGAGATCGCAAGAGATCTGTGCCTGGGGCTGGTGGATTTGGGATTGAAACCTGGAGACAAGGTTGCCGTCATTGGAGACGACGAGCCGGAAGGCTACCTGGCCGAGGCGGCCATCCAGGCGGCAGGAGGCATTGTGGTTGCCCTCTGGAGCGATTCCATCCCGTCCGAGGTCGCCTATATCATCCAACATTCGGACTCCAAGTTTGTATTGGCCGAAGATCAGGAGCAAGTGGATAAGATACTGGAAATCAAGAATGATATTCCCGCGGTGCAGAGGCTCATATACTGGGATCCCAAGGGAATGAGAAAGTATCGGGACCCTCTCCTGCTCAGCTACAAGGATCTCCGGGCACTTGGGGCGAAGCGTGCACGCGCCCATGCGGAATTGTTTGAAGAACTGGTCTCCGCAACAAAGGGGACGGACATCGCTCAAATATCATATACTTCCGGAACAACCAGCCTGCCCAAGGGGGCCATGATCACCCACAATGCGATCATCGCGTCGGCCAAACGGATGCAGGAGGCGGCCCCGCTCGAGCGAGGCGATGACGTCATCACGACGCTGGCATCCGCCTCCGTGTTTCATTCGTGGTTTGCAGGGTACAACTACATCACCGGAGTAACCATCAACTTCCCTGAAGAACCGGAAACTTTGGTGCAGGATTACCGGGAAATATCTCCGCGGTTCATACTTATCACCCCGCGTCAGTGGGAGAGCGTTTCATCCATGACCCAAGTACGGGTGAACGACGCCGGGTTGCTTAAACGTTCGTGTTACAACTTCTTCCTCCCCGTAGGCTACGAAATGGTGGATGCGCGGAGATCGAAGGCGGATCCCGGCCCGGCGAGAAGATTGCTCTACAAGCTTGGAAATCTACTCGTATTCGCACCGCTCAGAGACAAACTGGGATTCAGAAAAACCAAGTACCCCTTTACGGGGAGCGCGTTTCTCAGTCCGGATTTTTTCAGATTCTTCCAGGCGTTGGGCATCAGCCTCTCACAAGTCTATGGGAGCACCGAATCCGGTGTCGTGAGTATGCACACGCAAGACGACATCGATAACGACAGCGTCGGAAAAATATGCGGCGGGGTGGAAATCAAGATTTCCGACACACAGGAAATCCTCGTGCGCGGCGAAAGCATCTTCTCAGGGTATTACAAGGATCCCGACAAAACCGAGCAAGCCATACGGGACGGTTGGTTCCATACGGGCGACTCCGGTCACATCAACGAAAGGAATCACCTCTTCTACCTCGACCGAATCGATAACCTTGACGAACTCAGCGACGGGCACCGGTATGCGCCGGCATACATTGAGGGAAAGCTGAAGTTCAGCAGGTTCATTCAGGACGTAATGGTCATCGGAGGCAAGACGAGAGAATACCTCTCGGTCATCATCAACATAGACTTTGAAAGCATCGGGAAATGGGCGGAAGCCCATCAGGTCCCATATACGACGTTTGTTGACCTTTCTCAGAAGAAGGCTGTGAGCGACCTCGTGAGACAGGATCTGGTGAGAGTGAACAAGACGCTTCCGGAGCCGTCGAGGGTGATCAAGTTCGTTCTCCTTCATAAGGAGTTCGATGCCGACGAAGGCGAACTTACCAGAACGAGAAAATTGAGGAGGTCGTTCCTGCAGAAGCGTTACGAAGACCTGATCGAAGCCGTGTACGGCAACAAGAGTGAAGTGCCGGTCGTTACGGAGGTGAAGTACCGGGACGGCAGGACGGGAATGGTGGAAACGAGCCTCAAAATACGAACCGTATACCAAGACGAGATTACGCAACGTTGAGGCGCATGTGTTGCGGGTAACGAGGAAAGGGCGGCGTATTCCTCGGACCGATGACCGTTTCCATTGTGCGGGCTGAAAGCTCGGGAGGCGAATATGCTGAAGTTGAGCAACGTTGAAGTCAAGTATGCCGGGGTCATCTTGGTATTGCGGGGAGTCTCCCTTGAGATACGCGGCGGAAAGATCGTGGCCCTTCTGGGAAGCAACGGAGCCGGAAAGACGACGACACTCAAATCCATATCGGGTCTTCTTCACACCGAACTCGGGGAGGTAACTGCCGGAACGATTGAATATGACGGTCAACGAATAGACAAGCTGGGTCCGGAGGAAGTCGCGAAAAAAGGCATAATTCAGGTAATGGAAGGTCGCCAGGTGCTCGAGCACCTCACTGTTGAGGAGAATCTGCGCCTGGGCGGCTATATCCGGAAAAAGAAGAGCCTTAAACAGGACCTGGATATGGTCTACGGCTACTTTCCCAAGCTCACCCGTTTGCGCAATTCCACCAGCGGCTACTTGTCCGGTGGAGAGCAGCAGATGTTGGCCATGGGCAGGGCCATGATGGCGCACCCCAAAATCATGTTGCTTGACGAACCGTCCATGGGACTGGCCCCACTGGTAGTGGAGGAGATCTACGCCATTATTGAGCGGTTCAACGCCGAGGAGGCTACCGGGATACTTGTCGTGGAGCAGAATGCGCGGGCCGCGCTGGCCGTCAGCGAGTTTGCCTACGTCATGGAAAACGGACGGGTGGTCTTGGACGGCTCATCCGCCAAACTGGCCGAAAATGAAGACATCAAGGAGTTCTATTTGGGGCTGAGCAAGTTCGGGGAGAAGAGGAGTTACCGTGACGTGAAACACTACAAGAGACGAAAGAGATGGTTATAGGTTCAGACCGCGCCCGCGGGTGTGGAGTGTCCGCGGGAGCGGGTTTTGTCGTCGGCAAGTCTTCAACCCACATTATCGGACGAGGAAAGAAATGGAGTTCCTGGGAAAGATAGTCATAGCAGGGCTCATGAACGGGTCCATTTACGGCTTGGTGGCCATTGGGTTTGTCCTGGTGTACAAATCTTCATCGGTACTCAATTTTTCCCAGGGATACATGCTGCTCCTGGGAGCATACATTTTCTGGTTCTTCAAGGCATCGCTCAAACTCGATCTCCTGCCGAGCCTCCTGTTGGCCCTTCCCTCGGGATTTCTCATGGGTATTGCCATAGAACGCATTACGTTGCGTCCTTTGATCGGGCAACCGTTGATCTCCATGATTACCGTGACGATCTTCCTTTCTCTTGTCTTGGAAGGATTGGTGTCGTTGATCTGGGGAACCTATCCCTTGGAGCAGATCACCGTCTTCGGCAGGGGCTCGGGGACGGTGGGAAGCATCGTGTTAACCACTGAAAACGTGTGCGCGTTCGGGGTTGCTTTCGGAGCCATGGTGGTGCTCATCCTGTTCTTCCGCTACACCAATCTGGGGCTTGCCATGAGAGGCGTGGCCGAGGGTCACCAGATTGTGCAAAGCATGGGAATAGGGGTCAGGAGGATCTTCAGCATATCCTGGGGAATTGCGGGAGTCGCGGCCACGATAGGAGGAATCCTCATGGGAACCACCCTCGGATTTCAACTGGGCCTGAGCCACATCGGTTTGCTCGCCATACCCGCGGCATTCATCGGGGGGCTCGAATCGCCGGAGGGCGCTATTCTGGGCGGGCTGCTCATTGGTCTCATCGAGAGCGTCGTATCCGGGTACCTGGGCAATGCGGCGGGGGTGCCGGCAACGTTTGTGGTGTTGATCCTGGTCATGCTGATCAGACCGTACGGGTTTTTTGGTCTAGAAAGGATTGAAAGGGTTTAACAAAATGGCTCACACGACGTACTACCCTCCAAGCGGTATCTATGCCGACAGCTTCAAGAAGGACATCCGCATCGTCAAAACAAGGACGCAGCTGATTTTAGCCGTTTCCGCAATGCTCCTTCTCGTTGCCGTACCGTTGATTCCGGGGCTCAACAGTCCGTACCTCCTCAGACTCCTAATCGGGATAGGGATTACCATCATCATCTGTCTCGGCCTCAACATATTGACCGGATATTGCGGACAACTCAACATCGGTCAATCCGCATTCGTGATGGTGGGAGCATTCACATCGGGATTGCTCAATCACAGCTTTGGTTGGTCCTTCTGGGCGTGCGTGATTCCCGCGGGAATGGTTGCCGCCGCGGTCGGCGTTGTCTTCGGCATTCCCTCGGTACGATTGAAAGGATTATACCTGGCCTTGACCACACTGGGCGCTCAGATAATTCTAACATGGGTCGCTCTGTTTCACATCCCGTTGACATCCGCGGGTTTTACCGTTGAGCCGGTCAAGATTGGAAGCTTCTATTTCGATACCCCGGAACGATTCTATTACATCGCGTTGGTTTTCACGGCCGTAATGGCCTTCGCGGCCAAGAATCTCATGAGGACCAGGTGGGGAAGAGCCTTCATTGCGGTGAGAGACAACGACAGGGCTGCCGAGGCGATGGGTATCGACATCTTTCGTTACAAGCTCATCGCGTTTGCTATTTGCACCTTCTATGCCGGAGTAGCAGGCTCGCTCTTGGTCCACTACATGATGTGGGCGCAATTGGAATCATTCACCCTGAACGATTCCATCTGGTATGTGGTCATGATCATTGTCGGAGGACTTGGAAGCATCGAAGGAACGATTTTCGGCGTCATCTTCATAACGGCGTTGAAGGAATTGATTTTCGTCATTGGCCCAATGCTGGAGGGCACCCTGGCTTTTCTTCCCATCGGGGCCGGCAGCGGCTTGCTTCTGGTGATCATAGGCGGCGTCGCGATATTCTTTCTGATCTTCGAGCCCCGAGGTTTGGCGCACAGGTGGAACCTTATAAAGGCCTATTATAGACTCTGGCCGTTCGGTTACTAAAAGGAGAAGGGAGGTGAGAGATTCCGTAACGAGCCCTTGAGACGGAAAGCAGGATCCGGGTTCGTCGAGTAGACCGTCGAGGATTATGACCGATCGGCGACCCAATGGATCAAGGCCTGCGTCTCGGCACCGCATCAGGACAACACCGTCGGAGCAACACTGTCGATGTGTGTAAGTCGGGTGATAAACCAAAGGGCATGCACTTGCCCGACAAGCAGAAAGACCATGAGGAGGCGTTCTATGAGGACGAAAACATTTGCAGCGGTCCTTTTCTTGATGGTAACCGCAGTGATGATGTCGCCGACTTCCATTAGTTGGGCCAAGGGCTCTGTCGGAGAAGTCCTGGTAGGCAATGTGAGCGCCATGACCGGGCCTACCAGCGGAACCCACATGATGTGTCAGTCCGGCTCAAAGGATTATCTGTACTATCTCAACGAGAAGCAAGGGGGCATCAAAGGCGAGAAGGGACAAGTGAAGGTGAAGTATGTCAGCTACGATTCCCAATACGTGGCCACCAAGGCAAAGGACGGTTTTGCCAGACTGCGCGGGCAAGGCATCATTGTCCTTACTCACTGTGCCTCAGGCCATTCCGACGCCCTGCAGGTAGACTATGAGCGTGCAAAGATTCCGCTGGTGACGGGTTCCCACGGCATAGCCAGCGTATGGTCGGACTGGGCATACGGCAATTATCATTCGGGCGTAGCAAACATGATTCGCACGTGGATAGTGTGGTGCAAAGAAAACTGGGAGAAGGAAGGAAAACCGGGGGGACAATTGGTACTCGGTTGCGTCGCGACTGACGAGCCGTTTGTTCCATTGGCTCTTTGGGACATAGATTCCTTCGTCAAGGAGCAAGGGATCAAGCTTGTCAAGGAGACGATCCCAAAAGGCACAACCGACGCGAGTCCGCAATTGCTGCGCCTCAAGGAAGCAGGATCAAAGGCGATATTCGTTCAGTCGTCGGCTCCTGGAGCGGTCGTTATTCTCAATTCCGCGAAGGCCATGAACCTTGGTATTCCCATGACTCAGTGCGCCGCCGCGACGCTGGGTGACGTCATCGCGCTGGGCGGTCCTGAATTGGCCGAAGGTTACCAGGGGGAGTACTTCTTTGAGCCCATGTCGAAAAATCCTAAGTACGAGGATTCCCAGGGAATGAAGCTGGTGAAGGAACTGTGGGCCAAGAATCATCCCGGAGAGAAGCCGAACGATATGTACGTGAACGGCATCATGTCGGGCATGGTCATTGCCGAGGGCATTCGCCTCGCCTTGAACGAGGTTCCCCCGGCGGAACTGACCGGAGAAACTCTCAAGAAGTACGGGCTGGATCGGATTAAGAACTTTGACTGCATGGGGTTAAGCAAACCTATTACCTATGTCGAAGACGACCATATAGGACCCAAGCACCTGAGGTACTGGGTTGTTCGGAAGGGTGTTCTGGAGCCGGTGAGCGATTGGATTCCGACCACGGACTTTCGTATACCCAAGAAATGAAAGGGCGGATCCGATCTTGCGGCACGGAAGTTTCACAGATCGACGCGAGAAATCCCCGCGTGCCGCGACCGGCAGACGGTTTCCATGAGGCCGCAGCCGCCGACGTGTGAAAGGGAATGAGTGATCGGGAGAAGAATCGGTCGATCCGCTGTCGACGAACATTCCGGCCGTCGACTTGAAGACCGGGGAAGAGTCCTCACGGATCGGCCAATTCGTCCCGGCCGCCCCTTCCCGGAACCGAGGTACGGGATCGGGAACGTAACGGGGACAGTCTGAGTTTCGGATGAAACACGAGCGCGTCCGGAGCGACCGCGGAATTGGAGGAGAAGTGATGGTGGAAATCAAGAATGTAGCACGCGTCGATACGGAAAAATGCTTAGGTTGCGCGGTGTGCCAAAACGTGTGCCCGACGGAAGCTATTCTCGTGGTGAACAAGAAAGCCGAGGTTTCGCCTGAAAAATGTGTGGCCTGTCCCAATTGCTCGGGCATGTGTCCGGAGGACGCCGTGGAGTTGGTTCCGCGAGCAGAACCGCTCAAACTGGGGTTGAACTGGAGACAAGTGGATCAGGATCGGCTGGTTGAGATGTGCAGAAAGGCGCATCTTCACCCCCACCAGTGGCTGTGCCTGTGCAGCGCAGTACGCGTGCGGGACGGGGCCGCGGCGATCCTGAAGGGTGCCCGATCCCCAGAGGAGATAGCCCTCATGACCGGTGCACGAACGGGGTGCACCGTGTACTGTTTTCAAACCATGATGAGATTGCTGAAGGCTCACGGCGTGGAAATAGAGCCGCAGAAAGGCTACCGATGGTACGATTCGACCCAGACTTTATGGGACGTCCCCGAAGAGATCGTCAAGAAATACCCGGGGCACTTTCTGGAAGAAGACAAAGACGTGTTCAGAAAAATATAGTGTTTTTGTTTCACCGGGAGAAAAGAGGAAAACCATGCTGAAGCAAGCTTCACCGTCATATATCCGAAAATCCATGTATGGGCCCGATCCGCGCAAACGAGCGGCCGAGCTCGCCGGGATCGGGGCTCTCGAGATCAGGGATCTGTTTCCGGAGGTTCCGGAGGAAATATACAGAGAGGGCGCAGATCTCTCGATCATTCGCAATGCAACGGACGCCGCGCTCGAGAATGTGAATATGGATAAGATCGGTCCCGATGACTCGGTCAACATCCTGTCTTCACAGTATGGGTTTCAACTTATGGGGGGCGATGCGTATGCTGAAATGATCAGGACGATACATGATGCGGTGAGGGCACGCACGGGTTGTGAGAACATACGATTGCGGGTGGCGACCGGATTCAGGATACGTGAGCCTGACGAGATTATTCGGCACTACAAGCTGGACGAGTTCTTCCAAGGAAAGGCCCGCGGGGTTCGAGCACTCGACCGAGGCGTGCCCATAGAGACGGACATCGGCACGCTCTACGGGTCGGCGAGGGTGTATGACGCCGATTGGATCATCCACGCTCACCACGGTGAATTGCGAGAGTTGGACATGCACCGCATGATCAACCGAGCGGTTAAACCATTTGCCATGTCCTATGCACGGATGGAGACGCGAGGGGTTGCTCATATCAATTTCGGACCGAGAAGCAGCAATCTTATCGCACGAGTCATCTTCGAATCCGAGTTCGTTCAGAGCAAGTTCACATTCGGCTGTTTTCTCCTCACGTCGCCGGAAGGAATCATCGGTGTGGAGGCGGGCAACGACCTCGATCGACTTGACCGGAAACTCATGACCGCGGCCTTCAAGTCGTACGGAAAAATACGTGAGTTACTGAGTGAAATCACGGAATGCATAGCGGTGATGGATGCAACGGGAGAACCGCGGTACATGGTGGGAGGCGGCACGACATTCGGCAATCTGACCGAAGCGGAACTGGATCTGTTCGATTTGGACATTATCCCGGTGAGCCTTGGGTACGGCCTCTACGAAAGGCCTCCGGGGCCTCGGGTAAGCTCGGTGAACCCCGCGATCAAGGCCCTCGTGCTCAATCACATGTGGTTGGGAGTACCTCAGATGGAACTGCCCACTCATATTCCCACCATAGTTGTGGGCCGGGACCTGGCGGAAATCCTGGACGGAGATCCGATGAATCGTGAATTCATGAGTCGTGTCGTGACGGCGGAGAATCTGGATACCGCGATGGAATTCGCCTACGGCATAGCCAAGACGGATAAAGTGTTCGTGTTCGATGGGAGTTTCGGTGCCATGACCGTGAGCGAATCCCTTGCAGACTTCCTATTGGATCGTGCCCCCGAGGTGAGAAGGAGAGTCGACGATGTGCTCATGCCCAAGTGGCTGCGGCAAAGGGGGTTGGACATGGAACAACTCTCGGACGATCGACCGGACTAAAACGAGGGGCGACGCAGCTGATTTGCGCACGGAATATGAACGTCTCTTGATACTGACGAGGAGGTCTTATGAAAGAATCGTTGTTGGATAGTCTCGGGTGGAGAAAGTACATTGGGCAGGAAACCTCAACCCATACCGGCGAGCCGGTACTGGCAAGGGATATCAGGCGTTACGCACTCGCCGTTGACGATCACAATCCGATCTTTTTCGATGAAAACGCGGCAAAAGAGGGGAAATACCGCGGACTCACGGCCCCGATGGGCTACATCAGTTGGGCCGTTGGCGTGCCCGGATCGGAGAAGGCGGCCAAAGACTTGGGCGAGGACGGTCTCGCGACGTTTGTGGGGGTGCCCGAAATTCCCGATGCCTGGACCCTCGGCTGGGTCCGCGGCGGCGAGGAAATTGAGTTCATCAGACCCGTGTATGTAAACGACCGGGTCACGGTAAGAGGCAAGATAGTCGACATGAGTGAGAAGGCGGGGAAGAGCGGGTCGCTGATTTTCGTCACTTCGGAATTCGTCTATACGAACCAGGACGGCCAAGAATTGGCAAGACATCGCGTCACTATGATCGCCACCCCTCGCAAGGAGTCTTAGAATGGATAATCAGATCTACTATGAGGATGTTGCTGAAGGCCAGGAAATCAGCCGGATTGAAAAAAGAGTCACGACCGTCAACATATTGATGTATTTGTCCACTGTCTGGCTCATGGACAGAATTCATTTTGACCATCCCTTTGCGACTCGGCGTCGCGGTCTCCCCAACGTGGTGGCGCCCGGAAATATGGCCGGCGACTACTACGCCGAACTTCTGTCCGGTTGGGCGGGAGAGAAAGGCAACCTTCGCAAGTTGTCCATTCAGTTCCGAAGCTTTATGGTGCCCGACGATGTGCTTACCTGCAGCGGGGTCATAACCAAGAAGTATGTGAGCGAAGGCAAAGGGTATGTGGAATTGGATCTGTGGTTGAAGAACGGAAACGATGTCAATTGCGTGCCGGGTAAGGCCTTGGTGGAGTTGCCCATTCGTGCATCCGCGACGACGTAACATGCCGGCGTGCCGATATCCGACCGGAAAAGAAGACGGTTATGTACAATTCGGAGACGAGAGAACATGAACCCTGAATTTGAGCGCATATTCCCGCACGGGACGGAAACGGCGAAACTGGGGACGGGTTTTCAATTCACGGAAGGACCTGTCTGGGATGCGAGAGGCGAATACTTATTGTTCAGCGATATTCCCGGAGACCGTATTTCGAGATGGACTTCCCAGGAAGGCCTCTCGGTTTTTCGATCCCCCAGCGGCAAATCCAACGGTCTTACACTGGATGGAAGAGGGAGGCTTGTGGCCTGCGAGCACGCGAATCGCCGAGTGTCCCGTACAGAGGAGGACGGCACGGTTGTGACCATCGCTTCGCACTTCCAAGGCAAGAAGCTCAACAGCCCGAACGACGTCGTCGTTAAATCCGACGGGAGTGTCTATTTCACGGATCCGCCCTACGGACTGAACCCGATGTTTGGGACTATGGGAAGACAGGAGCTGCCCTTTTACGGGGTCTATCGCCTGTCGCCGGACGGAAGCGATCTCAAACCCGTGATCGTTGATTCGGTGCCCAATGGATTGGCATTCTCTCCTGACGAGTCATTGCTTTACGTTGCCGACACCGAGAAGAACCACGTTCGCGTATTCGACGTGGATGCCGCGGGGAACACGGCCAACGGGAGACTTTTCGCCGATCTTCCGGGCGAACCGTTGGCTCCGGACGGCATGAAAGTGGACACCGAAGGGAATCTCTACGTCACGGGGAAAGGGGGAGTCTGGGTGTTCGACCCGAAAGGCGTGCGGCTCGGCATTATCCCCGTTCCCGAACTTCCGGCCAACTTATGTTGGGGGGAGTCGGACTGGAAGACGCTCTTCATAGCGGCACGGAGCTCGGTGTACAGGGTTCGTCTCGCCGTCGCGGGAATACCGGTGGGGTCGCCGCGGCGGCTTCATAACGAGACCGACGTGCCGTGAACCGGTCTCTTCCGTTCAGCGCGATCTTGTCGACAAAACCAGGTGCGTGCCCCGGCCTATGCCCGGAAAATCCGCCCGGCACCCCCCTGTGTTCCTGATGGGAATTTCGGGAATTCCGGGGACACCATACTTAATTCGTAACACAGACTGGATAATACGAAATCTTCAGGAATTTTCCTTGATTGGCTCGCACGATAGCGTTATTGGTCCTGACCGCACCATCCAATGCGGCACTCCGCGGCACAAGCCTACCGGTGCGAACTCGAGGGACGAGAGATTCTTCCCGAGGCTCGAATCGGATTCACGGGATTGATGCGCCTACGAAGAATTTGGTCTACAGGGCTCCGAGAACTCCTTACTGAATTAAGTATGGTGTCCCCGGAACGTGCCGAACGTGGCGGAACTTGGGCTCGGCAGGATCTTCAACGTCCGTGTTGCAAGAGTTTGTTTCGGTCACTCGTGCAGATCACTGCAGTTCTGCGAGGCGGAGCGACACGTCAACGGGTCTCCCACGACTTGAGCCGGCTCACGTAATCTTCGGGGA
>JAVHLK010000051.1 GCA_031082285.1 Desulfomonilaceae bacterium
CCATGGCTATTCATAGTATGCCCTTTCAGGGCATGAGAACGGTGCCGGCGACCCAGGATATGGGTAATGCTCAGGGCGGAGCCTGGGAACGAGGAGGACACTCGCATTCGCCTTACGCGTGCCGCGTACTCATCCCAGTGTCCGGCTGTGTGTCATTCTTTAGGAAGTTCAAACAGAAAGTTGACCCACTCCCCGGGCTTGGACTCGCACCAGATTCTCCCCCCATGGCCTTCGACGATTCGTCGGATATTGTAGAGCCCTAAACCGGTACCCCGCTTGTCGCGGGTGGTCTCATCCAACACACGATAAAACTTGAGAAATATCTTTTCCACTTGGTCGCTCTTGACGCCCGGTCCAGCGTTCCACACGTTGAAAAGATACCTGTCTCCCCTGTCAAGCACTCCATAGGCGATCTTGCCGCCTTCATAGCGATACTTCAATGCATTTCCGAACAAATTCCGGTACACGATCTCCAGAAGTCCCCGATTTCCCATGAGACGTACCCCGCCGACACCGCCCATACTTTCGTCGTAGCTTTGAAACGAATCGGGATAGCGTTCCTTGAGACCTATCATGGCCGGCAGTATCACATCCTTATAGAAATCTTCGATCATTTCCTTACGTATCTGGAACTCGCCGTGCTCCAATTCAGCCATGACCAGAAAATCTCGGCTCATCGCTTCGAGGAATTTCGCGTGATGATAGACGATTTCAAGCTTCTCTGTCCGGGAGGGGTCGGTCTCCGACTTCAGCAGTCGCCGAACAAATCCTGCAATCACGATGAGGGAATTCTTGGTCTCGTGACTGATAAAGTGTATGGTCTCACGGTAGTTTCGGTTGAGCAGTTCGAGTTCTCGTCTTATCGCATTGTCTCGACTGACGTCCTTGCTCACCCCCACGGTTCCCAATACGCGCCCCTCCGGGTCCTTCAAGAGGGACAGCGTCAGAGAAATCTCTCGAACCTCTCCGGATTTTGCGCGCAAGCGGGTCTTGTAATTCCGAACTCCACCCGTCCTTCTTACTTCTTCCATGATGTGTTCACGTTCGGCCGCATCTTCCCACAGGACCGAGACCGGACGCCCCTGGATCTCCTCGGACGAATACCCGAGTGTCTCCACCGCAGCCGGGTTGAACTCGACAATTCTGCTTTCGAGGTCCGTTGTTATGATCATGTCGTCGGACGAGCGGAGAATGCCCTCGAGGTGACCGGTCTCCTTGGCCAGCGCTTCGGTGCGGCTCCACATCTCTTGCTGGAGGTTGCTTGCCAGCCTCCTGTACCGTTCTTCGGACCGTCTGAGCATGGCTTCAAGATCGGAGACGGCGAGTTGCCTGCCAATCAAGTCGGCAGTCTCCTGGAGGAAGTATTCGTCTTCAGGGAAGATCCGGTCACTCGCAGTGAAGTTCACCACAAGTCTCCCCCGTATCTCGCCTTCCGCCTGAATATCGTGAACCGACAGAGCCCCTTTCACTTCCTTGGAGGGCGAACCGTAGACCTCGCTTCCCAACTCAAGCCATCCCACCGCATTGGAGGGATCGGAAAGCGAGTCTCTCATGTGTTGCAGAACGTTGGCTATTCGCTCATGAAAAGCCCCGGCAGCCATGAGATCGCGGCTGATGGAAAGCAGCCCGGACAACTTGGTCAGAAGCCTCGGCATCATGTCCCGGCTCTCTTGTCTCAAGTCCGGGTTTGTTTCCTCGTCGGAAAAGTATCGAACGGTTTCAAGGATGGCTCCGGATTCACCAATTTCCCGAAAGAAGCGGAGATTGACGCGACACGCCTGTCCGTGCCGCACCGCGCGCTGATCGAGGACGGCACCCGCCCCCCCCGATACAAGCTTCTCAAAGGGACAAAAGGGACAGATCTTGTCAAGACCCGCAAGGACCTCATAGCAAAGCCCTTCGCCGACGGTGCCCAGAACGGTCCTCATTCGACTGTTTGTCGCGGCAACGCGCCCATCGGGGAGCACAAGAGCGGCGGGGTCGGAATGGCTTTCGAGGAAGTTCTCAACGGAAGTCCCGATCAATTCCACGCGGGGTGTACTTGTCTGAAGCATGTGCTTACGATCCTACACGATCTCGAATCAGCGTGCCCTGCCGGGAGGCGGTCAATCGGACTCCGGAAGATATGTTCGTTGAATGAGGAATACCTACGCCTTGGTTTGCGGCCGTCATCTCGGCATTGCACCGTCTTGGGGAATCCGACGGATGCAGACGCAAATGACTCAAGCCCTCATTATCTCAGTTTCCAAGCGAAGTCAATGGGAGCAGACGGTTCGTTGGCCGATTTCACTATAGTGAACTATTTTTTTGATCCGTTTCCCGCGTTTTTTTGATATTATTACTCCGGCCGATGAGAAACGTATTGTCTCACCGGCATCTCAACGTTGCTGTTCAGTATGGAGATCGAAAGACCATATCCAAGTCGTCTCACCCGGTTTCGGTCGTTTATCCCTTGACGAGCCCCAGGCGCTTCAGGATAATCGACGATCCGTACCATTTAGTCAACAATGAGCACGAACCGTTGCTCCCATCGCTACATGATTTCACGACATTGGCGATGATCACTGCGTGGAGAATCAGGCAATGACTGTCAATGAAATTCTGAACATGTTCTATGGAATAATCTACAGCACCGGCATCTTCAGCATCGGATGGAAGATGGCGGTCATGTGGGCAATCGGAAGTACCTTCATTTACCTGGCCATCGTCAAACAATTCGAACCGTTGCTGTTGCTTCCCATTGGATTCGGCATCTTTATCGTCAATTTCCCTTTGGTCCCCCTCATGGGGTTTACTCCCGAGGGACGCCCCGAGCTGTTGCAGGTTTTTTACCGTTACGGACTCGAATGGGAGATCATTCCCTGCGTCATCTTTCTGGGACTGGGAGCAATGACCGACTTTGGGGCCTTGATTGCCAATCCGAAGGTTCTGCTCATTGGAGCGGGGGCCCAGCTCGGAGTCTTCGTAACGTTTGTCGGTACCATTCTTGCCGGGTTCACTTTGAAGGAAGCGGCATCGGTGAGCATCATCGGTGGAGCCGACGGTCCCACGACCATCTATCTCACTCAACATCTGGCGCCCCAACTGCTCGGAGCGAACGCGCTGGCCGCGTACTCGTACATGGCCATGGTTCCGCTCATTCAGCCTCCCATCATGAGGCTGTTGACTACGGCCAAGGAAAGAAAGATACGCATGAAGCAGTTGAGGCCCGTTTCCCAGACAGAGAAGATCATCTACCCGATTGTGACGGCCGGGATCATCGCAATACTGGTTCCGGCCGTTATGCCGCTTATGGGCATGTTCATGCTGGGCAACCTGATGAAGGAGAGCGGTGTTGTGGGCCGTCTCACCGAGACTGCCCAAGGCTCCCTGATGAACATCGTTACCATATTCCTTGGTTTGTCGGTGGGGGCCACCATGAACGCGGAGAAATTCCTGAGCGCCAAGCCGTTGTTCATCTTTGGATTGGGTCTCATCAGTTTCGCGATCTGCACGATTGGAGGAATCGTGACCGTAAAAGTCATGAACCTCTTTCTCAAGGACAAGATCAACCCGCTCATCGGTTCAGCCGGCGTTTCCGCGGTTCCCATGGCGGCCCGTGTGTCTCAGATGGTGGGCATGAAGTACGACAAGACCAACTACCTGCTCATGCATGCCATCGGACCGAACCTGGCCGGCGTCATCGGGTCCGCCGCGGCCGCGGGGATGTTGATCGCGATGTTTTCTTAACCGTGCACAGAGCCCCTCCTCCCAACATGGAGGGGTGATTCTTCGAGCAGAAGACGAATGGTTGTTTTCGATTCACTATGGGTAAGTGCATTTGCCGTACCGACTACAAACCCCCGTCCCCGGAGCGAGGCCGGGGGGTGGAGCAAAAAGATGAGAATAGTCGTCATGCCTATAATCCTTGCGTGTATTGTCTTTTCTTGGGCGGACTCATGGGGAAAGGATTTCCTCGGTGCTCCCGTGATGCCCGGAGGAAAGACGATCAGTTCCCAAGAGAGCCGTTTGGAAAAGATGTATGACATTGGTTATCAGGACGTGTTGAAATACTATCAGGACGCCTTCAAGGATCAGGAAAACGTCAAGTTCTGGGACAGGAAAAAGGAAACCTATATCGAAGACCACAACAGCCGAGACTGGCATTCAATCACCATAACCGATCATCCGGAGGGCACAAGAGTCGTCCTGATCGAAGACAGTTGGACATGGATCATCAGCATGCTGTTCTTCCGGTTCATGGCCGTCTTTGCCGTTCTGCTCGCGCTGTACATAGCCATGTCCCTATCCGGTATGGTGCTTTCAAGGTTTGCAGCGAACGCGGCGGAAAAGAAGTGATCCGTCGGCGCCGCCCGGTGGTTGAGTGAGGAGCAGAATCATAGCCCCCAATTGCGACTGCGGGCAACAGAGTATGAATCTCCCCGGATTCTCGTGTCGAAGCAACGGGAAATCGCTTCGATCCTGTGGTCTTGACTGAACTCCGGGGAGATTGTCGGCCTCGACGGCCGCGCATCTCAACGTACGGACAGTGGGCGAGGTCAGAAGAACCGTAACCTGAACCCTGTTCTTTTGTCCAGCCTAGTGATTCCCTCTTCCCGAGCAGTCTCCAAGGCTTGGGCGTACTCGTGCCGAGTGACCGACCGTCCGATCTCCGGGTATTCGAACGCCCTCCCACAAGGTCTGTACTGGTCCATGATGTTCACGTATGTGTTACGTGAGATTTCCTTGGCCAGGAATCGCAAGTTCTCTCTCGTACCTGCCAAATCATTCGGCATCACCAGATGACGAACCAGAAGTCCTCTCACGGCAACACCGTTTTCATCGATCTGTAGGTCACCGACCTGTCTATGCATTTCCTTGATGGCCGCCCGTGAGACCTCCGGATAGTCCTCCGCGTGCAGGAGCCTCTCGCACACGGCGGGATCCGCAAATTTGAAATCCGGCATGTAAATGTCCACTACTCCTTCAAGCAACTTGAGCGTATCGAGGGAATCGTAGCCGCTGCAGTTGTAGACCATTGGGACCCGCAATCCCCTCTCAGCCGCCCATTCCAAGGCTGCGAGTATGTGGGGCGCCACATGAGACGGCGTGACCGTATTCACGTTATGACATCCCATTTTCTGGAGAGAAAGCATCAAACTCCCGAGAGCCGGAGTGTCCAACACCTCTCCGTTCACGTGATGACTGATCTCGTAATTCTGGCAGAATACGCACCTGAGGTTGCAGGACGTGAAGAAAATCGTACCGGATCCGTTGCGCCCGACCAGACAGTCTTCCTCACCGAAGTGCGGGTTCGCGGCGTCAACTACCGCCTTATCTCCCAGGCCGCAAAACCCCGTTTCTCCCTCCAACCGATTCACTCTGCAATTCCTCGGGCACACGTCGCAATCCTCGAGCTTCTTCCATGCCTGAACGACCTTTTCACGAAGTTGCCCCGACCTCAAGGACTGCAGGTACAGCGGCTCGAACATAGAGAAGCCTCCTTGGAGCGACGAGCCGAAACGGATTGTTCGCGGGCGTCGCGACTCATACGTGGTTTCATCGAGTATAGTCCGTTGAAACGGGCCGGTGCAAGAGGTGCGAGGCGGGTGTAGTCTTGTGCGGCCGACTACCGGGTGCGTCGAGGATACGACTCGTAATGTACCGAGTGCAGGCAGAGGCCTCGAGCAGGCGCGGTAGGCCCTGCCTTGGAGCGGTCGCCGGATCGCAACACGCAAAGGAAATCGGACGGACGCATTTTCCCTTTCCCCACCTCGACGAGCGTCCCGACAAGAGACCTGACCATGTACCTCAGGAAGCCCGTTCCCGTTATCGTGAACACGAGCATGTCCGACGCACATGATTCAATGCGTGCTTCGATCATCGCTCTGACTGTGGAGGGGGTCCCGTCCGTTGGGGAACCGAAGGCCGCGAAATCATGCCTTCCCGGCAAGTGGTTCGCGGCTTCCTGCATGAGGGCCGCGTCCAAGGCGTGGGGGACGTGCCACGTATAGAGCCGATGCAAAGGCGAGGATATCTCGCGGTTCATGATGCTGTAGACATAAGTCTTGCTCCTGGCGGAGTGCCGGGCATGGAAGTCTTCGCACGTTTCATGGAGCCCACGAACGGAGATGTCCGGCGGGAGCAGCGCATTGCAGGCACGGAGAAGCTTCTCGGGACCGTGCCGCCAGTCCGCGAGAAAGTGAGCGGTCTGACCCCGGGCGTGGACCCCCGCGTCCGTTCGACCCGCCCCATGAACCCTGGTCGGCACCCCCAGGATCCTTGCCAGAACGGACTCTATCGCCCCCTGCACCGTGGGAAGGTCCTTCTGCAACTGCCATCCATGGTAGTCGGTGCCGTCGTATTCCAATACCGCTTTATACTTTGGCATGGGATGCCGGCCATTCGCCCGATTCCGGAACTGCCGTGTCACATGAGTCAGAACTATGATTCTTTTGATTATTTGATTGCACGATTTCCGGGTTCGGACGACTTTCTACGGTCCAGCTGGGAAGGTCAGGTCACGACCTGTTCCCGTTTCCGGCCGCAAGCTCGAGAAAAAACCTGTGCAGGCGGTCATCCGCGGTGAGTTCCGGATGGAACGACGTGGCCATGAGCCGTCCCTGCCGCACGGCCACAATGCGTCCGTCTTTGAGTTTTCCAAGCACTTCCACGTCCGGTCCAACGCTCACGATAACCGGAGCCCTGATGAACACGCCGTGATACGGTTCTCCTCTCAGGCAGGCCATGTCGAGGTCTTCCTCGAAGCTGTCAACCTGTCGGCCGAACGCGTTTCTCTGAACCACCATGTCCACAATGGCGAGAATCGGCTGGTCCACCCCCACGTCCCGTGCCATAAAGACCAGGCCGCCGCAAGTACCCCACATGGCGATGGATCCGGCCATATCTCGTATGGGTTGCTCCAAGCCGTAGTCGTGAGCGAGCTTCCCTATGGTGGTACTCTCGCCGCCCGGCATGACGAGGCCGTCAATCCCATTCAGGTCCCTTGGAAGACGAACTTCCACGGTTTCAACCCCGAGGCGTGCGAGGACAACGCGGTGCTCCGCAAAATCTCCTTGAAGCGCGAGAACCCCGATTCTCATCTTTTCGTTACCACCCACGACCGGCAAGTCTGGCGCCCTCCGGCAGTTCGGTGACGCCGATACCGACCATGGGCTCTCCGAGCCCTTGGCTGACTTCCGCGAGGATCTCGGGATCCTTGAAGTGTGTCACCGCCCTCACGATCGCCTTGCCCCGCGCCGCGGGATTCCCGCTCTTGAATATACCGGAACCGACAAACACGCCGTCCATTCCCAGTTGCATCATCATCGCGGCGTCCGCGGGAGTCGCCAGCCCGCCGGCCGCGAAATTGACCACCGGAAGTCGACCCTTTTCAGCAGTTTCCATTACGAGTTGGTACGGAGCCCCGATCGATTTGGCATACGCCATGAGTTCGTCGGGTCTCATGGTAGCAAGCCGTCTGATTTCGCCCATCACCGCCCGTGCGTGCCTGACCGCTTCGACCACGTCCCCGGTACCGGCCTCGCCTTTGGTCCGGATCATTGCCGCGCCCTCGCCTATTCGTCGCAGCGCTTCCCCAAGGTCCCGGCATCCGCACACAAACGGCACGGTAAAATCATGCTTGTGGATGTGATGCTGCTCGTCCGCGGGAGTAAGTACTTCGCTTTCGTCTATATAGTCCACGCCAAGTGCTTGGAGAATCTGGGCTTCCACGAAATGGCCTATTCTGCACTTGGCCATGACCGGAATAGTGACTGCATCCATAATCTCTCGGATGAGGCCGGGATCGCTCATCCGGGCCACGCCTCCGTGCGCCCGAATGTCTGCAGGCACTCTCTCGAGTGCCATCACCGCGCATGCCCCCGCTTCCTCGGCTATTCGCGCATGCTCCGGCGTTACCACATCCATGATCACTCCGCCCTTAAGCATCTGGGCGTGGCCACGTTTTACGGTTTCAGTTCCTGTTTCCATCTGCTGTCTCCCGACTTTGAGTCCTGCGAGGACGCTCAGGCCGGCACGAGCGACCTCTCAGTACATTATACCACCTTGACCGCCGATACCAACTCCCGTCGCACGAAAGCCGAATCGAAGAACGACGGCCCTCCGCCGCCGAACCATATCATGCCTTCACCCTGTAGATAAGGAAGTAAGAACGCCGTGCCGGGACACGGCTCGGGTGCTCTCCCCGTTACCGACCGGGCAACCTGATATTTTTACAGGACCGAGCCGCCTTGCGTCAAGAAATTAGAAGCCTCACTCGACCGATCCGGCTGATAGGACGGCCTCGGATCCCCTCGCCTTGACCGGCCTGATCGAGGCCTTGCACCCGTCTCAGAGGGCTGACCGGAAGCGTAATCGCTACCGTCTTTCCACCTTGGAGCACTTGTTATTTGCACGAACGAGCGCGCATCGGATCAACGAGTACTTGTGCGACGAAGTCAAACATCCTATGATTGCGATCATGGCACGGAGGTTTCACACATGAGTACCGCTATCGCGACAAATCGGATGTTGACCGAAGCAATGAAACCCTCAACGGAGGTGTGCCTGACTTGGGCGGCCGACAAGCCGTCAGGCTTTCAATTGCTGCTGCAACAAGGTTTTGTCGTTCCCGTCACCGTCGGCAGCAACATCAGAGCCGTCTTGTGCGATCAACTGGGTGTGTCCCACGATTACCTGGACAATCGCATAAACACCATCTTTCTGGACGGCAAACCCGTTGATGACGTGGACAAGGCAACGGTAGCCGACGGATCGACACTCGCGCTCTCCGCTTCCATGCCGGGCCTTGTGGGAGCTGCAATGCGCAAGGGAGGCTTGATCGCACGCTTCAGGGGCGCCATTACTCACACGGATCAGGATTCCCCGGCCCAGGGCGGGCAGGGAACGATCACAGTGAAGCTGTACAACCTGGTTGTGGACGAACTGGGTCCGACGTTCCTCAAATCCGGCATCAGTCTCAGAGACGAGGACATGCAAGTTTTCCTCGAGAACCGGTCCGCGCTGTTCTGGACGGACTGTAAGAAAGCGGAACTCAACGGCCGGGAAGTAGACCCGGGCCGGCTCCTGGATGAGAAGCCGCCGGTGCCCGGCGGATTGGTGATGCTGAAGGTGGTCACCGCCGCATGACCGCTACGGGGTTCATGAAAGATTCGGCTCTCCCGCGGAGAATAGCCGGGAAGAGTGATCCTGCAAGGCCGGAATACCCTTCGACATCACTCCAGATGCATGAGGGCGGTTTTGTGTCAGACGCGCACCCCCGACCTGCGTACTTGACGAGAGCCCGCTTGGGAGTGTAAGATCGTCCGATTAATTCGGTGGCTTCCGCTCGCGACGCAGAAGGCGAGAGAGGTTCCGAGGAGTCACTAATACATTGAACGGGGACTTTTCCCTGATGTCCGATCTGTTTGACAAGTGTTTTGCCTTCACCCGCGCCGAAGAAGCCAAAGCAATGGGCATGTACCCATTCTTTCAGGCCATCCAGAGATTGGACGGAACCCATGTCACGGTCAACGGTCGTGAGATGATCATGGTGGGATCCAACAATTATCTGGGACTGACCACTCACCCCAAAGTGAAGGCCGCGGCCCTCAAGGCGCTTGAAGAATTCGGCACCAGTTGTTCCGGCTCAAGGTTCCTCAACGGCACCCTTGAATTGCATGAAGAACTGGAAGCCTCCCTGGCCGATTTCATGGGCAAGGAGGCTGCTCAGGTCTTTTCCACGGGCTTTCAGACCAATCAGGGAGTGATTGCGCCCCTTATCGGCCGAAGCGACACCGTTATCATTGACAGGCTGGTCCATGCCAGTATCCTTGAGGGAGTACGGCTTGCGTTCGGTAAGGTAAGAAGATTCAGGCATAACGATGTCGAATCGCTCCGAAAGAACTTGGAGGCCGCGAGCGACTCCAATGGAATTCTGGTGATTGTCGACGGCGTGTACAGCATGGAGGGCAATCTGGCTGCGCTTCCGGAAATAGTGGCCGCGTCGAAGGAATTCGGGGCGCGCATCATGGTGGATGACGCGCACGGGATAGGAGTATTGGGCGCCAACGGCCGGGGAACCCTGGAGCATTTCGGCGTCACGGATTCGGTAGACCTGGTCATGGGGACGTTCAGCAAGTCCCTTGCCTCTCTGGGAGGGTTCATTGCCGGTGACGCCAAAGTGATCTCCTACATCAAGCATCATTCCCGGGCCCTCATCTTTTCCGCGGCCATGCCGCCGGCCGCCATAGCTACGGTCCAGGCCGCACTTGAGGTTATCAAGACCGAACCCGAGATACGCGAACATCTGTGGGAGAATACCCGTTTCCTCTTGACCAGCGTGCGGGAACTTGGGTTTGAAACAGGACCCACGGAAACCCCCATCGTTCCGATCATCGTGGGCGACGACTTTCGCGCGGCCTTCTTGTGGAGAAGACTGTTCGACGAAGGTCTATTCACCAACTGTGTGATTTCTCCGGGTGTCATGCCGGGGCAGCAGCGAATCAGGATGTGCCTCATGGCCACCCACCGGCGAGAGGATCTTGAGAAAGTTGTCGAGATCGTCGGCCGTGTCGGTCGAGAAACCGGCTTAATCGAGTAATGGAGCATCAAGATGATTGATCCAAAGATGGTGCACAAAAGGAGCAGGGGAATCGTGCCGATAGTGGGAGCAATAGTGGTCTGTCTCGCTTTGGCGGCTGCGGTATGCTACGTGGTTTTGGCACCATTCCCCATTCACATGGCGCATGCCGTGACGGATCGCGTCAATTCCCCGATGGATTCCACCGCCGGCTCCCAGATCGGCCCCGATGCCGGCGGCACGGAGCAGTCGTCGGCAATGCGTGTCGAACGGTTGGAAGAGGTTCTTGCGTCGATTGAGACGCGGATGCATCTGCTTGAGGAGATCCTTCCGGCAATGAAGGCTACGGGGAAAATGGCTGAGGTACGTTCCTATGACAATAAGATGATGACGCGGGAACTGCTTCGTTACGTCAGGATCATGGTGATTGTTTTGATCGCGATTGCCGTCGGGTTCCCATTGATCATATGGCTGCTCAGTCGCAAACGAATTTTGGGTTTGTCGGGCCTCTCCTCGGAAGTTGCCGCGACCGTGCTCCTGGTGGAAGAACGTCAAGCCAAGCTCGCGAATATCTTGAAAGACATCCAAGGTGAGATAGATTACCTCCATACCATGTCGGTACCGGACCTCAAGGACCTCATTCAAAAGGCGGAGAGCTATCTGAAACAGAACGAAAAAGACTTGGAAAAGGCGGGTATCGCCAGGAACAAGACACAGCCGCCCCAATGAACCGGTGACGTGAAAGGTGTAGTCTTCTCTCGTTCCCAGGCTCCTGCCCGGGAACGCCCATCCCTCGGGCTCTGCCCGGTCTTGATCGTTGATTCTCCTTTCTTATCAACTACTTGAGTTTGGCGCTCCTACGGCATGATGACGACCGGAGTTCCCACCGGTACCAGCGAGAACAGTTCCTCTATTTCAAAGTTCCACATTGCGACACAGCCGTCCGTCCAGTTATGGGGCTTGGGATACAGAAGCGCCACCCACCTTCTCGCGTTCTCATCAGTGGGGTAGCCGTGAATCCCTACCCAGCCTCCGAGCTTTGTGTTCCAGGGAGGCTTCTTGCCTTCTCGCAGGGTGCTCACAATGCTGTCGCGTTTGTCCAGCGATATGAGGCCGGTCTCAAATGCGGTGTGCGCATCCTCCTCTCCCGGATAGCTCAAACCCAAAAAGCGATGGAATTGGCTGTTGGCGCTCTTGTAACAGATGTAGTACGTGCCCTCGGGAGTCCTCTTGTCGCCCGTCACTCGCTTCGGGCCGTCAGGGTTCAACCCCAGGCAAATCCTGTACGATCGGATTCGTTCTCCGTTCCGGTACAGATCCAGAATCTGGCTGCTCTTGCGGATGAGGATATTGATACCGTTATGCGTCGGCTTCTCCGCACCCCATGAGACATCCTTTGAGAACAGAAGCAGCAAGAGAATAATGCCGACTCCGGACAGTCTACGAAGATTCATATGAGAAGTCTCGAGTATTCGTCTTTGACTCGCCTCTCGCGAGTGAGATGAGCATTTCATACGTGTCCCTAATGCAGCGTTTCAGAAATACGGTGATTTACGTGGTTTCGTCTTCCCGGCGGAGCCCGGGACTATGGCGTCGCCTCGTTCAGCGTCTCTATGAGAATGCGGCCGTTGTCCGACAACGAACCCATGTCTTCGTAGAACACATCCTGCACGGTTATTCCTTTTCCATGATAGACGTCATTGGCCGGAGTGTCGGGCTGCAAGGAGGCTCCGGTAACGGCTATGCCTGCGAAAAGGCCCCTTGACCGGGAATAAGAAAGGATTCCCGCTTGAAACCTCAAGTTGGTTTCCGCAGACGCATCTCTCCCCACCGGCCCCGCGGCCACGGCAATGTCCGCTCCAAGAGTGAAACGATCTTCCAATAGCCCCTGGACGCCTTCCTCGCTCATCATCAGGAGAATGAGGTCAACGGACTGGGCTCCCACCTGAGCTCCCAGGCTGCCGCCCCGGATTCTGAAAAACGCCGGCTTAGACCATGTCCCCGTGTTCTCGTCCCTGCGGACAACCACTCCATTGCCATAGCTCATTCCCAACACGACACTCACTTCAATGACTCCGGGAAAAACAGCCAGGCCACGACATCTCCGAAGGAGATCCCTCGGAATCCCCCGATCCGGCATCGTGAGGACATTCTGCAACACCACCTTGCACTTGAGAATCCTTTGATCGAGATCTTCAAACGTATCGGCACAATACGCGTGCGGACAAAACAACACCGCGGACAGAATCGCCAAGGTCGCTACCGCTTTTGTCATCGTTCCTACATCGTCCCTTTCCCTAAAGCCCGTCTGTTCACTGTCCCGTGTGACGCGGCCCTCTTAATGTTTGAAGGCACGCTGATTGGTGAACATCATGGCCACCTTGGGATCCGCCTCGTTGCACGCCCGGATTGATTCAAAATCTCGCTCCGATCCTCCCGGATGCACGATCGCGGAAACACCCTCCCGGATCCCCACATCGACTCCGTCGCGGAACGGAAAGAACGCATCCGACACCATAACGGACCCGATGAGGCCGGCCTTGGTTCTCCGGACTTCGCTCTCGATTTCCTCCAGCACTTCCCTGTCGCGCACCTCATCCCACGACTTCCCGGTACGGTCGAAACAGAGTAAGTCACGTCGCTTTTCATACGCCTTCATGACGGCAATCTTGGCCACGCCGACGCGATCCTGCTCCCCCGTACCGATGCCCACCGTACATCCATCCTTCACATAGAGAACCGAATTGGACGTCACGCCTTGCTCGACCGCCCAGCCGAATACCATATCCCCAAGTTCGCGTTCGGACGGTTGTCGTTCGATCACGTACTCCTTGCCGTTGCGCGTCGACCGCGCCGGTATAAGGTCCTCGGCGGATCGTATGGCGTTGATGGGCGACTGTTGGACGATTATGCCTCCGTCCATGAGTGACTTGAAATCCACGAATCGCCATGTGAGATAGTCTTTCAGCCGGGCAATCCGTGGAATGGCCAAGATGCGGAGATTTTTCCGTCGGCGTAGTATGTCCACCGCGCCTTCTTCGTATTCAGGCGCGGCCACGACCTCAAGGTAGTTTTCTGAAATCATTGCCGCAGTCGTCTTGTCAAGGGATCGGTTGAAAACCGCAGCACCGCCGAATGCGGCTATCCGATCGGCATTGTCGGCTCTTCGGTACGCTTCGGACAAACTCTCGTCAATGGCCGCGCCGCTCGGATTGTTGTGCTTCATAATCGCGCACGCCGGGCTCTTCATGAGGTACTTCAATATATTGAGAGCATTGTCCACATCCGTGAGATTGGTCTTTCCCGGATGCTTTCCCGCTTGGATCATTTGGTCTTCCGTCAACGCACTGACCAGGCCGTTCCCCGGAGATATGAAGGAACACTCGGCAAGTCTTAAATTGCCCGACGTCAATTCGTAAAGTGCGGCCTCTTGTCCCGGGTTCTCTCCGTAACGAAGGCCCTTCTCAATCAGGTTTCCCGACGCGTCGGGTATCTTCCAGGATCGCTTCCGATATTCGAGCGTCTGATCCCCGAAGCTGACGTTCATGACCTCGGGGAAATGATCGTCCATCACCGTCCGGTACTTCTGCTTTATGTCCTCCATCTCGGAGCCTCCTTCCAAAATCCGGGCATCCGCACCCTAACCTATGAGATTAGCATGGATCCCGCCCCGCTGAGAAACGTTTCTTGGGGCAATGGGAGAGTTTTCCCTCCCATTCCGACGGTCGAACCTGGGAGCGCCGTTGGAAGAGTGACCTTCCACGGAAAGGTCCTCCGCCGGTTCGGGGATCACGGATATGGACGCCCTGCATAAGGTCCGGTCAACAGGTACGAGAGGCCGATGGCGGTGCCGCTCGGTCCCGGGCCTTTCTCTCTTCTTCACGATGCAAAGCGAATGTGAACGTCGTCCACCGCATCTATCTTCAATGAATGGATATACTGTGCTACTCTGACGGCAAACTACCCGAATGGAGTCCGGTCATTGAAGAACTCTCGGTCCTTGATTTCGTTGACTGCATTGTTTGTTGCCGGTTTTCTCGCTGGAGTCGTCTTTTCCGCGTGGAAACTGGACTCCGTCGTTCCACAAACTCCCGACAAGAAGCCGCCTCCAAAGCAAACGAGCAAACGCGCCGAGATCGAGAAGAGAATCGCCGGCGTCAAGAAGATGCTCGCCGACGATCCCGGCAACCTCACCGCACTCGTGCAGTTGGGAAATGACTACTTCGACATAGGCAATTTTGAGGATGCGATTACGGCATACTCAGATGCCCTCAAGATCGATCCGAAGAATGCCGACGTCATAACCGACATGGGTATCGCGTACCGCAGGTTGCGGAAACCTCAGGAGGCGGTCGACAGTTTCCGCAGAGCACTGGAAGCGAATCCCAACCATACCACCGCGCTGTTCAACCTGGGAATTGTCCTCAGGGACGATATCAAGGATTACGACGGCGCACTCAAGGCGTGGGAAACCTTCATGGAAAAGGCCAAGGACTCTCCGTTTTCCGTCATGGTCCGCCCATGGGTGCAGCAGCTTCGCGAGAAGGTAAAAACCGAACCCACCGCCGACGGCACAAAGAAAGAGTAGTCGTGATCGTAATCCGGTAAAGGGTCGATGGACGGCGACAATCCCGTAGGACCCCGCGGAACGCGGCATGCTCGCCCTACCCTGGTACTGGTCCACTGCGGCACACGGTACCGCTCAAGGTGCATCCACCAACCTGTGTACGAGGAATTCAGTCAGCGCGGTCAATCCGTGGGTGGGCATGTAATTGCTCGCGGACACGTCGTACAGTATCTTGCCGGACGAGGGGAATTCATCGTCCCCGCGCCAGTGGATGAGTGCAACGGGCAACCTGGGAAAGAACTTGAACAGAAAACCGTCGTCACCGATTCCCTCCAGCGGTTTTCCCCCCCATTTCATGGCTGAAGCAACCTGCCGTTCACGGGTCAGCGTGAAAAACCGTGCAAGCGCGTCGGTAGTCGACCGGGCGAAATGTGCGCCGAGCACCGCGCCGTGCTGAAGCGACCTGGAGTCGATCCATTGTCCCATGACCCTGACCGCGGTCCCCTGGTTATCGGCCGCGGCCAGCATGTGATGCAGCACAAGGACTTTTAACGGCAGGGTGTCCAGGCCGGCGTGTTCCGCTCGCACTCGGTACGGAAGCAAATCCAGGACAAACCAGCTGTGCAGAAACTGAATCACCACTCGGGGCACGCCTTCTCCCTGGTAGGCTGCATCAGCCGTCTCCACGATGGTCAAAGGATCTACTCGCTTGATCTTGCGAATGAGAGAATCATAGGACTTTTCCAGCTCTTCCACGTTCTTTCCGGTTCTCTCTCGCTCGCGCCACATGGCGTACTCATCGGGACGCATCATTTGAGCTCCACACGTTCCAACTCATCGGCCATTGAAGGCTTTTCCCCTCCCGGGTCGAGATTCCCGCCTGCTTGGCCGAGAGGAACCCGGGATCCGATTCCCAGGATATCATGAATCGACCCAACACGCGAGGGTGGGATAGGGTCACGAGGGAAAGGTTCTTGCCGCATCGGCGTTTGGATTCCTCACTGTAGCGCGTCCATCGTAGCATCCCGTAACAGATTCGTCAGACGGAGTGTACGTAAAAAAACGGGGAAGCACCGTGGTGCATCCCCGTTCCATTTTCGATTCGTCTTGAAGAGGAGTCTAGAAACTAAAGGGCACGGGCAGTGCCAACGGAATATCCAGCTTGACGCCGGCAACCCAGGAATTCCTGTGCATGCTGATGCCCCAGTCGTCGCCGCCCAAATTGCCAAAGCCAACGGCATCCCAATCAAGGTTGAAATTCCCTTTAATGTGGTACTGGGTCCATTTGCCGAATACGCTCAGCGCAGCACCCATGTACGCCTTCTCTCTCAGGCCGTACTCTCCGAAGATCTCCCAGAAATACCCCTCACTGACCTCGGCGGTCAGTCCGCCGATGCGTGCCGCGGCAGGCAGTGCGCCGCCGACGGTCTGCTCGTATTTTACGGAACCGTACAACTGAGGCCATCCGATCATTCCGATCCTCAAGACCTTTGACGGGCCTCCCTGGTCCACCATCACGCCCACATACGGCTGATAGATGTTCGAGACCAAGACCGCCTCGTCTCCCGGAAGACCTGCGACCCCTATCACGCCGCTGGGGTTGTTGAAGGTCGTTTCCAGATGGTTCCATCGGAAGCCGCCCACGAGCGCCGCGGTGCTGTACACATTGTAAAAGCCCATTCCGTCGAAGCAATAGGTGTCGTTCTTTGTGTTCCAATGCCTACTGCCCGCAAAGAAGATGGGGCCCTGCATTGCTTCATTGTAGTTTTCAGTGTCCTTGGAGCTGCCGGTGATCAGGATGTCGAAGGTGACTATGGCACCAAACCCCGTCCTTGACACGGCTTGCGCACCCAACCCCAGTTGCACTCCGTTGAAGCGGTACGTGTGCTTCATGGCCCCCAGATCAAAAATGCCGCCGCCACGCGTCCCGAGATCCAGATCAATGGTCTGGTAGTTCCAAGCCACGGTTCCAAAAAGGTTGAACGGACCGGGACAGGGGTCATCGCAGGGACCGCCGCCGCCGAAGAAGCCGCCGAAAGAAGGCATGCTCGGCATCGTGGGAAAGCCCCCTCCGAGGACTCCCTGGGCCGGGGCTACGGCCGGTGAAAAGGCAAGAACGAAAATGCTCACTAAGACGATAACGCCGTGTTTCATTGCCATACCCTCCCTAAATTACAGGAAAACCCTCCGCCTCGAAGGGCGAGGGGCAAGAAATCATCGCACCGTGAAAGCACTACCGGAATAGTAAATATGTAGAACAAAAAAGTCCGACTGTCAAGAATTAACAATGAAACAGCCAAGATCGGGTGGTTGGGATCGTAGGTTTCCAGGCATGTTGCATACTGACGACGTGGGAATGGTTGCAGTTCCGTGACAGTGCAAGGAGGTCCGGTCGCGGCGCACAAAAAACGGGGATGCACCGTGGTGCATCCCCGTTCCATTTTCGATTCGTCTTGAAGAGGAGTCTAGAAGCTAAAGGGCACGGGCAATGCCAACGGAATATCCAGCTTGACGCCCGCGACCCAGGAATTCCTGTGCATGCTGATGCCCCAGAAATCGTCGCCTACAGGAATGCCTCCAACCAAAGTGGCGTCGATGTTGAACGTCCCCTTCACGTGATACTGGGTCCATTTGCCGAATACGCTCAGCGCTGCACCCATGTACGCCTGCTCTCGCAGCCCGTATTCTCCGAAGATCTCCCAGAAATAGCCCTCATTGACCCTCGCAGTCAACCCATCCAGGCGTAGTCCGGGGCCAGCGGCTCCGAGGGTCTGCTCGTATTTCACGGACCCGTACAGCTGAGGCCATCCGATCATTCCGATCCTTAATACCCGGGACGCGCCTCCTTGATCCACCATCACGCCGACATAAGGCTGATAGACGTTGGCGACCATGACCGCTTCGTCCCCGGCCGCACCAAATAGCCCACCAAACCCTGCCGCGCCGCTCGGGTTGTTGAAGGTCGTCTCCAGATGGTTCCAGCGGAACCCGCCCACGAGCGCCGCGGTGCTGTACACATTGTAAAAGCCCATACCGTCGAAGGTGTAGGTGTCGTTCTTGGTGTTCCAGTGCCGGCTGCCGGGGACAAGGAATCCTTCATTGTAGTTTTCCGTATCCTTGACGCTGCCGACGATCAGATAATCGAAGCTCACCAAGGCGCCGAAGCCTGTCCTAGACACGGCTTTTGCACCCACCCCCAATTGCACGCCGTTGAATCGGTACGTATGCTTCAGTCCGCGGAGAATGAGGAAGTTGAAATTCTGCGTAGAGGCATCCAGATCAATGGTCTGGTAGTTCCACGCCACGGTTCCAAAAAGGCTAAACGGACCGGGACAGGGGTCATCACAGGAACCGCCGCCGCCTCCGCCGAAGAAGCCGCCGAAGGAAGGCATGCTCGGCATCGGGGGAAGGGCTCCGCCGAGGAATCCCTGAGCCGGTGCTACGGCCGGTGACAAGGCAAGGACGAGAATACCGAGAATAACAATAACGCCACGTTTCATAACCATATCCTCCTACACCAAAAGGAAGACCACCCACCTCGCATGGGGGATACAGGCCTTCAGATTTAAGCGCAACTACTGGAATGGTAAATCTGTAGAATAAAAAGATCCCCGTGTCAAGAAATAATCTCTGTTCGCCCAAAGCTAACCCGTTAGGATCATGATATTAACGCGATGGAGCATAAGGACACATGATGCATTATGGTTTGTTGGTAACTACCCTTAACTCCACGCGAAAGGTAGTGGTTTCGCACACGCGAACCTCGGCGGCCTGTTCGTCCCATGAGCAGGAAGTCCTTCCGCGGTTCCCCGCGCGGCCGTGTCGCGCGAGCTTTCGAATCTGCGTATGCCTTAGGAACCGAGGAATCAGCTTTGTGGGCCGGGGCGGTGTGCACTTTCTCCGTCTCCGGCGCGTGCGCGCAACCGACAATCCGGAAAGATCCCCAGAAACTGTTTTTCAAGAGTGAAGGCTTCGTGGCTGAGCGCGCTTGCAGGAGCGTTCTTCTACGGTTGCCCACGGAGAATCGACCGCGGCGTGCCCAAGAGACGGGAACCGTTCCAGCAAGGAAGTCGGAGCGCAGAGGGAATGCATACGGTCGCCGGAGGGGCCCCGTTTCCGCCGGTCGGCATGGTATAGGGCGCAGCGCGCCGATATTTTTGTGTGCCCCCCGAGGGGCGCGTGCCGATCATCCGTCGCGGTCGACAAGGGAACCCACGTCATACCCGGCCTTCTGATAGTTCTCAAAAGCCCTGGTTTTCAGCTTCTCGTCCTTGGCCTTTTCCGCGTACGTGTCCGACAATTCGGCCGCGTGGCTCCACATTCCCTGCTTCTCAAACTCGGAGATTTTCGTTTCGACGCCGGCCCGGGCCGGCGAAGGCTCGACAATCACGGCCCGGCACCACGAGATGACCTTCACCACACGGCTGCCGCAGTCGGGACACGCGGAGAGGGGTTCGTCGTGAACTCCGTGAAGGACCTCGAATCGGCGCCGGCATACCCGGCAGCTCTGCTCGGGATCCACTGATTGGTACTCATAGATTGGCATGGCGACCTATTGTAATTACTCACGAAATGCCGATATTCGCACAATGTTCTTGCAGTGAAAACAGAGCAATCTCACCTAACAGAAAGCAGCGACCCGACCTATGCAGCCGCTGCTCAGCTTCCCGAAACCTCCGGTGCGGCCGGGACCGCGGAGGACGTCTCCGGATGGAGAGCACGATCTTCGGGACACCGCTCACGGTTGGAACGGTGGAAAAGCCTTACCACCGCGTCCGGCAAGACGCTCACGTCGTCCTTTCGCACGTGTTCGAGGGCACACCGTGCATGCCAGAGAAGCCTATTGATCGTAAAGAGAAACTTCGGCACCGTAAGATTCCCGGCGGATCTGTACAGTCCGAGCATCAACCTCGGCAACAGTTTGCTCTGAGAACATTGTATCAGGGTGAGGATGTAGTTCAAGAGGTTGTGGGAAAATTCCATGTAGGTGTCTTCAAAGCATTTTTTGTCCAGGCCGAGTTCTTCGGCTTTCCGATGGATCTCCGTTCCGGGGTAAACCCGTAATCCGTACAATATGATGGAGAAGCGGCCTTTCAATCTCAAGAGAAACTCGATGGTCTCGAGCGCGTCTTTTTCCGGATCGAGGAACACGTTATCGGTAATGATATCATAGTAAGGGAACACCAGCCGATCGAATTTCTGAAGCATGTCGTTGCACTTTTCGTACTGGGCCGCATCGCCGGACCGCCGGTAAAAGCGAAGGGTCTCTTTGCACGCGGATTGAAACCCCAATCTGGTTCTTCTGAGACCGGCCGAAACGAGCAGTTCCAGCTTCCGTTCCGTGAGAAACGCAGGGATGATCCCCGTGGCACTGAAGGGAAGATTGATGCGGCTCTTGAACTTCCGTGCGAATTCCTCGAGATGCTCTTCCTTCATGAAGATGAACCCGTCGTCTCGAAAATCGATGTATTCGATGTCGGCCGAGAGACCAAGTCCGTATTTTGCTTCCTCTATGATGTAATCCACGCTGTGCCGTCGAAAGCTCCCGTACCCTTTCCCTATTTTCGTGTAGTGATTGTTGATGCAGTAACTGCACGAAAAGGGGCAACCCAGGCTTGCAAACTGGTGGTACGTCCGAGAAAGGAATTTTCCGAGGATATCGTTATCCATCGGACGTATTGCGTTCCCCTGCAGCACCCAGTGATTGAGGGGACCGTAATCGGGGAACGGTAAGGTATCGATATCGTCGATCGCGGGGCGAATGGGATTGCGGATCACTCCATCGGCCGTCCTCGTCCAGAGGTTCTCAATGTCTTTTCGCAACGGTTCCAGGCACCACTCCAACAACGGCTGGAAGCCCTCCCCAACGATCACGCGGTCCGCCAGTCGAATCGCATCTTCAGGGAAGACCGTAGGATGCACTCCGCCAAGAACGATCGGTATGCCCAATGGTTCCAGTTCGTGAATTAAGGCCCGTACTCTCGGCTTGTCCACGGTCATCATGGTTATGCCCACCGCGTCACAATCCGACACGATTGCACGCAGTGCTTTCCCCACCTCACTGCTGTAGGTTGCCGACGGCTTTTGCCTGAAAAAGAACTGCCACGTTTCCGTGTAACTCGGCAGAAATATCATCTTCGTTCGGATGCCGTTGGATTTCAGATATGCTGAAAGGGATCTCAGTCCGTGAGCCTCGAAACTATCGTACGGACTGATCAGTGCAATTGTTCGTATCATACGTATCCTCCCCAAAAGGGTGCCGGTGCAATCATACCCGGCCGCGGGCCGACAACCGGGACTCGAAAATCAAAATGATGGATTTCAGATGGGGCGGACCATATCAAAGTGAAGACGGAAATCAAGACAAATCTCCACGTTGCTTATCATTGCTTACCTATCTCACGCGACTCACAGCGGCACTGCACGGTATTCTCAAAGGTTCCGGTCTTCATCCCGCACCGGAACCGCCGACGAACCTCTTGACATTCGGAGTTCGCATGACATGATGGAAACATGAGAAGTTCTCATACGAATCCATGGTCCGCGTGAGAGCCATCTCCTTGATTTGAGACTTTGAAACAAGGACGAACCGATGATGAGTGAACAGAAGCACGCGGTCTCCGACCTTTCGGGACCTGCCGGGGAAGGGTGTTGTCCTCTCCCGGCCCCAAAACCCGCCACGCCGAGCTGCTGAGCGCCGGCCTCCGAGGCTCGGGCGAGCCTCCCTCGACTCGATCAGCCGTTCATTGCGGGAACCGTTGACACGCCCGTGGGCAAAATCCCTCGAGCCGCGTCCGTGTTGAAGACTGCGGACTTGTGGGGAACCTTCAAAGCCCGGTGGGGAGTGGGGCGGATGTCCTACACCGTTGACCCGGGTCTGTACGCGGTCGGCCAACCGGACGCGGGTTCACCGGTACTCGTCACGGCAAACTACAAGATGAGCTTTGACCGGGTGCGACGTTCACTCGACGGTCGGAACGCTTGGCTCCTCGTTCTGGAGACTGATGGGATCAATGTATGGTGCGCGGCGGGCAAAGGGTCTTTCGGCACCAACGAGTTAGTCCTACGAATCGAGGGAGCCCGGTTGGAACAGATCGTGTCGCACCGTCGCGTCGTTGTCCCCCAATTGGGCGGACCGGGTGTCGCGGCACATGAAGTCAAGGCACGGTCCGGTTTCAGAGTGACGTTCGGTCCCGTTCGCTGCGAAGATCTGGGACGATTCATAGACGCGGGGTTTAAGGCCGCTCCGGAAATGCGTCGTAAGACCTTCGACACCTGGGAGAGGTTGGTTCTCATTCCGGTCGAGCTGGTCGACGCTCTGAAGGTCGCAGCCGTCGCAGTGCCCCTTTTCTTCCTCCTTGGCGGATTAGGGGGGCCGGGGACCTTCTGGTCGAACGCACTCAACTACGGTCTGTTTGCGGTTGTGTGCTTAGTCGGTGCGATCGTGGCCGGGGCGGTGCTCACTCCGATACTCTTGCCGTGGCTCCCGGGACGTGCTTTCTCTCTCAAAGGCCTGATCCCCGGAATCGCAATGGCAGTGGTACTCGTCGGTCTCAGGACTTCCGTGTGGGCGTCCCCGCCGGCGCCGCTGGAGATCCCGGCATGGCTCGTGCTGGTTCCGGCCCTCTCTACGTACCTTGCCATGAATTTCACCGGAGCATCCACCTTTACTTCGCTCTCCGGCGTGAAAAAGGAAATGCGAATCGCCGTACCCCTACAGATTCCGGCCGGTGTTGCAGGGGTCGCGCTGTGGATCGGGTCACGCTTTGCCTCATAAGGAGCATGAGTCATGAGGTTCCCCGTTTATCTTCACAATGTTGCAACCTTGGCGCTCGATGAGGACAAATGTACCGGTTGCGGCGCCTGCCTGGATGTATGCCCCCACGCGGTGCTTGTACGGCACAACGGCCGAGTGCGTATCGACGACCGCGATGCGTGCATGGAATGCGGGGCATGCGCAACGAATTGCCCCGTCCAGGCCGTCACCGTCCAGAGCGGAGTGGGATGTGCAATGGCGGTAATCAACACTGCGCTGGGGAGGAGTTCCTCTTCATGCTGCTGTGTGATTGAAACCTCCGAGCAGAAAGCGGCGAATTCATCCGGGTCCACGGCAACGCCCCGGTGATGCCGAGGTTTTCGTTTAGGCACAGGATTTATGACCACGATTCACCCCATCAAGGTTCCTCTTCCTTTTCCGGTCAAATGGATCAATTGCTTTTACGTACGGGATTCGGTTCCCACACTTATCGATACCGGCATCCATTCGGATGACTGCCTTCAGGCAGTGCGATCCGCGATCGCGGCGACAGGCGACGCACTGGAAGATCTTCGAAGAGTGATCGTAACTCACGGTCACGTCGATCATATGGGCCTGGCCGGGGAAATAGCGCGCATCTGCGGTGCGGAAGTCTTCATTCACGCCTGGGACGAAAGCAAGACAACGGTCGTCGATCCCGAACACGTGTCCGAGACTCGGAGGAAGTATGCGCTGTTCTTGCAGGAAGCGGGGGTACCGGATGCCACGGCCTCGGAACTGGTCGACTTGGTGGTCACGCGCCTCGAGAGCCTCTGCCGTCCCATGTCGCACGTCACCGCGCTTCATGGTGACGAGGTTTTCCGGTTCGACGACCTCGACCTGACAGTGGTGCACGCCCCGGGGCACACGCCCGGATCGGTCTGTCTTTTCGATGCGCGGCGCGGGCATCTCTATTCGGGAGACAGCCTCATAGAAGAGTTGACGTTCAGCCCGGCAACGGATACCGACGGGACGGACAACGGACGCGTGTACCAAAGCCTGACCGAGTGCAGGCACACATGGAACCGCTTGTCCGAGCTGAATGTGCGTAAGGTCTTTCCCGGTCACGGTCGTGCCTATTCGAACCTGCGAGAAAGGATCCAACACCTTCGGGCCTTCCACGAGCACCGCAGGTGCGAGATCCTGAGCGTCCTGGAGACGCGGCGATCCGCGCAAGGTTCTCAATCGGGGTTCACCAGACTTGAGTTGGCACGCCGGCTGTTTCCCACCATGAAGGAGATAGAGGTTTATTACCGAATAACAGCGGTGAGGGCGCACCTGGAAGTACTGGAGGCCGAGGGATTGGTTTCGTCGACACCGGGAGATTCCGGCCTCGTGTACAGCCTGTGCCGGGGCTGACGACCGGTCGGCTGGGACAGGATCATTCGATTTCCGAATCATCCGTGCGCGTCTCAGTGTAATCCGGCTTCTCTCCCACAATTCCGGCCGCGTGGGCGACCCGCTTGCATTCGGGACACAGGCTGCGTGCGAAGGCCTCTTCAGGTGCGCCGACACGTTTTGCCACGTGCTCGCGCAGGATCTTTGAAATGTAGTGGGAACCGCAACTTATGCACTTCTCCAACTTGATTCTGTTGATTTCCGTGCCGCACATGAGCAAGAGGCGCTCTCCGCCCTCGTCCTCCATTTGAAGAGCGCCCGTAGGACAGATGTTTACGCATGAACCGCACCCAATGCAGTCGGGAAGGCCGTGGACGTAATCCTTTAGAATCAGCGAGTTTTCCCCTGCATGATAGAACCTTATAGCTGAGACGCCGAGTTCTTCCGCACATACCCTCACGCATTCACCGCAACGCTCGCACACATCGCAGCGCATGCAACGTTTGGCTTCTTCGCGTGCCGCAGAGGGGTCAAGACCGAGTTCCACCTGATCGAAGCTGCACATTCTCCGGTGCAGGCTGATGAGCGGAATTTCCTGCCTTTGCACGAAAGCCTTTTGTTCATAGGTGAGTCGCTGGGGAGCTATCATTGCCCGCGGCCGGACCAGCGGCGGGCGGGTCATCGGAAGACCGCGAAGAAATGAATGAATTGCCCAAGCGCATCGCTTACCCCCGCCTATGGCCTCAACCACCGTGGCCGCCCCCGTCACCGCGTCCCCTGCGGCGAAGACGTCGGGAAAGTTGGTGCGTCCGGTGGTCGGATCGGCCTTGATGGTCTCTCGGCCGGACAATTGGATTTCCCGCAAACCCGGCAATGCCCCTATATGGGGTACTTGCCCAATGGCGGAGACCACGGTGTCCACCGGCATGCAGTACGATGAATCCGGAATGGGAACAGGACGTCTTCTCCCGCTCTCATCGGGTTCGCCGAGCGTTGCCATCATGCACTCCAGCGCCTCGACGTCTCCCCGGGAACCAAGTATCCTCACGGGAATCGTAAGCTGATGGAAATGGACGCCTTCTTCTGCCGCTTGAATGATCTCCTCGAAATGTGCCGGCATCTCCGACCGTGTCCGTCGGTACACGATGCTCACGGAACTGCACCCTAGTCTGACACAACTTCTCGCCGCATCGATGGCGGCATTGCCTCCTCCTATGATCGCCACCCGGTCGCCGGGTTTCTCCTTCTTTGCCAGTGCACCGTGGGCAAGCAGGCTCAAGGCTCCGAAAACCTGTGGGAAATCGTCCTCGCCTTCGATCCCCAGCCTGCTGCAGGCCCACGCCCCGATACCGAGGAAGAATGCCTTATACCCATCTCGGCGGAGATGATCCAGGGTTAAGTGGGTCCCGACAGGGGTGCCGGTTCTGATTTCCACTCCCATTTCCTGAATGGATGCAATCTCCCTGCGGACCACATCACGCGGGAGACGGTATTCCGGGATGCCGGTGGCCAACATGCCTCCCGCCTCCGGCAACGACTCGAAAACCGTTACGCGATAGCCCTCCAGTGCAAGAAAGTAAGCGCAGGTCAATCCGGCAGGCCCGGACCCGATAACCGCGATCTTTTCTTCGTACCGGTTTCTCGGCTCGGGTTTCTTGTATCCCCCGGAATCCATGGCCATCTTGGCGGCGGTCGCCTTGAGATCCTTGATACAAAGGGCTTTGTCCAGGTGGCGGCGCTGGCACCAAGATTCGCAGGGGTTCGGACAGATGAGCCCGCACACCCACGGAAATGGATTGTCCCGGCGAATCACTTCAACCGCTTCCGCGTACCTCCCATGCCCTATGAGTGCGATGAAAGACGGGATGTCGATCCCTGCCGGGCAGTTAATCTGACAGGGGGCCGAACTCTCCCGCTTCAGGCCGTCCTTGTCGTAGACGACCCGGCTCTTGTCCGCGCGCGGTCCAGGAGTGAACATCAGTTCAGACTTCATGACGGTATCCTCGGCAGAAGTGTGCTTCCCAATGGGGGCAGCCTATCCGGTCCTCAGTACTCGTTGGCGTCAATACGGATCTGATTTGTAGGGGCACCCCCCCTGTGGGTGCCCAGGGCAGGCACAGGGGCCTGCCCCTACACAAGCCGCGACGGTGAAGAAATGTGCGACCGTATTTACGCCACAGAGCCTTCAGTGCGGTGAGAATCGGGAGGCTCTCTCCACTCTGAGGCAATCCGGGCAGAGCCGCACTTTGTGGCTGACACCGGCCTTTCCCAATTCCTTCTCCGTATGCTTGGCCGCAGCCCTTGGAACGAAGTCGGTCCCGCAGCGCTCACACGAAATCATCTTCAATCGGTTAATGACGGTTCCGCACATGAGGATTCGTCTCTCGCCGGCGACGTCCTCAACCTGAAGCGCGCCGGTGGGACAGATATTTGCGCAGGTCCCGCATCCGATGCAGAAAGGAAGGCCGTGCACGTAATCCTTGAGAATCAAAGAGCTTTCACCTGCGTGATAGAACTCGATGCCTGATTGGCCCAGTTTTTCCGCGCACACCTCGACGCACCTGCCACACCTCTCGCAGACATCGCACCGCATACAACGCTTGGCCTCGAACCGGCACGCAGTCTCGTCAAGAACGGACTCGACCTGATCAAAGGATGTCATCCTTCGGTTCAGATCCGCCATGGAGATTTCTTGTCGTTGAACAAAAGCCTTTTCGTGATAGTCCATGCAAATGGGCTCCACCATGGCCCTTGGTCGGGGCTTGGTCTTTCGGGGCATCGGGAGACCGCGAAGGTACGCATGGATTGCCAATGCAGCCTTCTTGCCCGCAGCGACGGCCTCCACAACGGTCGCGGATCCGGTCACGGCATCACCGCCGGCGAATACGTCCGGCACGTTGGTGCGCTGCGACTCCCCTCTCACTCGGAGCATCCCGGCCTGCGACAGATCGATCTTAACCATCCCCGGGTCCGGCTCGAGTCCCGGCTTATGGCCGACGGAGTGAATCAGCATGCCCGCTTTCATTGTGAATTCGGTTCCCGGTATCGGCGAGGGGCTGCGCCGTCCGCTCCCGTCCGGAGGTCCCAAACGGGTCCGCACACACTGAACCGCGTCAATGCCGCCTTGTGTGCCGAGGATCTCCGTCACCTCCGTGAGTTGGTGGAACTTCACGCCTTCCTCGGCGGCCTGAAGCACCTCCTCGATGTGAGCCGGGATCTCGCTGCGGGCACGCCGCGAAAGTATGTTCACACATTCGCTCCCAAGACGGATGCAGGTTCTTGCGGCGTCGACCGTCGCTCTGTCTCCGCCTACAATAACGATGGACTTCGGGAGTTCGGAGATTTGCCCGAAAGAGACTCCCTTGAGAAACGTCAAGACGTCGAAAACATCATCGCAATCCGCTTCACAGGGAAAATCCGGCCTCGACGGCATCCATGCGCCGACTCCGAGAAAAAACGCCTTGTAGCCTTCTTGTCTGAGTTGATCGAGGGTCAGGTCTCTGCCGATGGTGGTGTTGACGACAACATCCACTCCGAGATCCAGTATCGCGGCGATTTCTTTCCGTACGACCTTTTGGGGAAGCCGGAATTCCGGTATGCCCGCAATCAGCAAACCGCCGGGTTCCGACATGGACTCGAAGACCGTCACCCTATATCCTTCCAGCGCGAGAAAATAGGCTGCCGTCATTCCTGCGGGACCGGAACCGACGACGGCAACTTTCTCCTCGTAGCGTGCGTTTGGAGAAAGTTTCGCATACCCTCCCGGTTGCTCCATCGCTGTTTTTGCGACGAATGCGTCGAGGTGCCGTATGGCGACTGCCTTGTCAAGATATCTGCGTTGGCACCAGTTTTCGCAGAATCCCGGACAGACAAGTCCGCACGTCCAAGGGAAAGGGTTGTCCCGGCGTATGATGTCGAGAGCCTCTTGAATACGACCGTGGCCTGCCAGTGTGACAAAGGACGGTATATCGGTGCCCGTGGGGCAATGGAGCTGACACGGTGCCGACGACTCACGTTTCAGGCCGTCCTCGTCGTAGGCAATATGTTTCGAGTCCGCACCCGGTCCCGGTTGGAAACAAGGTTTCGGGTTCATGGTCACCCTCCGTGACATGGAAATGGAACCCCCGATTGTCGGTCATTCCGAGCGCTTTTGGTTGCTTACACGTACCCGGCTGAGATCAGGTTCATTTCCCGTCAGTGCCGCGGCCAGTGCGATGCGTTTGCACGCAGGACAGAGATTCTTGTCGACTACGTCTCTCGGATAGTTCACCAATCCGGCCACCTGTTCCATCAACACGCGTGCGACGTGGTACTCTCCACAGCCTCTGCATTTCTCCATGACGACTCTGACGACCACGTTGCCGTTGCGCAGGATCACGCGTTCATGTCCGCGATCCTGTACCTCTATGCCGGCCTGCGGACACAGTGTGGCGCATGCGCCGCAGCCGATGCAACCGGGTAAGGAGGCAACCAGTGATCCCCGGTCGATGTCCCCCGATCTGTGCAGTTGCAGGCACAGGTCGAAAATGCACGGGAGGCCGGACCATCGCGAGCGATCGGAATTTTGTGGGTCTATCGATCTCTTCATTTCTCCCCTCCGCGGGCATGCAACTCGGTCGCGGGTCCCTCATGGAGGTAACCGCCGGAAATCACCACCTGCCGACGGCCTTCCTGAGGGATGCTTTCACCGTACGGAGAACGGAATTCCTCCTCGACGTCAACGAGGGGTCCCTTTGGCGATCTTGCTCGCAAATCGTTCACGCCGGGAAATCGAAGACGCCCCCGGACTCACCCATGTCAGAGCCTTCGTGACACAACCCGTTACGCACGCGGGTTGAAGGCCTTTGTCAAGCCTGTCCTTGCAGTAGTCGCACTTGTACGCCTTACCCCTGTCCGCGTCCCACTGGCACGCGCCCCAGGGACACGCGGTGATGCACGCTTTGCAGCCTATGCACCGTGACTCCTCTATTGAGACAATGCCGTCTTTCTCACGTTTCGACATGGCGCCGGTGGGACACGCTGCCATACACCACGCCTCTTCACATTGGAAACAGGGCATGAACACGAATTCGATCCGCGGCACGCCCCGAACCTCTTTGGGTCCCACAGGAATGATCTTGCACAGAGCAGCACCGACCGGGACGTCCTTCTCCGTCTTGCAGTGTAGTTCGCAGGCCCTGCAACCTATGCATCTGAAACGATCCTGATATATGTAGTAGTCCGTCATGTTGCACCTCTGCCGGAAAAAAATTACGAAGCCGGTTCGACTTTCACGAAGCATTCCGTTATCGGACAGTTGCCTCCCACCGACACCTGAAGCAAACCCTTCATGAGCGTGTTGTCGCGCATGCCGCGGTGAGCGGCCCTTGTCTGCTCGGGAACGTCGCGGCCGAACCCGTGGAGGGTATAGACGGCCTCCGGATGAATATAGTCCGTCACTGCCGCTTTTATGGTTTGGGTCACCCCGTTGGCCGAGACTTCCACCATGTCTCCGTCTTCGATCCCCAATTCCCACGCTTCCTTGGAGTTGATCCAGAGCTTATTTTCGGACTGGATCTCATTCAGATACGGATTGTTCAGCGTGGTCCCTTGCGTGTGGATCGCAATCTTTCCCGTGAGAAGACGATAGTGGCCTTTGGGAGGTTTCTTTGGACTTTCATACGGTGGAAACGAAGGAATCCCCGCCTCGGTGAGCATGCCTGAAACGAACTCGATCTTCTTTGAAGGCGTGTTGAACTTCAGCCCTTCATCGCGGTCCCACACGATCTGTTTCTTGGAAAGGGGGACATAGCCTTTCGCGTCGAAGTCGGACAGTGTTAAGCCCGTATCCTCGAGTTGCCAGGCTATGAGTTCCTCGATGGTGTTGTAGGGGAAATACTGCCCCACGCCAAGCCGCTCCGCCAATTGTTTGAATATCCACCATTTCGGTCTTGAGTCGTATTTCGGTTCCACTGCCTGCCTTCTCAACCATAGTTCGGGCTTGGGACCCTTCTTGACCAGGACGGGGTCCGTGCGCTCCAGAAACGTTGCCTCAGGCAGCACCACGTCGGCCCATCGGGAAATCAAGCTATAGTTGACGTCAATGACTACGAGCAGGTCAAGTTTCTTGAGGCCTTCCACGTACGCGACCGGATCCGGGAATGAGGCCAAAGGATCGAACCGGTAACAGATGAATCCCTTTATGGGATACGGATCCCCCGACAGTATTGCTCCGGGAAGCTCCTGGGCAAGACCGTAGTCCGCGGAAAGATGGGGGTATTTCCAACCTACCCCGTCGAACCTCTTTTCCTCCACCTTGGGTGGGAGGGATGCGAGCATCTTGACGGGCTTGTACCCGGCGGCGGGTTCGCCCTTATTAAACAGAAGCCCCCCTTTTGCCTCGTATGCACCCATCAGGGCGTAGAGGATGTATATGGATCTCCTGAAATAGAAGTCATTCTCGGTCCACGCGGTCATCCATCCCTGATGAAAGATCACCGACGGTTTCGCCTCGGCCGCCTCGTGGGCTATTTCAGTGATTTCCTTGGCCGGAATGCCCGTCTCCTTCTCCGCCCACTGAGGCGTATAGGGCAATACGAAGTTCTCCAGTTCCTTGAATCCGACCACCCACCGGTCCACGAATTCCGCATCATAGAGGTTTTCCCTAATGATCACATTGATGAGTGCAAGATTGAAGGCATAATCCGTCCCCGGGGGCAACATCAGGAATTTGTGAGCCTTGGCTGCCGTATAGTTCCACCGGGGATCGAGATGGACGAATTTCATGCCGGACTCGATGGCGTCCATGAAATCGCACGCCTCTTTGGTTCCTAAGGCCTCGAACAGGTTCCGGCCATAGAGAATGCAGTACTTGCAGTTCTTGTAGTCATAGGACACCGTGTTTCGCCTGTGGCCTGCAATGGAATTATGAGCGTTGTGAACGCTGCTGGAGCAAGAACCGTGATGGTTGAAGTAGTTCGGCGAGCCGAGTGACTTAATGAACGCCTTCTGAAGGTCGGTGAAGCCGCCTCCCCGGTCCCCGAGCACTATGCTCCGCCCTCCGTCCTCGTCCATGATCTTTTTCAGTCTTGCTGCGATAAAATCAAGCGCTTCCTCCCAGGAAACACTTCGCCATTGCCCTGCGCCTCTCTTCCCATCCCTGATCATCGGTTGCTGAAGGCGTTCGTCGTCGTTCTCGAAGACCTTACCGGCAGCACCACGAGGACACAAGAAGCGGCCTCCCAAGATGTGGGGGTTGCCCCAAATGTGCTTGATACGGTTGTTCTCCACTTCGATTTCGATGGGGCACCGTACCGTGCACATTGCGCATACGCTGTAAACTATCTGCTCTTGTGTTTCGGACATGTGATCTCCTCTTGCACAGGTCGTCTCTGTTCTGAAACCTTATACTCTGAATACTCTGATGCCTTTTCCCATGACGAACCCTAATGCCGTGATACGATACGTTTTCAGCCCTATTGCGGGCCTTGCGCTCAAGTCCTATGCCCTTCATGCTCTTGGGGCCGGCAAGTCGGAAGAGCCTCCGGCCGGGCTTCCTTGTCTTCGTAGGAACTCAGGATCGCCTTGATGCGGCTGAAATAGGGCAGCCGACCCTTTACGCGTTTAAAGATCATGTACGACGCTACGTAGAGCGGAATGAAAATGCAGGGATACCCAACCGTGTAATCCAGAGACAGAAAGGGAAAATCAACCTCGGCGAATCGGGTCTGCATCCACGCCAGTACTAAGAAGACCGGCCAGAGGAAGGCTGCGGACAAGCCGAACTGGAGGAAAAAGGACTTCCCGAAGGCGTCGTTGGCCAGCTTGTTGGCTGCATGATAGGCTTTGTTGTCCCCGGAAGCCATCGCATCCGCCGACAGATCCTGATAGCGCCGCGCATCGCGCGAAGTCGCGTCGATACGATCCTTCATCAACAAGAAGACCCCAGCGATAGTGAACTCTCCGATCACCAAGGCAATCCATGCAAGGACGGATGTCCCGATCAGGAAATCGACAAACGCGTAGCCCGTCAGTCGATAGGACCAGATCAGGTACGGATCGATAAGGATCCACAGCGGGTGCATTTCCATAGACCACCACCGAACGTTTAATGGGGCCGGACCAAGCCGACCCCTTTGGTTAAGCCCCCGGCCCGGGCCGGACTACATTCCCTACATGCCGGGGAAAATGGAGTACCCGAGAAAACCTTTTGTAGTGTAGCCGACTCCCACGTAGACAGCGAGGACCACAAACAGCCTCTTGAGCCAAATGTCAGGAATGTACTTTGATGTGTAAGGTCCCAGTATCGATCCGATGAAGATGCCGACAAGTTCGACTCCGATAAAAAGGAAGTCGATCGGGGTCCCTTTGACAAACATGAACGTAAAAATCGACGTGATCATGCTGACGAACACGGCCATGGCCGAAGTCCCCGCGACGATGTACATCGGCAGCCCGGCGATGGACGTGAGGAAGGGCACGTAGAGAAAACCGCCGCCCACTCCGATGAACGCGGAAATCGCGGCAATGACGAATCCGCCGGCAATGGGCCAGATCGGGGCAAAGGAAAATTCAACGCCATAAAAGGTAAAGGTGATCTTGGAAGCGCCCCACTGCTTCACTTCCACGCCGCGCGCCGCGTGTTCAGAATTGCCTTCCTGTCGTTTAATATGGTCCTTTTCGAACGCCGCCGCCGCGGCCTTAGCCGCCTTCTTGCTCGCCTGTCCCCTCTCTGTGGTCTCATAGAACAGAAAGCAGCCGATCACCAGCACTATGATCCCGAAGAAGCCTATGTATTGACTGAGGTTGATCTTCCCGGCGGTGAGCACCGGAATCAGATACGCTCCTGCGATTCCTCCCACGGCCAGGCAGATGCCCAGAGGCAGCACAAGACGACCCATTCGGTAGTAGGTCAAAGAGGATATGAGCGAGGATAGACCCACCAGATACTGATTGCTTGTACGAATGGAGTCGGTCAGGAGTTTGTTGAGATCGGGGCTGGTGTCCTTGAACGTTCTTCCGTAATCCGCCAGCCCGAAGACGGTTATATGACCGACACCCGCCATGATTCCGCCGAAGGCCCCAACGGTAGAGAAGATCCACCCGACCCAAATCCCCCACAAGATGCCGTAAAACCAGAAAGGATGGGGTGCCCCGGGGATACCCATGAATCCCGGCGCGGCGTTGGGATCGATCATTCCTTTCCCTGTCCCCTGGGGTGTCTTGGCAATGGCGTCCTCAAGTTTTCCTGCCGCCGCCGGCTCCGTCAACACGATCGCACACACCACAGCGACCGCGGTCAGAATGCCGATCACCATCCACTTCCTTTGCTTCATGTAAGCCTCCTGTTTGCAAATTTCGGTTTGAGCGCAACCGAATATCGTCGATTCCCGGTCCCCCCTTCACCGGCCGCTCGGCGGAGGAGATCGCAGCAGCTCACGGACCCTCGCTCCCACCGTCTCCATCTCCACCGGCCTTAAGAGGACTTCCTGCTCCGACATGATCTGTTTGCATTCGTCGTGGAGAAAATCCGTGATGACGAGGATTCTGAGACCTTTGTTCTCTGTCTTGAGCAGCTGTCCCACCGGCGTGGTGTTTCTTCGTCCCGTATCCGCGTTGACAATGGCCAGATCCACCTTATTTGTACCGGCCAGATCCAGAGCATGCCGCTGATCGTCACAGGCGATTACCGCGTACCCTTCTTGCTCGAGGAAACGCTTGAAAAGCAGCCGCGAATCCCTTTCGGCATCGAGAATCAGAATGGTGGCCACAGTCGTCTCCCGTCCGGCCCTTCTTACTCGGCCCTCTGTTGAATGATGAACCGAACCGAACTCCGCACCATGTTCATCCTGTTTGTATCTCCTGAAACTCGCCGAGAGCGGCGCGAGGTGCCGGCCCCAGAGGACTCTTTCACGATCTCTTATGAAGAGTCTCGAAAGCCCCCTTTGGGCTCGGGAATAAGAGCAGCAAGTAATGTGCCGAAACATCCCGCTCTTCTTACTGTTCTATAATGTGCATAACATCCGAGTGGTTACGCTCGGAGATCCACGCCGCGCACCCATGGAAGCCATATGGATCGCCCCGCTCGATGCAATGGAATGACGGCACCGTAAGCGGGTGTTGTCGATTTGTCAGTATATGATTGGGGGCTTATCAGCGTTGGGTGAGAATCGGTGCACTGCAGTACAATTATTGCACCGATTAGCCAAGGGTTAAGAAAATTGTCTCAAAACTGAAATGTACGCCCAAGTCGTGGCACGCCGCGGTGTAG
>JAVHLK010000052.1 GCA_031082285.1 Desulfomonilaceae bacterium
ATACCCGGCCTTGATCATTTTTCTGAAGAGACTCTGGAGTTGCCGATACGTCAGATTATACTTGAGCATGAAAAGGTTGTCTTCCAACCCGGACCTGATGTCCTCCAACACCTCTTTGGCACTGATTTTCAATGCCGGCTTAGCCATCCGACGCCCTCTTCCCGATCTCTGACATTCGACGTTTCGGACCTCTTTGCCAAATCTAAACCTATCCACCGGCTATTTCAATCTCAATATCCCGGACCGAGTGGGTGCCTCGCCGGCCTGCCCTCGTTCGGCGTCCGGTAGGAAGGTCTTCGACTCACGGCCAAAAGCGTTTTCCGATTCGGAAAACGATGCTACAATTGCCGAATTCCAGATTGGAAGGACCGCCGTTCTGAGAATTGGAGAGACACTCTATGGAAATCTGTAAGTTGTACAGCCTTAGCACATGCAGCCACTGCAAGTCCTGCAAGAGATTTCTGGGAGAATGTGGGATTGAATACGAGTTCACGGATGTTGACCTGTTGCCCGACGAGGATCGTAACGACGTAATCGAGGAAATCAAGCAGCTGACCGCAAGGTGTGCGTTTCCTACGATCGTGATCGGAGACAAGGTAATCGTCGGATTCAAAGAAGACGAGATCCGGGCCGCACTGGGGATGTAAGCATTGCCCCATATTGCCCATGTGTGAATCGGTATGAGGGTTCTGTAGCAGCCGGCCTCTCGGGTGGTTTCGCGCGGTTGCCGCCTTCCCGAGTGGCACGTAATGGACAGATCATGGGTATGAATTGGTGTCGTTTCGATGTATGTCTCCTGAATGGAGCAGAGCCGCTTCGGGTTACGGATGGGGGGCTTTGGGGGGATAGAGTCTTCCCCCAAATTACGGCGCAACGAGCGATCTTCATACCCCATCTCCGAGGCGAAGCCCTGGAGGGCCTGCCGGCGGGCAAGGACTTTCATGTTTCGTTGTACCTTTGCCGGCATGATGGTTCAGGTGTAAGACAGTGCAGTTCCGTCTCTTTTTCGAACATAAGGGAAGCGGTTTTCGGACCCTCTTGCTGCTGGAGTTCCTCTACGAAGAGGAAACAGACTGGTACGAAGTCCGAGTGTTCAGGGGAGAAGAGATCATCGGCTACGTTCACGGCTACGCGAATCGTGGATGGACCCCGCAAGTCAACAATATCTGGGTTGCGGAGACGTATCGTCGACAGGGAATCGGGTCGTTCATGATGTCGAAGATCGAGGAGTACTTCGGTCAGATTCCCTTACCGGCCACGCCCATAGAAGACAACACGGCGGCCCGCGGGTTCTGGAAGCTTTATATGAGTGGCTCCCGGGTCCGAAACAATGAGGATGAGCCATTGAAGTAGGTGTGTTGCGGCCGGTGTCCGCCGTACCTGGAGATTCACCGTGATTTTTCGCGGCAGGAGTTATGATGGTTCAAGAGCGTATTGAAGCGAGTGCTGCGCACATTCGTTCAGCGTTTCAGGGTGACTACTCCGTCCGGGATGAATCCCCATAACCCGCCCATTAACGAACGCCGCGGCACGCGTATGGAGACGCGAGTGGGGGAAAGGCCAAGACTGACCGTCAATGCTCGTGAGGCTGTCCGTCTCTTCAGGTCCGGCATGAGTGACGTGGACCTGATCAGAAGGTACAGTATTTCTGCGCGGAGCCTTGAACGACTCTTCAAGAAACTCCTCGACGAGGGCGAGATCGACAAGGCCGAACTGAACGGAAGGCTCTACAAGTCCGATAGGTCTCACATCGTCGACGTGGTCTCCCACACGGTCCTCAGGCGGCCGAAGTCCAAGAAGAAAATCAGAATCAGCGCGGGAGAAGTCGTACGGCTCATCCGATCGGGAATGAGCGACATCGAACTGATGGACCGGTATAATGTCTCCGCTCGGGGTCTTGACCGGCTCTTCAGGAAGCTCATGCAGCGGGGAGACATTGACCGGGAAGACTTGGAACAGAGAAAGCGGGCGTTCCATTGGGCCGACATCGCGTACGTGAGATCTGAAGGACAGTCGCCGGAATCTCTCGAAGAAGAGGACTTAGAGGCTGATGACGATCGTACGGGATTTCGCGACTTCCCTGCAGAGCATAAAGTCCTCATATCCGCGTTGCTCGGCGCCCTCTGTGGAATACTGCTTACCGCGTTGTTCTTCGTGTCCGTAGCGGGTTGGGAAAAGACGCGGGACCTCGCGGCCGGCCCCAAGAGCGTCGCACCATTGATGGACGGGTCCCCGGATCCCCTCGATGCGGCGGTGCAACAGATGATCTCGACTCTGGAGTCGATCGCCCGCGGTGACGACCCGCCGGGAAATGCCGATGGGGGAGAGCGATCGCCCCAATACGAGCAATGTCTGAAAGACTGTGACAGAGACCACACGCGCGGTGATGATGCGGAAAGGGCACTCTGGGTGAACTGTAGGAAGAGTTGTGTGGCGCTGCACAGCAAGCGGCTGAGAGAGATACGATCGTTATATCAACGTCCCGCGTTGTGGTGATGATTGTCCGGACCGTTGACTCGAACCGGAATGCTCCGCTGTGGTGATTGCGAACAGCGGGCGCTGTGGAATGCGACGCGGCCCGGCGGAACGCCGAAGGCGGTTTTCCCCGGCACCGCGCGGGTGCTTCCGGCGACGTCTGAGCGGGTTTAGAACGTCGCGTGCGAAAGGATCGTTTCATGCCAGGTAAACGGGTATTCTCGTTGCTCCTGCTTACCGCCCTTGTGGCGGGTCCCTGGTGCCCACCGGTCGTTGACGGCGAACAGACGGGATTTACCGTCCCTCGAACAGCTCCCCTGTACCAGGCTCCGCCCTGGGAATATCGCGACAACAGGGCCATCGTCATCGTATTCGAAACCACCCCCGACATCCTGACCGAACTCGTCCCCGAACCTCTGGTTCCTCATGCGCTCAATTACGCGTTTGCATACATCGGCAGGTACAACCTTGAGAGCCCGTCGAAGCTGACGTATCACGAGGCGGGCATCGGCATTCCTTCATCCTATGAGACGACCCAAGGCAAGTTCGCCGCATTCATCTACTCGGACAAGGTCATGCCGTTGGCCGCAGGACGCGAGATCTGGGGATCGCCCAAGAAAGACGCAGTGATTCAGTTCAAAGAGGACGGCAAGCGGGTCACCGCCACGGTCTCACGTGGAGGGAGAGCCGTTATGCGGGCAACGTTGAGCAAGGACAGGAAACTCGACCCGAAGATGGGTTGGCCCGAAGCCCCATGGTTTTCACTGAAGCTCGTCCCCTCGGTGGAGAAAGATGCTCGACCGGCCGTCATGCAGATTACGTCGACAACGGTAAGGGATCGATTCAAGGAACTGTATGCCGGAAAGGCGACTTTGGAATTTGATTCGACCCCTGACGACCCGCTCGGCAAGATGAAGGTCCTGGGATTGGTTTCCGCCCAATTCGCCGTGTACGACTTTGACATTGGTTACGGCGAAATTCTCCACGACTATCTGGCCGAAGCCGAACGCAGACGATGAAGCCTCGAGGCCTGCCGCGTTGACTGAGAACAGGCATCGTGGTACCTCTGGACATGGAATGGGGTTTGCACCGACACGCGCTCATAGGCGTTCACATAAGCGTCTTGGCCACCCGGCACTGAAGAAACTGTCTCAAAACTGGGCGTGCGCCGCGCAATCCCCCGTCCCGCGGGATTGCGCGGCGAGGTGTGGAAAGGCTTCCTCACCCCAACCCTTTCCCAGAGGGAGAGGGAGCAAGATGAGTCCCGGAGGGACAGTGTGAAATTAGACCGGTCTTTCGAGGCCGGGTCTGAGGCAATCTTGCCTTAAGTCAACGCCTATGGTCACGCGCCGGGGTTTGCGATCCTGCCGACCAGGGAGACAATCGACCTCATGATAAGGCTCACCGATCTCTTCCGAGACTTGCCGATCAGCCTGAAGCTGCTGCTCTCCTACTCGTCCGTCTTCATGGTCACCATCCTCCTGGGCGGTCTGGTTATCTATCACTTTGTCCGCAATGCCATCGAAGCCAACATAGAGAGCGAACTGCACAATACCACGACGACCATCCTTAGCATGGTTCGTACCGCCGCGAACACGTCGATCAAGAACCATTTGCGCGCGGTTGCCGAACAGAACCGAAAGATCATAGAACTCATTCACAGTCGTCAGAAAGAAGGGTGGATGACCGAAGATGAGGCGAAATTGCAGGCTCGCCAGATCGTTTTGAGTCAAACGATCGGCAAGACGGGATACATCTATTGCGTGGACAGTTTCGGCAAGGCACCCGTACACCCCAACCCGGGAGTGCAAGGGAGAAGTTTTCTTCAGCACAAGTTCGTGCGAGATCAGATACAAATGAAGGAAGGGTACCTCGAATATGAATGGAGGAACCCCGGTGAGGATCACAAGAGGCCCAAAGCACTCTACATGACCTACTTCGAGCCGTGGGACTGGATCATTTCCGTCTCGTCCTACCGAGAGGAATTTGCCGAGCTTGTCAAGGTTGACGATTTCCGCGACAGCATCCTGGCCCTGAGATTCGGCAAGACGGGATACTCGTTCGTGCTCGACAGCAAAGCCAACGTCATCGTCCATCCCATACTGCAAGACAGTGTTCTCGATGCAACCGACGCGCAAGGCAACCGATTCGTTCATAAAATCATTAACGTGAAACGGGGCAAATTGACCTATTCCTGGAAGAACCCGGGTGAAGAGTCCTTCCGAGACAAGCTGGTCATCTTCGACTACATACCCGAGTATGACTGGATTGTTGCTTCATCGTGCTATCTGGACGAATCGTACGCGGCACTGACACGAGTGAGGAACATCGTATTCGCCACGGTGATAGGGACCCTGCTGCTGGTCATACCCGTCACCTTGGTCATCAGCGGCAACATATTGAGGCCTCTCAAGTCATTGATGAATGGTTTGACTTCACGCCGGTCCGGAGACCTGACGGTTCGCATGGAGGTCGGCTCTGAAGACGAGTTGGGCCAATTGGCCAGGTACTTTAATGAATTCATGAACAAAATCGAAGGATACAAAAACAAGCTGTTGGAGGAAATCCGGGAGAGGAGCCAAACCGAGGAAGCCTTGCGGCTTTCCGAAGAGATGTTCTCCAAGGCATTCCATTGCAGTCCAAGCGGGATGATCATTGCTTCGATCAGAAACGGCCGCGTGATCAATGTGAATGAAAGCTTCTTGCGTTTCACCGAGTATTCGCTTTCCGAAGTGCACGACAAGTCCCTCCTGGACCCTCATTTTGTGATGGATACGGACACGGCCGGGGCCCTGCTCGATGAAGTGCGCCGAAACTCCCGGCTGGTAGGTCGCGACCTACGGTACTACACATCCTCCGGAGAGGCTCGATCCGGGGTGATATCAGCCGAACTCATCGAGCTTTGGGGTGAGGAATGCATGCTGGCCGCGCTGGAGGATCTCACCGATTCCCAGCGCTTGGAAAGGGAAATTCTCCACATCAGTGAACGGGAACATCAGAAGATCGGGCGCGATCTTCACGACGATCTGTGTCCGCACTTGATAGGGGTGGAAGTGCTCAGCACGGTTCTCGAGCAGAAACTCAACGGCAGGTGTCCGGCCGAAGCTTCCGATGCGGCCGAGATCCGTAAACTCATTCAAGACTCCATTCACAAACTTCGCAGATTGGCGAGAGGTTTGTGCCCCGTCGATCTTGGCGACGAGGAGTTCGGCTCGTCACTGGCCTCTTTGGGGCGCTATGTCGAGGACATTTTCGGCGTTACATACCATCTTCAATGCGATGTGCCCATCGTCGTCCACGATCCTACGGTAGCCGGCCATCTGTATTACATTGCACACGAAGCCGTTCACAACGCGGTCAAACACTCCGGAGCGGAGAACATCCATGTGAGTTTTACGTCGGAAAACGGTTTGCTCGAACTGAAGATTAGAGATGACGGCCGCGGAATTACGAACGCGGACTCCTCCAACGGAATGGGACTCAGGATCATGAACTATCGGGCGAGGAGGATAGGAGCCTCCATCGAAATAGAAAGAGATTCGCGGGGCGGCACGTCGGTGACTCTGAAAATCAAGGCGTCTGACTGCAGCATTGACCGCGGGGAAGGACCGAATCACCAATGGTCGGAGCTAAGGTGCTGATTGTCGAGGATCATCCCATTTTCAGGATGGGCCTGAAGCAACTCATCAACCAGGAAAGCGAACTCGAGGTGTGCGGTGAAGCCGATGACGTGGCCGGAGCCCGCAAGGCCATTGCAGCCATTGAGCCGGACATAGCCATCGTGGACCTGTCGCTCAACAACAGCAACGGCATGGACTTGATCAAGGAGTTGTCCTGCAGGGACAAGCAGATTCCCGTGGTGGTATTGTCCATGCACGATGAGAAAATCTACGCGGAACGTTGCCTACAGGCCGGAGCCAAAGGCTACATCATGAAGCAGGAAGCCTCGCTTGCCGTAGTCAAGGCCATCCGCACCGTTCTCTCCGGAAACTGTTACGTCAGCGAGAAGGTCATGACTCAGGTCATAAGCAGGCTTCAGGGGGACAACGATCCGGCGGGGAGTTCGCCGCTCGCCGTCCTCACCGACCGGGAGCTGGAAGTGTTCCAATTGGTCGGCAGGGGACTGACTTCCGGTGACATTGCAAGACGATTGAACATCAGCGTCAAGACCGTGGGCACATACAGAGAACGGATAAAGGACAAGCTCGGTTTCAAACGTTGCGGAGAACTGGTGAGACTTGCAGTTCTGTGGACCGAGAACCAGGATCGGGCGAAACCCGAGTAGGTTAACGACCTACAAGACTTTAGGGGATGTGCCTACTCAAGTATCACTGATTTCCCTCTTCTGCCGACCGTACACCTTTCGTAGAATCACACCCGTAATCCGATGGGTTTTCGAGGACCCACGACCGGCCGAGGGACGGGTCCAACGAGTCGCGAATGCAGGCGCTCCCTCACCCCCCTTTGCCGGGAGTAAAGCAGGGGGCCGCGGAGCGAAGATTCCAACGAACGGACCCGATCGGCTTACACGGGCTCAAGGCACAGACCGATAGGCGATCGCCCAATCCCGGGGATGATTTTCTCATGAGAAATTCCCTTGCATCGCCGGCCACGTTCCTCTATTCTGTGTTCCGCCTGATACCCAATCGTTACGCGACCTCTCTTGCCGACCGATGCGGGGACGTGAAGATTCGCTCATTCGGGCCGGCAACGGAGAACATGATACGCTCCCGGAAGTTGTTGTGTATGGTTCACGGCGAACGCAACACAATCCCTTTTTCCAAGCGCAACTTTTTCCATTCCGACTTGATTCGAGGCAGCCGATACAAAACGTCTTCAAAGCCTTTTCGCTGCCTTGGGAAAGTGCGCTGAATTCGGTGTGGCGACTGGTTGGGATGACGGCATCCTGCCGGCACTCTTCAGTCCGGGGGGCCACGAGGTCTCCCGAAATCCATATGAGCTGAATGTGAGCACGCTCCCTGCACACGGCCCCACTCAAGTCGATCCGTGCCAACGGTGCAAGAGGTCATGGTACGGACCGTGACTGCTTGATTCACGCAACTCAGGCGGGAGGAGGCTATGGACATTATTCCCCAGATTATCGTGAGCGGTTTGGCCGCCGGCGGAGTCTATGGTCTTATCGCACTGGGATTCGTGCTGATCTATAAGGCCACCAGCATATTGAATCTTGCCACCGGCCAATTCATGACGTTGGGCGCCTTTATGTGCCTCTCCATCATGGGTCAGACATCAGCTCCTTTCTATGTCTCCTTCATGGTCACCATGGCCTTCGCAGCGCTTCTTGGAGTGGTGATCGAGCGGGTCATTCTTCGGCCGCTGATCGGTGAGCCCATCATTTCGGTGATCATGGTGACGATCGGTCTGGCAAGCATACTCAGAGGGTTGACGCACATCATCTGGTCCCCCGACTACCGCTCATTTCCACCGATTTTCCCTCCTCAGCCGCTTGACCTCGGATTCGCCATCGTGCCGTCAGGGCTTCTATGGGGATTCATTTTTGCCATGGTGTGTACCGCTCTGTTCGCGGCCACCTTCCGGTACACGAGGACGGGACTCGCCATGCGAGCCACCGCGAGCAACCAGCAGGCAGCCTTGTCCATGGGAATCGGCGTCAAGAACGTCTTCGCCCTCTCATGGAGTTTCGCGGCCGTCACCGCGGCCATCGGCGGCATCATCATCGGCAACATAAGCGGTATCAGTATTCATATGGGCGACATTGGTCTGAAAGTCCTTTCCGTGATCATTCTCGGAGGGCTGGACAGCATTGTCGGGGCCATAGTCGGCGGATTCATCATCGGTCTGCTTGAGAATTTCGCCGGCGTGTACCTCGATGCCGTTATGGGCGGCGGAACCAAAGAGGTCGTTCCCTTTGTGGTTCTCGTCATCATCATCATGATCCGGCCCTACGGTATCTTCGGCAAAGAGATCATCGAGCGGGTCTGACGCCGGACCTGAGTATTGACATGAGCATGAGCACGCTCCAAGAGTGGCGCCGATGCTCCTCTTACCAGAGAGCGTCGCCGGCCGCAGGTTACGACGAAAAGGTGCCATATGCGATGCGGAGACTTTAAAGAATCGTACCTCGAAGACGAGAAGATTTTCCAGACGCTCTTCGTGAAATTCTGGCTGGTCCTGCTCGCCGCCGGCCTCATCCTGCTCCCCGCCATAGCCAACGAATACATTCTTTACGTGGCGAACCTCATCGGGATCGCAATCATCGGTGCTGTAGGATTAAACCTCCTCACGGGCTGCACCGGCCAGATCTCCCTTGGGCATGCGGCCTTCGTGGGAGTGGGTGGATACACCACGGCCGTGCTCATCACCAAAGTAGGAATGCCTTTCTGGTTTGCAATGCCCATGGGTGGACTGGCGTCGGCAGCGGTCGGGCTGGTTATCGGCATCCCCTCTCTTCGAGTGAAGGGACTGTACCTCTGCATCGCAACACTTGCCGCTCAATTCATTCTGGAATGGATTTTCGTCCATTGGGAAGCGGTCACTCACGGAATCCGCGGGATCAATGTCCCCCCCCCGCAGCTGGGGAGCATGGTATTCGACACGGAGCGGAGTTTTTACTACATCACGTTGCTCTTGGTCGTCGTCGGCGTCGGCTTTGCCCGGAACATACTGAGAACCAAGTGGGGTCGGGCTTTTGTGGCTATCCGCGACAGAGATCTTGCCGCGGAGATGATGGGCATCAACCTCTTCAGATACAAGTTGGCCGCCTTTGCCGTCAGCTCGTTCTACGCCGGCATCGCCGGAGGCCTGTGGGTCAGCTTCATCAAGGTAGTCACTCCCGAACACTTTCCTTTTTCCCTCTCCATCGAGTATCTCGCGATGATCATCGTGGGCGGCCTGGGCAGTATCCTGGGTTCGATCTTCGGTGCGATCTTCATGGTTGTGGTCCCCGAGATGTTGAACGTAATAGCAAGCGCATCGAGAGACCTTTTCCCGACCATGGGCAAACACTTTATTCCCATGAAGGAGGTTGTTTTCGGTACCCTCATCGTCCTGTTTCTCGTATTCGAGCCGCATGGGTTGGCAGAGATTTGGCATCGAATCAAGAACTTCTTCACGCTGTGGCCCTTTTCATATTGAGTGTCGCGTCCAGCCGGGTCGCTCTCAGTAGCGGTCGACGGGTTTGTGTCGGGAACGGCGTACCGCATCACGAAAGGACAGGAACAAGCGGTACGAAACTCAGTGGTGAAATGGGTCCGTAGTTCACTCACGGAAATGGCTTCAGGCCGACGGCTGATAGGTATTTGATTTACCTAACTATTTCTGAAGGTTACAGGAGGGAAGCGAAATGAGAAGCAAAGTGTGTTGGTTGGCAATCCTATTCGTCATTCCGGGACTTATGTTGGGAGGGCCGGCCGGCCCCGTCTCAGCCTCCGATGTGATCAAGGTTGGAGCCGTCCAGCCCATCACCGGCCGCTTCGCTTTTGCCGGAGGAAATATCAGTGCGGGTCTGAAAGACGCCCTGATGATGGCCAATGAAGCCGGCGGTATCGACGGCAAGAAGATCGAGTACATCATGGAGGACGGCCAGTACAAGCTCGACGTGGCAACGGCCGCATTTAAGCGGATTATGACCAGGGACAATCCGCTGATCATGTACGGGGAGAGTACCGGCCTCGGAAAGGCCATGGGACCGGAAATCATGAACCGGTACAAGATCCTGTACAGTTCCACATCCTTTTCGGGCGAACTGGCGGACGCCAAGGCCAACCCCTTCGTGTTCGTTCCCGGTCCCACCTATGCGGACATGTTCGGGATCCTGCTTAAGTACATTGCTCAGGAGAAACCCGGGGCCAAGGTGGCGTTTTTCTACAGTGACACGGAGTTCGGCAAAGATCCCATCCCGTACGCCCGTGAGATGTGCAAGACGCTGAAACTCGACCTGGTGGCGGAAGCCGTAGCGCAAGTAGGGGCGGTGGACGTGACCTCCCAGGTATTGGATCTCAAGCGAAAGAATGCCGAGTACGTCATCTTCCAGGGATTCGTGATTGCTCCTGTTGCGACGGTTATCAAGCAGTGCCGAGATTTCGGAATGAAGACCAAGTTCATGGGAACTTTCTGGGGCACCACAAAGATGCTTCTCGACGAACTGGGCCCCCTTGCCGAAGGATACATGGGGGTCAACCCCTACAACTTCTGGTGGATGGAAGACGTTCCCATGATCCAGAAGATCCAGACCTACACCAAGAAGAACTACCCGGATGTCAAATTCAGACCTAACTCTTACATGCAGGGGTTCGCCACCGGTCTCATATTCGTGGAGTGCCTCAAACGCGCGGCCAAGGCGGGAGACCTCACCGGTGAAGGACTCGTCAAGGCGCTGCAATCGATAAAGGATATGGACACGGGCGGGCTTACTGCTCCGCTTACATGGAAAGACAACAAGTTCCCGGTGGCCAAGATCTGGAAGGCCAACGTTGAGAAGAAGATTTTCGAACCCGCGTCCGATTGGATGACCGTGGAGTAGACGGAAGCTAAGCACACGGAATCGCAACTACAGTCACATCCTGCGTAGGATGTGGTGAGCGAAGCGAACCGCATAGTTTGCAAACTTGTCTCGACAGATGTGGTGACCCCGCAACAAGAGCGGGGTCACCACATCCTACAATGCCGGGCACCCACAGAGGGATGCCCCTACTCTCTTGGAACATAAGAACAACATGACTGAGACTCTTCCACACCTTCTTGTCGAAAACGCTCGAAAGTTCGGCCACGACAAAGTGGCGCTTCGAGAAAAGGAATTCGGCATCTGGCAGTCGGTCACCTGGCAGGAATACCTGGACAATGTGCGGGACCTCGCCCTGGGGCTGCTTGCCTTGGGCTACCGGGACGGCGACAAGCTCGCTATCCTGGGTGACAATCGACCGGAATGGCTGTACGGCGAACTTGCCGTTCAAAGCCTGGGAGGGGCATCAGTCGGAATCTTTCCCGACAGTGTCATCGACCAGGTCAAGTACGTCATCGATCACTCGGATGCGACGTACCTGCTCGTCGAGGACCAGGAACAGACCGACAAGTTTCTGGAAATAAAAGACCAATGCCCAAAGGTTCGACACGTGATCGTGGATGACATGAAAGGGATGCGGTATTACGACGATCCCCTCCTCATTCCGCTGGAAACCGTCAAGAAGATGGGAAGGGACCTCGGAACCGGAGAGCCGAACCTCTTTGACTCGTATCTCGATCGCTTGACCGATTCTACGGTAGCCATCCTTGCCTATACCTCGGGCACCACGGGACTGCCCAAGGGCGCGATGATCACGCATCGCAACATGGTGCGGATGGCCGTGCATCAGGACGAGATCGATCCCGCGGAACCCTGGTACAACCACGTATCGTTTCTCCCCCTCCCCTGGGTCGGCGAGCAGATGACCGCGGTGTCCTGGAATCTCTACAAGGGTTTCACGGTGAACTTCCCCGAGAAGGCGGAAACGGTCCCTGAAAACATCCGCGAGATCGGTCCGCAGATTCTCTTCGCGCCGCCGAGATTCTGGGAAAAGATCTGCTCGGACATTCAGGTCAAGATTCAGGATGCCGTATGGATCAAGCGCCTGCTGTACAAGTGCACCATGCCGCTGGGATACAAGATTGCCGAAGCCAGGCTCGCCGGTAAGTCAAACCCGCTGATGACCCTCTTGGACCGGATCTGCTACCTACTGATGTTCCGATCCCTGAAGAACTACTTCGGTATGGGGAATTTCCGAAACTGCTACACGGGCGGCGCCGCGCTCGGTCCGGAGATCTTTAACCTCTTCCAAGCCCTGGGCGTGAACATCAAGCAAGTCTACGGACAAACGGAAACCGCGGGGATTGCCGTCGGCCACCGGAACGGAGACATCAAACTCACCACGGTGGGAGTTCCCATTCCCGCCACCGAGATCGGAATCTCCGACACCGGGGAAATCCTCGTTAAGGGCCCCACGGTATTTGCCGGGTATTACAAGAACGACGAGGCCACGCGGAAGACCTTGGTCGACGGTTGGCTCAATACGGGAGACCAGGGGCTCATCGGCGAAGACGGTCATCTGATCATGATCGATCGTATGAAAGACGTGATGGAACTCTCCGACGGCACAAAATTTTCTCCTCAGCTCATCGAGAACAAGCTCAAATTCAGCGTATACATATCCGAAGCCGTCGTCGTGGGAAAGAACCGACCGTACGTGGGCGCCATGATCAACATTGACATGGCCACGGTAGGCAAGTGGGCGGAAAACAGGAAGCTAACGTACACGACCTACACCGACCTGTCCCAGAAGCAAGAGGTGTACGATCTCATCGCGGACGAAGTCGCCCGCGCCAACAAGACCCTGCCCAAGGCCGCGAGGGTGGCCAAGTTCGTCATGCTGCACAAGGAACTGGACGCGGATGACGATGAGATGACTCGTACGAGAAAAGTAAGAAGGTCCTTTGTGGAAGAACGATATTCGCAACTCGTGGAAGCGCTGTACGGCGACGCGGACAGACTGGAAGTCGCTTCCGACATCAAATATCGTGACGGCACCGGATTTCGCATGCAGACCACCGTGCAAGTGCGATCCGTGCCCGACATCCGGTGACGACAGAGCGCGACAAGTATGACACAACCAACGAACACCACTCGGAATGAAGAGTATCTCCTCAAGGTGGAAGGCATCTTCCTTCGCTTCGGCGGGGTGAACGTCCTTTCCGACGTTACCACCTCGGTGAAGGAAGGAGAGATTTTCGCCATCATCGGTCCCAACGGAGCGGGTAAGACCTGTTTGCTCAACTGCGTGAACCGATTCTACCACCCCAGCCAAGGACGGATCTTTTTTGAAGGTCGAGACATCACACCGCTCAGGCCTTATCAGATTCCACCGCTGGGAATTGCCAGGACCTTTCAGAACGTCGAGCTGTTCAGGGGAATGACGGTCATCGACAACATCAAACTCGGGCGACACGTGCACCTCGACACGGGTCTGTTGTCCGCAGGGTTCTATTTCGGCAAGGCGAGGAGAACGGAACTGGCCCTGAGAAAAGAGATCGAGGAAAGGATAGTCGATCTGCTGGAAATCGAGCACATTCGCAAAAAGAAGGTAGGAACCCTGCCCTACGGATTGCAAAAGAGAGTGGAACTCGCCAGAGCGCTCGCCATGCAACCGAAACTCCTGTTGTTGGACGAGCCGGTGACCGGCATGAACCTGGAAGAAACCGAGGACATCGCCAGATTCATCCTGGACATTCACGACGAATGGGGAGTGACGGTCATCCTCATAGAGCACGATATGGGTGTGGTAATGGATATCTCGGATCGAGTGTGCGTGCTGGATTTCGGGGTTAAGATAGCCGAGGGTCCTCCACGGGAAATCCGGCATGACGATCGGGTCATTAAGGCGTATCTCGGAGAAAAGGACCTGACCTACTCACGCCTGGGAGCGTAATGAACCATGGCCGAAATGCTGGAAGTCAACAATATCGAAGTCATCTACAATCAGGTCATCTTGGTGCTCAAGGGGATGTCCCTTCGCGTGAGCGACGGCCAAATCGTCACGATTCTGGGAAACAACGGTGCGGGAAAGAGCACGACGCTCAAGGCAATCTCCGGTCTGCTTAAGTCCGAGAACGGCCAGGTCACCGACGGTTCGATCAGCTTCCAGGGAGAGCGCATTGACAAGGTGGATCCGGAGAAGATCGTCCGAAGGGGGATCTTCCAGGTGATGGAAGGTCGTCAGGCATTCGAGGATCTGACGGTGGAAGAGAACTTGCTGGTCGGCGCACACACCGTCAAGAGTCGAAAACAGATCAAGAAGGACCTGGAGATGGTCTATACCTACTTTCCTCGACTGATCCAGCGCAGGAGCTTCCAGGCGGGATACATTAGCGGAGGCGAACAACAGATGCTCGTGATCGGCCGGGGGCTCATGGCAAAACCGAAGCTCATGCTGCTCGATGAGCCGTCCATGGGCCTCAGCCCCATGCTCGTAGGCGAGATCTTCGACATCATCCAGCGTATCAACAAGGAAGAAAACGTCACCATCCTGCTCGTGGAACAGAATGCACGAATGGCCCTCACCATCGCGGACCACGGTTACGTCATGGAAAACGGCCGCATCGTCCTTGACGATGACGTTGAGAAGCTCAAGGAAAACGCTGATATCAAAGAATTTTACTTGGGTCTGACAGAGATGGGTACGAAGAAGAGCTACCGCGACGTCAAACACTACAAGCGGCGCAAAAGGTGGTTGACCTGATCTTGCGCAGAGACAACGCGGCACGCACGTGGCGAACCGTCACACAATTCAAGTGCCAAAACGCTTCCCATGGCGTAGTCCGCCCATCATGAACGAACGCATGATATCTTCTTCGAAAGAAGTTCACGCATGAGCTGTAGCGATTCCTCAGCCAATCTTATTCCAAACGTTGGGGAGTCCATATCAATAGTTGCCCTTCCTGCTTCCTTGGGATACAAATCTTTGAGATAGTCGGTATAAGAACTGAACTCAACCTCGTCTCTTGGCCGTTCTCTCTGCTTTCTTGTCATTGCTTTTCTCCCATCGATCAATAGCTTCCGCCAACTGGGCATGGTAGAATCTCGGATTCAGAGTCGTGTCAAAATCTTCCACGGCTTCGCCTCGGGAAACGGGGTATGAAAACCGCACGGTGGACAAGAATAATTGGGCGGACTCGTCTCCCCACCAGCCCCCAATACGCGGTCCGGAATCGGGCCGCTCCGGACGGGAGAGTTTCACATGGATTTCGAGAGAGTATGTATCGTCGGTGCCGGTCTCATGGGCTCCGGCATTGCCCAGGTGTGTGCCGGCGCCGGCTTGGAAGTGACTCTGTGCGATGTGGACGGCGAGGCTCTTGACCGAGCACTAAAGAATATCGCCTGGTCTGCCGGCAAGCTGGTGGAAAAGCAGAAACTGGATGGGCCCGTGGAATCCATCATGGCCCGTATATCCCCTACAGATAATCTCGCCGAGGCCGCCGGAGCGGATCTATGCATCGAGGCGGTCTTTGAGAAGCTGATCTTGAAGCGCGAAGTGTTTGAGCAACTATCTGCTGTTGTCGCGCCGAACACGTTGCTCGCGAGCAACACCAGTGCAATTCCCATCAGTACTTTGGCGGCTGCCGTCCCATGTCCGGAACGGGTCTTGGGCCTCCATTTCTTCAGCCCTGTTCCTATGATGCAGGCTGTCGAGGTGGTACGGAGCCAATTCACCAGCGACGACATCTTCGCCAAGGGCAAGCGCTTTGTCGAAACCATCGGAAAGGAACCCATCCTCGTTCGGAAAGACGTACCGGGCTTTCTCATCAACCGCATCAACTTTCCGGCAATCATAGAGGCCATGCGAATGGTGGAGGCAGGCGTGGGAACGGTGGAAGACATTGACAAGGGGCTGCGCCTGGCCTCCGGTCGCAGGATGGGAATCTTCGAAACCGGTGACATGGTAGGTCTGGACGTGACCTGCGGAGCTCTCACCGCAATCTATGAAGAGACCAAGGATCCGAGATGGTTCCCGCCGGCCATACTACGGCGCAAGGTCATGGCCGGACATCTTGGTAAGAAAACCGGAAAAGGCTGGTACGAGTACGACGCTGACGGCACACGGAAGGGGCCTGCAGACTGAGCAATGGTTTGGATAAACTCACGGCACGGAGAAACGAATGAACGAAGTAACCCTTGCAGCTGGGGCAAGAACACCTGTGGGCAGGTACATGGGCGCTCTCAGAGAAGTTCAGGCGTACGATCTTGCAGCTCTGGTGCTTGACGAAGCAGTCAAGCGTGCGGGAATCGAACCCGCACTGGTGGATCAAGTGATCGTGGGCCAGGCCTATCAAAGTGGAGAGTACGTGAATATCGCGCGCATGGCACTTCTCACGGCCGGTTGGCCCGAGAGTATCCCCGGCGTGACCCTGGACTGCCGCTGCTGCACCGGTCTCGATGTCGTCCGCTACGCAGCCGCACTTATTGCATCGGGTCAGGCCGAAGTCGTCGTCGCGGGCGGTGTGGAAAGCATGAGTAATGCCGAATTCTACCTTCCGGGCAGCGTGAAATGGGGAATCGGCGGGACAGGAGGCATGCCGAAAGGCCACGGCGATCTCTCAATATGGGGAGTAGCTCTGTACGATCGTATACAGAGGGCGCGGGTGATGTCCCAGCCGGCGGAGCGATACGGTATTTTGCCGGCCATGATGTCGTGGGCGGAGACCGCCGCCGAGGAGCACTCGATAACCCGCGAACAATGTGATCGCTGGGCCCTGGACAGCCATCGCAAAGCATGCGCGGCAATCGAGGCCGGAAAGCTTTCGGAAGAAATGGTCGCGGTGAGAGTTCCCCAGCGTAAAGGGGAGCCGATAATCGTGGACCGCGATGAGAATCCGCGATCGGACTCAACGCTTGAGGCATTGGCTCGCCTCAGGCCCGTACTCGGCGGGGTCTGCACGGCCGGCAATTCGTCCACTGAGAATGACGGCGCCGCAGCAGTGGTGCTGATGTCCGCGTCCAAAGCTATGGAGCTGAGTCCGGAGCCTCTTGCAGTATTCAAGTCGTGTGCTCTGGTCGGCGACGATCCGCGCAAAACCTACCGGACAGTGCCTCTTGCTGCGAGCAAGGCCCTCCACATGGCCGGGCTGTCTATGAATGACATGGATCTCATAGAAATTCAGGAAGCATTCGCGGCCCAAGTATTGGCCGACCTCACGGAGATGGGGATCGGACCGGAGGACTATGGGAAAGTCAACGTCAACGGCTCGGGTATTTCCCTCGGGCATCCGATTGCCTGCACGGGTACCCGAGTGTTGGTGTCCTTGCTGTACGAAATGAAGCGCCGTGGCGCCAGGTATGGACTCGAGTGCATCTGCGGCGGAGGTGGACTCGGAATAGCAGCGGTCTTGGAAAGAAAAAACGTTAAGGAGTGACGGACATTGTGCGCTGAACTACGTGATGCGGTGGTTGTGGATGCCGTGCGGACCGCATTTGGACGAGCCGGCGAGAAAGGAATCTTCTGGAGAACCAGAGCTGAAGATCTCTGCGTTCCGGTGGTGAAGGCTCTGTTGCACCGCAACCCCGCGGTCAAACCGGAAATGATTGAGGACAGCATCTGGGGCGTCACCAACCAGATCAAGGAGCAGGGCGGAACTCTCGGCAGAATGGTCCCGATGTTGGCAGACTGGGGATGGGAGATCCCCGGATGCTCCATCGACAGGATGTGCGCGAGCGGTCTGACCGGAATAGGCTTCGGCGTGACCTACATAGCGAGCGGAATGGCCGACTGCCTCATCTGTGGGGGAGTGGAACACATGGGACATGTGCCTATGGGATTCATGCGGGATCCGCACCCGAGGGCCGAGGAAGTGATGGGTGATGCGTCTGCTTTCAATATGGGAATGACGGCTGAGAATATTCACGATCAATTTCCCCAGTTCACGAGAGGAATGGCCGACGAGTACGCCCTCGCCTCCCAGCGCAAGACCGAGCTGGCGATCGAGGCCGGCAAGATGAACGACATGGTCGTGCCCGTTGAAGTCGAATTAGAGAACGGCACACGAATGCTTGTTGAGAAAGACCAGCAGCCCCGTCCCGGAACCACCCTTGAAGCGCTGTCCACGTTGAAGACCCCGTTCAAGGAGAACGGCAGGGTCACCGCGGGGAACGCGGCCGGGCTCAACGACGGTGCTTCAGCGGTTCTCTTGATGTCTCGGCGAATGGCCGAGGACCTGAAACTGATGCCCACAATGAGATGGGTCGCGTCGGGCGTGGCGGCCGTCGACCCCCGACTCATGGGAACCGCGCCTGTTCCCGCCACCCAAAAAGCACTGACCAGAGCAGGACTGACCATGGCGGATATCGATCTTGTGGAGATGAACGAAGCGTTTGCCGTTCAGGCACTCTATTGTCTCGACAAATGGGGATTGGCGCCGGACGACCCAAGAGTCAATCGCTGGGGCGGATCCGTCGCATACGGACACCCTCTTGCCGCTTCAGGCCCGCGCCTCGTGGCGTTTCTGGCTGGCCTTTTCAAAGAGAATCCCTCTGCACGGTACGGATTGACCACCATGTGCGTGGGACGGGGCCAGGGCTATTCGATCGTCTGGGAGAATATGACGACGGGCTGAGGGGCATGCATTCGGGTGCGCCCGCTTCAGTGACGCGGGAATCTGATTTTCAGGTTCCGGAGTGCTCGTTTCCACCTCAATCGTTCGAGTGTTTGATCTTAATACTCGACGGATGTGGTCTCCCATTCTTGATCGCCCCATCCGAAGGGTATGCTCGGACAGGATCGGCAGGACGCCGGTCCTGCTGAAAACCCACCCCCCGAGGCCGCGAGCCCAATGACACGACGCGGCCGGGAGGATCATGTGGACGTTCCATCGTACGCCTCGACCGGATCCTCTTCGGTCAAGATCGAGAAGCCGTGACGCCTCAGAAGCGCCACGGTGACTCCGCAACCCGGTTGTCTTGTTCCTTCAATGTCGACACGGCGTACGCCGCACGAAGGGCTGCCCTCTTTGAACACGATCAGTCGGGGCGTCACCAATTGTACAACTCGGTTGACCTCTTCGGCACCACGAACAAAGTGAGATGTGCGGTCTCTGCCCGTTCGGTCCAGTATCCGGGCCCTTCCTTCCAGGACCTCCACTCCGTCTCCCCCCATGAAGCGACATTGCGGTCTGGGAATTCCCAACCCGCCCAGCACTTCCGGGCATACGGGAACCAGCGTCCACCCGGCCGCGAGATGATCCAAATGGGGATGAGGAAACGCCCTCCCGTCGTACCGAGTACGCAAACCCGCCAGGCACGCGCTGATAATGATGGGTTGCCGCATGGCTTGTCCTCGGTGCCGTGAGTCATGAGTTCGATCACACGAATCTCACGACCTTTTCAGGATCCGTACGCTCTGCAACGTCACCGATGACCCACGCGTTCAATCCCCTTGTCCCAAGGCTTTCCAGTATCGCGTCGGTGCAATCGGGCGGTACGATCATCACATACCCGACACCCATATTAAAGGTTCGGTACATCTCATCGTCATCCAGCCTTGCTTCACGCCGGAGCACGTCGAATATCCGCGGAACGTCCCATGAACCGTTTCGTATGACGACGGAACAGTCCGGAGGGAGTATCCTCGGCAGGTTTCCCGTAAATCCCCCGCCGGTAATGTGAGCCATACCTGAGATCGGTATGCGTGCGCAGAGATCCAGAACAGGTTTCACGTATATGGTCGTGGGCGTGAGGAGTTCCTCTCCAAGCGGTTTTCCGATTTCATTGAGACGGGTCTCCGTCGTATATCCCTTCACATCGAAGAGCACCTTTCGTACCAGGCTGAATCCGTTGCTGTGCAGACCCGAAGACGCAATGCCTACGACTTTGTGAGAAGGCCGGATCGCGGACCCGTCGATCACCTTGGATCCATCGACAATACCCACACAGAAGCCAGCGAGATCGTATTCTCCTGCGCCGTAGAAGTCCGGCATTTCAGCGGTCTCTCCCCCGATCAGTGCGCAACCTGCGTCCTCACAGCCGTCTGCAATTCCTGAGATGACGGACCGGACAACGTCTGGTTCGATTGCGCCCGTGGCCAGATAGTCCAAGAAAAACAGGGGCTCCGCGCCCGTGACCAGCAGATCGTTCACATTCATGGCCACCAAGTCTCTCCCCACGGTGTGGTGAACTCCCGTGAGAAACGCAATCTTGAGCTTGGTTCCCACTCCATCTGCCGCGGACACCAGCAACGGGTCGTCGTATTGTCGCCAATGGGGACGAAACAGTGCGGCAAACCCACCCATCTTGCCCGTGACCTCGGGCCTGAACGTAGCCCTGATACGATCCGACAAGGATCCGATGACCCGGTCGGCCAACTCGATGTCAACACCCGAATCTTTGTAGGTGATCTTGTCGTTCATAGTGCATCCTTTAGTTGTTGCAGGAGCTCGGTACACGTGTTCCGGAATACGGTGTCGAATTCACGGCACTTATCTTCGGCTTGGCGGCGCGGCCCCGTGCACGATCAATCTTACCCCTATTCTCCACACTCACGCAGTCCCACCCCGCGGCCTATCTCCGAGGCCATGGTCCGTGCGCGAGCCTTGAACTCTTCTTCGTCCACAGTGGTAATCCGGCCGTGATCCACTACCATCCTGCCGTTCACGATGACATCTCGAACATCCGATCCCCGGGCCGCATAGACCAGGTGAGATTCGGGGACATACATGGGAGTAAGATGCGGCCGATCCGGATCGATCACGATCACGTCCGCAAACTTGCCCGGCTCAAGGGATCCGATTCGGTCGTCCATGCCCAGGACTCGTGCACCGTCGATGGTGGCCATTCGGAGCACGGTGCGTGCGTCGAGGGCCTCCGGGTCGCGGGTGACGAGTTTTGCCATGAGAGACGCGGATCGCATCTCTTCGAACAGGTCCAGGTTATTGTTGCTCGCAGGGCCGTCCGTGCCGATCCCCATTGCCACTCCTCGACGGCTCAGACCCGACGCATCGCATGCTCCCGCGGCAAGCTTCATGTTGCTTTCGGGACAGTGCACCACTCCCACGCCCGCCTCGACGAGCATCTCTTTCTCCCGATCGGACAGGTGCACCGCGTGGACGGCTACAAAACCTTCCCCGAGGATATTCAACGCGTCAAGGTGCTCCACCGGTCGGCGACCGTACCGGTGAGCGACATCGTCGACCTCGGGGGCGGTCTCCGAGACATGGCAGAAAAGAAGGGTGCGGAGCTCCCTCGCCAGAGCCGCAGCGTCTCGGAGGGTTTCCGGGCTGCAGAGGTACGTCGAATGGCAGAACAATGCCGGCGAAATCAGCGGGTCCCGCGGACACGATTCGAGAAACTCGTGCATCCGGCCTTTCCAGGAACCCGGTGAGGCCGCGTCGGGAGCCGGCACATCGAGGATCCCCTGGGCAATTACCGCTCGGAGCCCAACATCCACGGCGGCCCGAGCCGCGTGTTCCATGTGGAAATAGCCGTCGGCAAAGGTCGTAATACCGTTGAGGGCCATCTCCATCGAGGAAATCATGGTCCCGAGGTACACGAATTCCGGTCCCACATGTGTGCTCTCAGCGGGGAAAATGTACTCGTTGAGCCACCGATGAAAGGGAAGATCGTCGGCAAGTCCTCTGAGCAGGCTCATTGCCGCATGCACATGACCGTTGATCAATCCGGGCATGATCAAACAATGGGAGCAATCCACGATCCGCGCATCGACCTCCTCGGTCAACCGGGAAACGTTCACCTCAACGAGGCGGTCTTCCGCGATCAGCGTCTTTTCATGTTTCACGACCCCGGTTCGGCCCGGCTCCGTGAGGATCATGCCTCCCACCAGAACCGTGTTTTCCGAAGGAGCCTTCTCCGTCATCGATCTCATCCTTCCTCGCGGGTCCCGGTCACTACCGCACGGCACGCGCCAATGCGGCTTCCACCAAGGCACTGAGCCGAGGTTCGGCCAGTTTCGCGTTGGCGATCACCTGTTCCACGGATATGGGTTCCATACGGTCGGGGAGGTTCACGTTTGTCACCGCGGCCAGAGCCATGGTCCTGAACCCGACCTGACGTGCCGTAATAACTTCCGGGACCGTGCTCATCCCCACCGCGTCCGCTCCCAACATTCGGAGCATTCTTGTTTCCGCGGGAGTCTCCAGGCTCGGACCTGCGACCGCGACATATACTCCGTGCCGTATGGCAATTCTCAGATCGGCCGCGGCCTCCTCGACCATCCGGATCAATTCCGGGTCATAGGGTTTACTCATGTCCGGGAACCGCTCTCCCAGTCGCTCATCGGAGAGTCCTCTCAACGGATTGTCTCCAATGAGATTGATATGATCCGTGACAATCATGATGTCGCCGGCGCGGAAATGAGGATTCAATCCGCCCGCGGCACTGTTGATCAACAGAAGTTCAGCGCCCAGGGCTCGCATGATCCGAACGGGAAGTGTGACCTGGTGCGGCGAGTACCCCTCGTACAAGTGAATTCTGCCCTGCATCGCCACCACACGGCGCCCGGACAGCGTTCCGAAGATGAGACGTCCCCTGTGGCTCTCAACCGTGGCGGCCGGGAAATGAGGAATGGCCTCATACGGCACTTCATGGGTGACCGCAATCCGTTCACCGACGCCTCCGAGTCCGGTCCCGAGAACAATCGCGGCCCACGGCTTCGCACCGACTTTGCCCTGGAGAAAGGCCGCGGCCTCCTGCACTGATTCATAGACGTGTTCCATGGTATACTATTCCCCCAAGGATGAACGGAGTATCGTGGATCGACTCGACGAAAGTCAAGCATCTTTGCCGGGGAACCATATCTGCAGGTTCTCATGAGATAGCGGCTTACCCTGGGTGTTCCCGGCGTTGCCCGCCTTGAACCCCGAGGAGCCGCGTCGACGAGCGTTCGATGGATCCATGGGAAAGACTCTGACGTTGTGTTCCGACTTCGTTCCCCGAACCACATGCGTGCAGAGGCTCATGCGCCGAAGAGAGCGAACCCTCGCGCACATCTTCTATGAGGAGAGGAGAATCCGTGACAAAACAACCGCGTACCATTTTCCGTACCGAGTCGTCGTACGCTTATCCTTTATTGATCAAGCAGCTTCTCAATACCCCTATCTACTATGCACCCGACCAGGAGATCGTGTACCGAGACCGGGTGCGACACACGTACCGCGATCTCTACCGCCGCATCGACCGACTGGCCTGCGGCCTTTCCGCATTGGGAGCAGGACCCGGCGATACCGTGGCCGTCCTGGATTGGGATTCCCATCGATACCTCGAATGTTTCTTCGCCGTTCCCATGATGGGAGCAATCCTCCACACGGTAAACGTTCGACTGTCCCCCGAGCAGATCCTGTACACCATGAACCATGCCGAGGATCTGGTCGTTCTGGTGCACGAAGACTTTCTGCCGATGCTGGAGGGAATCGCGGGCAAACTTGAGACGGTGAAGACCTTTGTCTTGCTCAAGGACGGGCCGGATACGCCGCAAACCTCTCTCCCCATCGCGGCCGAGTATGAGGAGATGCTCGGTACCTACGACGAACCGTACGACTTCCCTGAGTTTGATGAGAATTCACAAGCCACGACCTTCTATACGACCGGGACCACGGGAGATCCCAAGGGAGTGTATTTCAGCCACCGGCAGCTCGTATTGCATACGCTCTCCGTGGGATTGGCCGTTGCCGGGTACACTGCTCCGGGGCGGTTTCAGTCCGGGGACGTGTACATGCCTTTGACCCCCATGTTCCACGTCCATGCCTGGGGATTTCCCTACCTCGCCACCCTCATTGGAGCCAAGCAGGTATATCCGGGACGGTTCGATCCGGCCGCGGCCTTAAGACTTATCCATAAGGAAAAGGTGACCTTTTCGCACTGCGTGCCCACCATTCTCCACATGCTGGTGGACCATCCCGAGGCTCAAGGAATAGACCTCAGCGGCTGGAAAGTCAACACGGGAGGTATGTCTCTGCCCAGGGGATTGGCAAAGAGACTCATGGACATGGGTATTGAGATATTTCATGGATACGGCATGTCGGAAACCTGTCCCATCCTCACGCTGGCAAACCTCAAGCCCCACATGATGGAGTGGGACCGGGAACGGCAATTGGACTACAGGACCAAGACCGGATTCCCTCTGCCGCTGGCCGACTTGCGGGTGGTCGACTCCTCGGGCAGGCATGTGCCGCGGGATGGCGAGTCCACGGGTGAGATCGTGGTGAGAACTCCGTATTGTACTCAAGGTTACTTCAAAGACCCCGAACGGTCGGAAGAGCTCTGGCGAGGTGGTTACCTGCACACCGGCGACGTGGCTCACATCGACGATCAAGGCTACGTGCGCATCACCGACCGACTCAAGGACGCGATCAAGACCGGCGGAGAATGGATTTCCTCACTTGAGTTGGAAAGTCTCATCAGTCGTCATGAAGCCGTGTCCGAGGTCGCGGTAGTCGGGGTGCCCCACGAGAAATGGGGCGAAAGGCCGGTGGCGCTCATCGTGTCCAAGGACGGGGCCGCGGATAAGGTGACGAGCGACGCGTTACGAGCTTTTCTCGAGCAGTTCGTCGCGCAGGGACGTATCTCCAAATGGGCCATACCGGACGATTTCATGTTCGTGGACGAGATCCCCAAGACCAGTGTCGGGAAGATCGACAAGAAGATAATCAGGCAACGAATGGAGCCTTTAGAGTGATGGTTCGGGTGTGATGGTTCCGGTGGAAGGGAGAGCCGGCATGCCTGATTGACGGTACAAAGTCTTGTGGTCTGTTCCCTACGGCTCCCGGACCATCCCGATTCCGTTGGATCCGTGGGAAAACGGCAGGAGCACCCATATGCGGTTTTCGTCTCTCCTTCGTACCGGCAAAAATTGAGACCCGCGATTGGGGTGTTTCTCGTCGTACAGAACGAGTCCTTCATCCGTCATCTTCCATCGACCCTCCGACGGTCTGAAGAAATTCTCCATTGTCATGGTCCCGTCTTCCCGCAGCGTCATGGAACAGGTGCCGCGGAAACGGGTGACCCGGGCGCTCTTTGTATCGGTCACGCCCCATCGAAAGAAATCGTCGGAGCATGTCCACGTCCCCACCATAAAATCCGAGGTGACCCTGACCTCTTGCGCCGGATCGATCAAAGGCGACCGCGGAATGCCCGGCTCGTTGGGAACCACCCCTGCGAGCAGTGGTATCAGGGTCAGGGCAAATACCTGAATATTCAACAAGACTCTATCTCCCGGACGTCATTTGGGCCCGATAGTTTATACCAGAGCCCCTGCCGGGAGTCCAGCCTGACGGTCAGTTCATGACGTACTTTACGAGCACAAATCCGCCCACCAAGAGGACCGCGAACACTATCGCCAATGTGTTGAAGTATTTGTCTATGAACGACTTAATCGGAGGCCCGAAGTAGTAGATCAGCGTCGACACGAGGAAGAAACGTGCCGAACGGCTGACGAAGGACGCGAGAACGAACACGAGGAAATCGATCTTGAACGCGCCTCCCGCGATGGTAAACACCTTGTAGGGTATGGGCGTGAAGCCGGCGATCGCAACCGCCCACGCGGCATAGTTGTTGTACAGTTCACCGACCGCCTGCCACTTATCCATAAACCCGTAAAACGCGACGATTCGGTTTCCGACGACTTCCATGAACTCGTAACCGATAAGATATCCCAGCATTCCGCCGAGTACCGACCCGACTGAACACACGGCCGCGAAGTAGAACGCCTTGCTCGGTATCGAGATGGCAAGGGCGATCAAGAGGACATCCGGCGGAACGGGAAAAAACGACGACTCGGAGAACGCCAGCAGGAACAACGCCGGCACGGCATACGGGACTGTACGCCCAGGAGAGTACCCAATCATATGATCTTCGCATCCACTTCAACGTAGAATCCTACCTTTCGGGTATCCGTGATCTCTGTCGAACCGGTCGGCATTGCACTGCAAGACACACGTGCTCCTTGCACCGGGCTGCGCCGCGCGGCCCGGATGAGCATGACTTCGGGAATTCGTCGAGAAGCCTTCTTTGCAACGATGTCTTGGTACTTACGATGAGTCCGGTCTATTCACTTTCACATCCCACGGGAGCAAGCATCAATTACCTGAAATCGCACATGCCGTCACGGAAACGATCCGAGGACCTCGGATGGTGTCAGAATATCCTAGAACTGATCCAGGTCCGAACCCGCATAATCCCATCTCGATCCCCGTACGGGGGTCGGTCGCTCATGACTGGGACCGCTTCCCTGCTTAAAAACCTCTTCCACGCCCTGGTCCGAAGACGCCACCAGACCCGTTCGCGGATCGATCATACGGCGTTCCACCGAAGGCGGTTCCGCGAACTCCTCGACCGGTTTGTCTTGCAAGAGTTTCTTGATGAACAGTCCCCAAATGGGCACGGCGGCCTTACCGCCGGTCTCACCGGCCCCGAGCGAAACCTCTTCGTCGAACCCTACCCAAACGCCGGCGGTGTACCCCGGCGTAAAGCCCATGAACCAGGCATCGATATTGTCGTTGGTGGTCCCGGTCTTTCCGGCAATATCAGGTCTGCCTACGATCTTTTTCAGAATCGTAGCGGTCCCTTCCCGGACCACGCCTTGAAGGAGCGTGGTCATGATGTACGCGGTGCCTTCGTCGATGCGCCTGCGTGCGGGAATTGCCCGTCTTGACGACGGGTTCCGCTCGTCTGGATCAAGAAACGACTCTGCCGAAGCCTCGTGTGCGACCGTTTGAATGCGCGGACCACCCTCATCCACAGGGTCGTCCAGGAGGATGGGCGGATCGTTTTGTTCCAGGATCTTGCCGTTGCGGTCCACAATCTTGGTCACGTACACGTTGGGCACAAGATATCCCCGGTTGGGGAACACGGAATACGCATTGAGCTGTTCCTCCAACGATACGCCGGTGGAACCGAGAGCCAGCGTCAAGTTGTTCACCAGAGGAGATTCGTACCCCAACTTGCGTGCGTACGCCTTGGCGTGCTCCAGTCCTATTTGCTGCAAGACCTTGATTGTCGGAATGTTTCTCGAGTGGACCAGAGCGTTCCTGAACGTCACCGGTCCCTGGAATCCCCCACGGTAGTTCTTCGGTCTCCAGACCTCGCCGGTGCCGGGTACGGTCAGCTCCAAAGGTGAGTCCATGATGATGTCTGCACACGTAAATCCCTTGTTGAGTGCCGCCGCGTAGATGACCGGTTTGAAGGACGAGCCCGCTTGCCGCCGAGATTGAACTGCACGGTTGTATTCAGATTCCTGGTAGCTGTACCCCCCCAGCATGACCCGGACGTAACCCGACCGGTTTTCCCTCATCATGAGAGCGGCCTGTGCCACCGGATGTTGCACGGGGTCCAGGATGAAGTGACGCATCATGTCTTCGGTGTAGACCTTGTAGTTCTTCATCTCGGGGTCCTGGTTGCCGTACTTCTTGAGGTACAACTCCCGGCGCTTGGTATTGGGGTCCACGATCCGAACCATAATGAGATCCCCGACCTGAAAAGGCAAATCCCCCTTGGCAAAATTTCGTGTACGAAGTTCCGGCCGAGTGAACGGGGTCCGAACCCACCAGTCGGAGTTCGGGTCAATCTTGATTTGGCCCACGTACTCGCGTTTCACCCCGTCACGCACGTAGCTCCCCATGCGCACGTCGATGCTCTCGTCATCTATGTGGGTGATCACCCCGTCGGTGACATCTCCGAATCGCAGGGGAGCCTTCATGGACTCCGTCTTGTCCTGGAGAAACTCCATTACGCCCTTCACATTGAGCGTCTGAAGCGGCCCTCGGTATCCCTGCCTCTTCGTCAGTTCCTCAAGGCCCACTTCCATGGCCGCACGCGCAGCCTTGGTCAATTCAAGGTCGACCGTCGTATACACCTGCAGTCCGCCCTTGTACAGCGCGGTCTCTCCATACTTTTTCACGATGTATTTCCGCACGTGCTCCACGAACCCCGGCGCTATCTTGCTGTTCGGGTTTTCCGTCGTGACGATCTCGGGCCGTTCTTCGATCGCCTCATCGTATTGGGCCTCGGTGATATAACCGTCTTCCTGCATCCTTCGGAGCACGTAGTGAGCCCGCTTGAGAGCCCCTTCGTAATTCTTGTCGGGCGAGTTTCTCCCGGGACGCTGTGCCAAGCCTCCCAACATGGCGCATTCCGCTATACTCAAGTCTTGAACGTGTTTGTTGAAATACGTTCGTGCAGCGGCTTCCACACCGTACGCCCTGCTCCCCAAGAAGATGTGGTTGAGATAGAGGTACAGGATGTGTTCCTTGGTCATTGACGCGTCTATTCGTCGCGCCAATATCATTTCTCGGATTTTTCGAAAGATCTTCTTTTCACGTGACAAGAGAAAGGCTCTCGCCACCTGCTGCGTTATGGTACTGGCTCCCGGACCAATCCTTCCCCTTTTGAGCGTCTCCACCACGGCTCGCAGCACGGCCTCTTTGTCTACTCCCGGGTGGGTCCAGAAGTTCTTGTCCTCCGCGGCGACATACGCGTCTTGGAGCATCTTGGGAATCTGTTCGAAAGGTACGACGAAACGACGCTCCTCTGCCAGTTCTTCGATGAGTTCCCCTTTATTCGCGTACACCCGTGTCACGATGGGAGGAGCATAGTTCTTGAGTTTGTCGATGTCCGGCAGGTCCTTGATGAAGAACAGGTAGCTTTGCGCCGCCACTCCGGCCAGCCCGGCGACGCACCCGAATCCCATGAGCAGGAGCAGACGGGCGAACCCGTTGAAAAGAGACCACCTTTTTCGGCCGCTTTCGACCTGTTCGTGCATGTCCCAATAGGGGTTCGAATTGTTTCGGCCGCCATAGGACGATGGTTTCAATTTACTGTCTCCTTCACCATTGTCTGCCTCCCAAACGTATCATGGAACCACCATCGTGTCTACGGCTATAGAGGAATAGACCGGTAATTTCAATATAATTAGGCAAAAAAACAACTTACTCCTTTAAAAAAATCCGAAATCGTGCTCCGTCATTTCATATCACGAGCTAGCGAAGAAAGGTCTGGGGAAGAAACAAGGAAATGGCCGGAATGAATGTGACCAGTATCAAGCAGCCCAACAGCAGCAAGAGGAAAGGCAACACTCCCGTAGATACCTCCGTGAGGCTCTTGTCGGTAAGTCCCATGGCCACGAAAAGGTTCAGACCGAACGGAGGCGTTAGGAAGCCGAACTCGATCACCATCACCATGATCACGCCGTAATGGATGTAATCGATGCCGAATCGGTTCAAGGTCTCCACGAACAAAGGAGAGAGAATGAGCATGGCCGACACGTTCTCCATGACGGTTCCCATGATGAGGAACATGATGTTGACCAGTATCAGGAAGACCCAGCCGCTGTGAACCCGAGACGTGATCAGATCGGCCATTTGGTGCGGCAATCTTTCGGAAGTAAGCAGCCAAATGAGTGTCATGGCGCATGCGAGGATGAACAGCAGACAACACGACAGAATGGCCCCCTGCCTGCACACCTCCGGGACCTTGGTGATCTTGATCTCCCTGTGTATGACTACTTCCACGAAGAGCGCATAGACCACGCTGACCCCTGCGGCTTCGGTGGGGGTGAAAATTCCCGTATAGATGCCTCCCAGTACGATGACCGGCAGCATGAGGCCCCAGATTCCTTGTCTCAGGGTATGAAAGGTCTGGCTCCATGTGATCTTTTCCTCGGAATACCAGCGGTTCTTGTACGCGGTCACGACGATGTAGGCCACGAATACGCCGCCGATGAGCAGACCCGGAAATATCCCCGCCATGAAGAGCTCGGCCACCGAGACGTTCATCACCATGCAATAGAGGATCATGGGTATCGACGGAGGAATCACGATACCCAGCGATCCCGCGGACGTGACGAGACCGACGGAGAACCGTTCGTCGTATCCGGACTTGATGAGCGCGGGAATCATGATGGAACCGATGGCAACCACCGTCGCGGGACTGGATCCCGACAGGGCCGCGAAAAACAGGCACGCCAACGTGGTTGCAACGGCCAGACCGCCGGGATATGACCCCACGAAAGAGTTGACGATGGCGATCAGACGCCTGGCCATGGCGCCTTCCGTCATGATGCTTCCGGCTATGATGAAAAAGGGAATGGACAGGAGCACTGAGTTGTCAAGTGCGTTGAACAGCTGCTGGGGGAGCACCATGAGTGACGTGGAAGTATGGGCAAACAGCGCGGTCGCGGCCGTCAGCGCCATCAGGATGGCGATGGGCATGCCGATTACGAGGAGAACGAAGAAACAGACGATGATGGTCGCTATCATGATTACTCAAGCACGAGCGCCTTATAGGGCTCGTGACGCCAAAACGCAGCGAAATGCTTCCCGGCGAGAAGTATGAACCGGCACCCCATGATGACGGAAAAAAACGGAACCGGAAGGTAGAACCAGTACTTGGGCAACTGCAACGCGGAGGTCAGGGCCTCGAAACGGTGCAGCTTCATCGTCTGTTCCCACCCGTACCATGCCACCACAAGCATCAGCAGAGCCGAGAGTACATTCACGATCACTCTCATCCCGTGCCGCAGGCGATCGTTGGAGGACCGCTCGTACAGCAGGTTCATCGAGAAGTGAACCCCGTACTTGACGCCCAGAGCCGCACCGAGGAACGTAATGAAGACGCCCAGATATCGGGCGAGTTCCTCCATCCAAGTGAAGCTGAAATTCAGGACGTATCGACAGAACACCTGCACAAAGGTGAGAAATGCCAAGCCGAGCAGGACAAAGACGAGGACCCATTCTTCAAACCTGTTGATGCTGCGGATGAAGCCTTTCATGAACACCCTTATACCATAACCTACGATGCAGTGAAGCAGCTTTCGCCCGCGCGGATCTGCGCGAGCATGTTCGTGCGTCGGAAGGCCCGGGATCTCCTCATGACAAGGACCCGGGGAGCGTCTTTTCGACGCGACTCCCCGGGTCCATTCGTCCTGAAGCCGGCCTGCTACTTACCCGAATGGCTGTCGACTTTCTTGATAAAGAAATCAAACACGTCGGGGCCGATCTTCTCTCGGTACGTGGCCCACACGCTTTTCATGGCATCCTTGAAGGCTTGCCGCTCTTCCGGGGTCAACGTGGTCACTTTTACGTTGTTCTCCTTGCAGTACTGTTCGACGGAGATGCCGGACTTAGGAAGGCTCGTCATGAGCTTCGCGTTCTCTTCCCGATTCACCTTTATGGCTGTCTTGGCCGCATCCCGGAAGATCTGCTTCTGCTCCGGAGTGAGTTTGTCCCAAAGTTCCGGAGTGACGATGATGACGCACTCGGTAAGGATGTGGTCGGTATCGGTCACGAACTTGGTGATCTCCGTGGCCTTGATGAGAATTGAGGTAAGCAGCGGGTTCTCCTGAGCGTCAATCGTGCCGTTCTGAAGTGCACTGTATATTTCGGGAAACGGGAGATCCGTGGGAGATGCACCGAGAGCCTTAAAGGTATCAATATAGATCGGGCTTTTCATGACCCGGATCTTGAGCCCTTTGAGGTCTTCGGGCTTTCGGATTTCCCTCTTACTGTTCGTGATGTCTCGGAATTCGTTTTCGGTCCATCCAATGCCCACAAAACCTTTTTTCGGCAGAAAGCCGAACAGTTTTTCCTGCACCTCGGGGTCGTCCAAGGTCGCGTACGCAGCCTCTCGGCTCGGAAACACGAAAGGAAGGTCCACCACCGCCACCTCGGGCACATAGTTTTGAAGAACCGCGGTGGTGATGCTTGCCATGTCCAATGTGCCGCTTTGGACCTGTTCGGTCAAAGAAGTCTCGCTTCCCAACTGACCGAAGGGAAAGGTCTTGATTTCAATGGCGCCGTTGGTCTTGTCCTTAACGTACTCGGCAAACGCGTCGATCCCCTTGGACTGCCCATGGAACGGTGGGGCTATGTGACCAAATTTGAGCTTCATGGGATCGGCCGCATATGCGGGAAATGACGACACCATGAAGACAATCGAAAGACAGACGACCAATACACCCAATTTTTTCATTGTGCACCTCCGTTGCATGACACTTTTCCAGTTCTCGAGAGATGGAATCCGAGACCCGGCTGAAACCCGAGCCACGTACCGTTCCCCGTCCAACCCGAATGGGTACCGACGCGCATCACAATACCATGAATTCTCATCGCACGACATCCAAAATCCTTCCCCGACGCCGCGAGGTGCTTTGCAACATCATCTTGGCGGGCCGATGCAACGAAAAGGCCCATGTTGCCGGTTCAGAGTTCACGGAGTCTCCAGGCTGCCCGCATCGCATCTTCGTAGCCCTGATCGATCCATCTGTTTACCACATCTTCCTTGAAGTTGAAGGTGGCGGCCGGGAACCTCCCCAGGGGCTTGGCCGGTCGGATAAGGGTGATATCGCAACCGGGAAAGTCCTCGGCCTTGACGCGAGTCGAGGACTTGATACTCACCGCGATCAATCGTCGGATTCCCGAATCGTACAACGGCCTGATTGGGAGCCATTGTCGCACGCCGCCGTCACTGAGGCGATCTCGATCCTTCTCAACACTTGAGAACAAGAACGGAACCGACATGGACGCGCCAAGAACGTTCCACGCCTCATCGTCCTCACACTCTTGCAGCCGGAACCAGAGCGGCCTTCCAAGCGGCCGGCGCAAATCCGGAGTTCCGAACACGGTCACGAAGACATGGCACGAGCTCGCCCTCACCGCGTCCATGTCCAGGTAGGCTTCGATCAAAGGTCGGATCCGATCCATGCTGAAGATGCCGTCTCGATGCAGCCGTCCAAGGGTACCTTGGTAAGACAAGAACTTCACGGCCGATGCGGCGTACTTGGCATACCTCAACAGTCTGAACTTCGGAACGGGAAGCAGCAGGAGCCCCAGGTCCGCGGCCGCGGTCGCTGCCAACTTGCCTATCCGCCGGAAGTCGGGCTTGACAAGGTCGGTTCTGGTGAGTTCAATCCACAGGCGGTACGCCTTGTCCCAATCATTCTGACAGACAAGCGCCCCGTTCAATGCTCCGATGGAACTCCCCGCCACGGCCTGGAACGATAGTCCCAGCTCACGGAACGCCTTCCAGCAACCGAGTTGATACGCTCCCCGCGCTCCCCCCGCGGAGAGCACCAAGCCGAGACCCGAACCGGCCTCTTGTTCGGATAAGGTGAAGCGTTGAGAATTCTTGCTCATTGGAGATTGTGGTTGGATCCTACTACACATCGAATCATACCGCGCGGGTTTCCGCCCGCCTCCCCGCCGGCAAAACTGTCTCAAAAATCGGGCTCTTTGTCCAGTGGTGCCGGCGAGTCGCGCATGGCACGACGTCTGAGAGAGTCTTCCGCGAATATAATACCCATTTTCTACCTACTCTTTTTTTTGATGCTTTTTTTGTTGACAACATTCACCGGCCATGTATAGTAAACTAACAAAGCAATCCATTACAGAATCTGATTTGCCTACAACAGATGGAGGGTGACGGAGCACCATACTGTCGGCTACTTGCGGGGAACAACCTGTTGCACACTCCAGCGGCGGACGCTTGGGGATTGAGAGAGCAGTCGGCTGTTCTCGAGCGGATAGCGAACCAATCATGGTCAGGTGAGCGCCTCGGAACTGATGCGGTGAGCCGCGTTCTGGTGTGCGTGGAAGGTTAAGTTTACTTTAGTCACATTAACGTTATTACGTCGCTAAGTAGAAAACGGGTCGGGGTCTAGCGGTCGGGGTACGCGTTGAGCGTCAGCTCCAGCCGTTGCCGTGGTGCCGCGCGCACGGATGACGGTCCTCCGCGGCTTAGGCGAATGAGTCCGCCCTGTCGGTTGCCTCCTCTGGGGTTGCGGACGCCGACACATGGCTTCTGAGGCAGATGCTCATCGGAAGAGCCGCAATGCCGCGGGATCATGAAGTGGGAGGTATGGAGGGGGAGATGGTCAATATTCGGACGCTTACGGCTGGCCTCGTGCTCTCTATTGGGTGCCTGTTTCTTGCTTCCGACACCGATGCCCAGTGGAGTGTCGGTTTGTCTAATGCGAACAACGAATTCCTCTATGGTCACTACGGCCAACTAGGCCATCACGGATTCTTCGGAGAATACGATATCGACGCGAG
>JAVHLK010000053.1:0-1041 GCA_031082285.1 Desulfomonilaceae bacterium
CTACACCGCGACGTGCCACGACTTGGGCGTATATTTGAGTTTTGAGACAATTTCTCCGTGCCCGGGAAGCTCTGGTTCCAGTTATCAGACGCGGTAACAGGAGCAGAATGTGTCACCGTATCTACGCCATGAAGCACTAAGAAGTGGAAGGAACTCCGAATGTGGGCGGTTCTTTCAGAATTTTTCCAAGTAATGAGTTGAGCGCAGGGAGACTCGTATCTCGCTTTCCCGGCCCGCAGCCTTTTCCGGGCCAGGCGACCTCCGACGGAAGCGGTCAGCCGTCGGAGGCCCTGGGCGAGTGACCCTGAGAGGAAAACCGACTCTCATTTCTTGCGAGGATTCATGGAAGAAAGGGGATTGACAGATGCATTGGGACATTGGCTGGATCGCGACCAAGCGGGCCATGATTGCCCCCGACCGAACCGCTCTGATTTATGAGGACAAACCCGTCTCGTACAAGGAGTTGAATGACGGGACGAATCGTTGGGTTGGGCTTCTCCGGGAGATGGGCCTGAAAAAGGGAGACCGCATCGCGGCACTCCTTCTCAATTGCCCGGAGTTCCTGGAGGTGTTCTTTGCCGCAGCCAAATTGGGGCTGATCTTCGTTCCACTCAACTTCCGGCTCGTCGCCCCGGAGCTGAAGTATCAACTGAACGATTGCGGCGCGCGTGTCTTTGTCTTTCATGACGCGCTCGTCGGGAGCTTCGATTCGGTTCGCTCGGAAGTGGGCGTGGAAGCGGACAAGTTTATTTGCGTGAAGTCGGGAGTGCCGGATGCGCAGACCTGCCCGAATTGGGCGGTGAACCACCACCAGACGGTCGGGGCCTTTTCCTCCGATGAGCCGGTAATCGACGATCCGCCTCTAATCGACGACCCTCTTGCCATCATGTATACCTCCGGGGTGACCGGTGCCCCGAAGGGCGCGGTTCTTTCCCATGAGCAGACCTACTACAAGAACGCGCAAATAATGATGTACACCGATATGCGGGAAACGGACGTGTACCTTTCCCAGCTTCCGCTTTTCCATTCGGGAGGTCTCTT
>JAVHLK010000053.1:1050-33301 GCA_031082285.1 Desulfomonilaceae bacterium
CGGGAAACGGACGTGTACCTTTCCCAGCTTCCGCTTTTCCATTCGGGAGGTCTCTTTATTTCCGCGACTCCCACGCTCTGCAGGGGAGCCACGCTCATCATGCGCCAGGGCTTCGATCCCGACAAATTCGCCACGGACATCGAGCGGCACAGGGCCACGATCATTCTCGCGCTCACCACCATGTGGAAGTTCGTTCTCGACACGGGGCGACTCGACCGGGTGGATCTCGCCGGCGTGAGAGTGGTTCTTGGCGGCGGCGAGCGGACTCCTCCGTCCATGTTGGACGCGCTGGCCGCCAAGGGATTGTACATGCAGCAGGGGCTGGGACTCACCGAGAACTCCGCCATGATCCTTCTGCCCCGCGGCGATCTGGAAAGGAAGCGGGGCTCGGTGGGTTTGCCCGGCTTTTTCACTCACGCGTGGATCGAGGCTGTGAACCGGAAAGAAGCGGCGCCGGGTGAAATCGGCGAGATCGTGGCGACAGGGCCTACGGTCATGTCCGGATACTGGAACATGCCGGAAAAGACCTCGGAAGCAATCGTCAACGGGGTGCTCCACACGGGAGACCTGGGGTATCGGGACGAGGAGGGGTACTTCTACATCGTCGATCGGGCGAAGGACATGTACAGGAGCGGCGGTGAGAACGTCTATCCGGCCGAGATCGAGAAGGTGCTGGCCGGTCATCCCGGAATCTCCAATGTGGCCGTAATCGGCGTCCCCGACGACAAGTGGGGCGAAACCGGCATGGCCTTTGTCGTTCCCGTAAAAGGGGCCCCAGTGACCAAAGACGAAGTTCTGAAGTTCCTTGACGGCAAGGTCGCTCGGTACAAGTATCCGCGTCACGTGGAATTCATTGACGCGCTTCCCATGACGGCAAGCGGCAAGGTCAAAAAGGTGGACCTAAAAAAACGATTCGGTGCCTCGTTACGGAGTGAGCCATGAAGAACCGCGTCACTGAAATCCTTGGGGGGTCTTTCCCCGTGATTCTGGGAGCCATGCGGCTGATCACGTTGGGCACCATGGCCGGCGAAGTTTCCAGGCTCGGCGCGTTTGGCCAGATTGCCGCTTCCGGGCTCTCCGGGGACCGGCTGAGGTCCGAGTTGGAACTGGCTCGCCGGATAACCGATCGGCCCGTTGGGGTGAATATTCCCCTGTATCGCCCCAACGCGACCGAAGCAATAGAGATTGCGATTGAGGCCGGTGTGAAAGCCGTCACCACATCGGCAGGCAACCCGATGAAGTTCATGGATCGCATCAAGGGAGCCGGACTGAAGGTCCTGCACAAGGTGTCATCCGTCGAGACCGCCCTTAAGGCCGCGGAAGCAGGCGTGGACGGCGTGATCGCCACCGGGTTCGAGGCAGGCGGACATATTGGGAGACAGCAGACGACCACCTTCTGTCTCATCCCGCAGCTGGCTGACGCTCTGGACATCCCGGTGGTTGCCGCCGGCGGTATCGCGGACGCACGGGGTGTCCTGGCCGCGTTCGCTCTTGGAGCCGAGGGAGTCGAGATGGGAACGCGTTTCATTGCGACACGGCAGTGCGGCGTCCCGGATTTTTTCAAGGAACGGGTCCTTAACGCAGACTCGGATGCCACCGTCCTGCTTGGAAAAGAGGCCATGCCGATCCGGGTCTTGAAGAACAAGGCTTCCCTGGGGATCAAGAATTCCGACAAAGCCAAAGAAGACGCCAAATTGGAGTCCACGGGCGACAAGAGCTATGTGCAATCCGGCGGAAACCCGGATACCGCGATCATGCCGTGCGGCCAGGTCGCGGGCCTCGTGAGCGACCTGAAGGGCGTCGAGGAACTGTTGTCCGAGCTGTCCCAGGGATGCCGGTCCCTTTCACGGGGGCTCTTCTCTGTTTTCAACGAGGAATGTCAATGAGCTGGAACCATATTCTGTTCGAAAAAAAGGATAACGTGGCAACGTTGACGCTCAACAGGCCCGAGAAGTACAACGCCTTCGGAGGCCGCATGCGGGAAGAAATCCGCGAGGCGGTGGATGACTTTTCCTGCGACGGGGATGCCCGCGTTCTCGTGATTACCGGAGCCGGTAAGGCTTTCTGTTCCGGCGGCGATGTGGATGAATTCGTTTCGGGTGAGACGCAGGCGCTGTCCGAGGTCGCATCCAATGTTCGTCACACCATGTGTCGAGCGGTTCTTGCCATCCATTCCGTAGAGAAACCGGTCATCGCGGCGGTGAACGGCGTTGCCGCGGGGGGAGGCTGCAATCTGGCGCTGTCGTGCGACATACGTATCGCCGGCGATCGCGCCCGATTTGGGCAGGTTTTCACCCGTATCGGGGCCCACCCCGATTGGGGAGGAATCTACTTTCTGCCTCGGCTCGTCGGGTATGCGAAAGCCGCGGAGCTCATTTGGTCCGCGGAGATCATCGACGCACGTGAAGCGCTCCGGTTGGGCATGGTCAACCGGGTCGTGCCCCAGGAACAGCTCATGGAAGCCGTCTATGAGCTCGCGGGGCGAATAGCCAAGAATGCTCCCCTTCCCATCGCCTTTTCCAAGAGGGGGCTTCGAAACTTCCACCGGTGGGACCTGGAGGCCGCACTGGATTACGAGGCGTACGTTCTGGAAGTGATCAGGAGCAGCCACGACATGATGGAAGGCTTCAAGTCGTTTCTCGAGAAGCGAGAGCCGCATTTCAAGGGCTGCTGAAGGGAGCCGAGACGATGAAGACCGATCTTGAGGCCGTATCCCGGGCCGCATCGGAATGGCAAGAAGAAGTTGTCGGCCCGAAATTGGGCAAACTAAAGGTACCCGAAAGCCCCACCCGATTCTACTCACCGCAGGATCTCCAGGATTTCGACTTCCTGGAGAGTGTCGGATTTCCGGGCCAATACCCGTTTACCGCGGGCAATGACCCGATTCCTACATGGCAGGCCAAGGCACGACAAATGGCAATGGCCGGGTACAGGTACGAGTGGGGTGCGAGCGGGTCGGGGAAGTACGGCGGCTTTGGCGCGCCTGAGGACTATCGAGACTACCTGCTCCGCATGCATGGTCTCGGCAGGAAAGGCGGCCCTAACATTGCCTTCGACTTGCCGACCCAGTGCGGCTACGACTCGGACAGCCCGTGGGCCGAAGGGGAAGTCGGCCGTGTGGGAGTGGCTCTGGACACCTTCCGGGACTTCGAGGTGATCTACGAGGCGTATACCGGCGGCCTGGACATCGACAAGGTTCCGTCCAATTTCACCATCAATGCTCCGGCAGCTGTAATCATCGCGATGTATGTAGCTCTCGCGGAAAAACGCGGCGTTCCGCTCGACAAGCTGAGGGGAACTCCCCAAAACGACATTCTCAAGGAATTTGTGAGTCGCGGCGCGTACATCCTGCCGCCCGAGCCTTCCATGAGGCTGTTCCGGGACACGTTGGTTTTCTGCACCGAGCATCTTCCGAACTTCAACATCACCAGCATCGGGGGATACCACATGCGAGAGGCCGGCGCCTCCAGGGAACAGGACCTGGCCTTCAGTATGGCGAACGGCGCGGCTTACCTCCAGGCGGGAGTGGATGCAGGGCTCCCCGTCGACTCCTTTGCTCATCGCTTCACCTTCAATGCATTCGGCGGGAGCATGGAGATTTTCCAGGAGGTGGCCTTCCAGCGAGCAGCTCGCAGGATGTGGGCCGGCATGCTCCGGGAGCGTTTCGGGGCAAAGAACCCGAGGAGCATGATGATCAGACAGATCGCGACCGCTCACGTCGGATGCACGAGCACCACGCTCCAGAGACCGCTCAATAACCTTATCAGGGCGGTAGTAGGTGCGCTGGCGGGGGCCATGTCGGGCGGGGTGCCGCTGGCGTTCCCTCCGTACGACGAACCCCTGGGATTGGGACACAGCCTGGAAGCACAGCAACTGGCTCACGACGCAACCCGGATCCTCATCTATGAAGCCAAGGTCGGTGAAGTGGTGGACCCATGGTGCGGTTCGTACTTCATGGAATCATTGACGAACGAGATCGAGGAAGCCGCTCGCCTGGAGCTCGAGAAGATCGAAAAAATGGGCGGCGCGGTCGCGGCCGTTGACAATGGGTATATGCACCGGGCCATCGCGAAGAGCGCGTACGAGAGGCAGAAGCGGCTTGAGACCAGGGAAGAGTTCCAGGTGGGCGTGAACTGCTTCGACGGGCCCCATGAACTTGAGCTTTCTACCGGCAGGACCGTTCCGGAGGTGTATGACGCGGAACTCCTGAACTCAGCCGAAGAGAGGCAGAAAGCGACACTGAAACAGGTGAAGAGAGAGCGTCACGAAAGAGAAACGGCCCGGGCGCTCAACGAACTGCACCGGCGGGCACGTGACGGCTACGCCAACCTGCTTCCCGAAATTCTCGACTGCGTCAAGAGCTACGCGACGCTTCAGGAGATCTGCGACGTGTTGAGGGAGGTCTTCGGCGAAGCCAAACCGGCAACCGGCTGATCTGTAGGAGGAGACGCGGTTCATGGCGGAATCGTGGGACGATCTCATTGCAGGGCTGAAACAGGGCTCCGTCCGTTCCTTGGCCAGGATGATCACCGCGGTGGAGAACCGAGCTTCCGGATGGATGGAGGCCATGAAGCGTGTTCACTCGGACGGGCGGAAAGCCGGCGTGATCGGCGTTACCGGGCCTCCCGGCTCGGGGAAGAGCAGCCTGACCGACAAGATCACGTGGGAGCTGGTGCAGGCGGGCCGATCGGTCGGCATCATCGCGGTGGATCCTTCCAGTCCTTACTCGGGGGGAGCGCTCCTGGGGGATCGGGTTCGCATGAGGGACGTCAGTATTCTACCCGGCGTGTTCGTACGGTCCATGGCCACGAGAGGCGCCCTAGGGGGACTCACCTGGGCTGCCCACGATGTGGTCAAGATAATGGCCGCGTTCGGCAAGGACGTTATCCTGATCGAAACCGTAGGGGTAGGGCAGGACGAGATAGAGGTCGTGAAGACTGCCGACCTGGTGATGCTCGTGTGCGTGCCCGGACAGGGAGACGCAATTCAGGCCATCAAGGCCGGTGTGATGGAAATCGCGGATCTGTTTGTGGTCAACAAAGCCGACCTGGACGGTGCCGACCGGGTCGTTGCAGATGTGGAGGCAATGTTGGACCTCTGTTCGAACTCGGTTCGTGCCCGGCCCCCCGTGCTGAAGACTGCCGCCTGCACCGGAGGCGGTGTCCCGGAACTCGTCGCGGCGGTACAAAGCATGCTCGAGCTGCGCTCCGAAGACCGTTCACGACGAAAGGTGCGGGCGAAAGAGGAACTGGTACGGCTCCTCTCGACGGAAATCGCCCGTCTCGTTCATGAAAAGTGGAATCAGGACGGATCGATGGCGTCAGCCGTCGAGGACATCCTGAGTTCAAGAAAAGATCCCTATTCCATTACGCAAGAGATGCTCGCTCCGGTTGCCGCGTACCTTAAGTGAATCCGGAAGACTCATCGACCCTCGTCTCATGAGAAGAAGGGTCGGAGGCGACCGAGCAAGGTCGATGCGATGGAGAAAGGAGGCGACCAATGGATCAACTCGCGGCGGCATTCTTCGCCGGTGCTTTTCTGTTCAATGCGATTCCCCATCTGGTACGGGGAATATGCGGAAAACGTCATATGACCCCGTTCAACGTGAGCTCCGGCCCTGCAACGAACGTGGTGTGGGCATGGATCAACCTGGCGGCGGGGGGGGTGATCTGGAAGTCCTTTGTGCACGGAACGCCGACCCTCTCGATCTGGGTAGCCATGGGGATCGGCGGGTTCATAACTTCCCTGGGTCTGGCGATCTTTTGGACGAATCCCAAGGCACGGCTCCCTTGGCACAAGGGCTAGCTCGGCCGTGCAGCAAGATCGTGCTTTCGAGTCCGGATCCCGGCTTTCCATAGTCCGCCCAAGAACATTACCGGGACAATCGGGAGGTACCGTGCCATGCAGGAGAAAACAGTACAATTCACTCGAACCATTGCAGGGTTTGTGGCCGCCACGGACGCTGCAGAAATACCTTACGCAGCCTATGAACATGCCAAAATCGCATTCATGGACTGGTTCGCGGTTACCATTGCCGGGAAGGACGACCCGCTGGTGGACAAGTTGATCCGCTATGCGGAACTCATGGGGGGAAACGAGCAGGCAACCATACTCGGGCACGGGATCAGGAAGACGGTGAGTCAGGCGGCCCTCATAAACGGCTCTGCATCTCATGCCCTGGATTATGACGACACTTTGAGGACCTTCCTGGGGCACCCGTCGGTAACCCTGTTTCCGGGGCTGCTGGCCCTCGCCGAATGGCGGGAAGCGTCGGGTAAGGACCTCCTGTCCGCCTATCTCATCGGGCTCAAAGTCGGCGCGGTCGTCGGCGCGGCCGCGGGTCTGGAGCACTACAAGGCCGGTTGGCATGCCACATCCACCATCGGATACCTCGCTTCTGCCGGAGGGTGTGCCCGTCTCCTGGGATTGGACGAGCAGCAAACGATCCACTGCCTTGGAATTGCAGGTACGCAGGCCTCGGGACTGAAGCGGGTCTTCGGAAGCATGTGCAAGCCCTTTCACGCGGGACGGTGCTCGCAGGGAGGGGTTATGGCCGCTCTTCTCGCCCGGGAAGGTTTTACAAGCGCTGAAGACATTCTGGAAGGATCTCACGGCTTCTTTCACGTGCTGAGGGGTACGGGGAACGAAAAGGCTCTTGCAAGTCTCGGCAAGTCCTGGGAAGCTGAGAATTTGGCTCAGAAATACCATGCGTCCTGTCATGCGACCCACTCACCCATTGAGGCCGCCCTGGAAATCGTGCACAACCAAGGGATCGATCCCGGACACATCACATCCATCGAAGTCCGTTCCTCGCAGATATCACTCGACGCGGCGGGAAAGCTCGCACCGAACACGGGCTTGGAGGGGAAGTTCAGCATACCGTACTGCGTGTCCAACGCAATCTTGAGAGGAGCTACGGGTATGCAGGCCTTTACGGATGGAAAGGTCGGCGATCCGGCCGTTCGAGAGTTCATGAACAAGGTCACGGTTTCTCTTGACGAGAGTATGGAAGCATTGGAAGCCAAGGTGACCGTGCGCACCGACGACGGGAAGACTTATTCCGCGTTTTCCGACATCCTCGAGCAGATCCCGGCCCTGGAAACAAAGAAGGTTAAGATCGCGGACAAGTATGCCGACTTGTGCGGGCCGGTGCTTGGAGATGAGAAAACGAAAGATATTGCCGAAACAATACTCGCTCTGGACGAGCTGGCCAATGTGAGAGATCTGACCGAGCGAATCACCGAATGAGATCGACGACGTATGACAGGGAGATATGAGCCGCGGGTCGAATCGACAATGTCATTGGGTGGAGCCGAGCGAGGCGGCAATCTCCTCCTCCCCGCGCACACGAGATTTCCTCGCTCCGCTCGCAATCTCCGATCCGAGAAGGCGGTTCCGGCTGCGCGACTCAAAGGATTGCACCGCGTTCCAGCTGATTCTTTTCGATACCGACGGGCTGTGGTATAGTTTTTTCCGGACACATCGGACTTGCTTTCACCAGATATGGTAACGATGCGCGTCTCTCGCAAAACGGATGCGGAAACGACGGCACACGCTTTGAGGCGTTCTCGACCCACCCGATAAGACTCCCTGCGTGCCGCGGCCGGACCTTCGCCCGGCAAGGGAGCCGATACAGCCGTGAGGAAAAGCCATGCGGACCGGCAACAAAGGATTCGACCCGGATACGTGCCCGCCTGAAATCCTCAAGATGATCGCCCGTGCGTTTGACCAGATGGACACCATGGCGGGAATCGTAGGCACGGACCGGCGGTTGATATTCGCGAACGAATCGGGACTGAGGCACGTTGGGGCAAAGCTGGAAGAGGTTCAGGGGATGTTGTTTCCCGATTCTCCGTGGAGGAATCACTCGGCCGAGGCACGGGAGATTACTCATCGAATGACCACCGAAGCGCTCAACGGCAAGAGAGTCATCGTGGAAGACGGATTCCGAGACCGAGACGGGCAGATCCTTCCCGCGATCTTTTCCGTTTCGCCGCTGTTTGACGTTTCCGGCGCGGTCGTGGGTATCGTGCCGGAAGGCAAGGTGATTACCGACCTCAAGCGTCTCCAAGCCAGGCTCGAAAAGGAACGCCTGAAGACGCAGCAGTGGCTCGATTCCATGGGAACGTACGTCGCCCTTTGCGACCTGAAGGGAAAGGTGCTCATCTGCAATCGTCCCCTCGAGGAGGCGGTGGGAAATGCAGTGGGGAGCAAGATATTCGACTTTCCCATGTTGAGATCGTCCCCTGAGGCGCGGAATCGCATCAGACAATCCATAGCCGAAGCGGTCAAAGGCAGGAAAGAAACTCTTGAGATTCGTCAGGCGCCGGACAACGAGAAGCAACTCGCATTCATTTTCAGTGCGAGTCCCATATACAACAGTCATGGACAAATAACGTATCTGGCGGTGGAGGCCAAAGACATTTCCGAGCAGATTCGGCTGCAGGAGCTCATCCTGCAGAAAGAAAAAGAGTACTCCACTCGACTGAGAAAGGAGGTGGATGAGGCCACGAGGGCACTCAAGGAGACGGAACTCCTCAACAAGAATCTGGTGGACTCGGCTCCGATGGGTATCATCCACTTGGACCAACGAGGCGGGCTGGTGTTTGCCAATCCTGCCATTCGGGAGAAGCTGGCCGCCGCCGGATTCGATCTTGACCAAATCCAAGGCAAGAGACTCTCCGATCTCAACATATTCCCCGCGAACAAATCCTGGGAACAAATGCGGGAACTTCACAAGCAAGGCTACGAGTTCAGACATGAAAGAATGATCCTTCGCTCGGAAGGTAGGGATCTTTTTCTGTTCGCCGCGGACACGGCTCCCCTGAAGGATTACGCAAACCGGGTCAAGGGGACGATCGTCATCATGAGCGACGTCACCGAGCGAACCCGGCTTGAAACCGAGCTGTACCAGACCCGAATGCAATCGGAGAAGCTTGCGTCCCTTGGGAGACTCATTTCAGGCGTGACTCACGAGATCAACAATCCGTTGACCGCGGTGATCGGATGCGCGGAGTTTCTGGTGGAGGATTGTGAGCTCGGGGAAGATGCTCGTGAGGCGGCTCGGATCATTGCCGAAGAGGCAAGGCGGTCGGGGCGAATTGTGAAGAGCCTTCTCGCCTTCGCTCGTCAATCCGCTCCTCAAAAGACTCGTGCGGACCTGAACAAGATCGTGGAGACGGTCATGAACATCAGCGTCTTCGGCCTCCAGATCAGGAATATCGGGGTGATCTTTCAGCTGAGCGACAACCTGCCTTTGGGCGAGATGGACGTCAATCAAATCCAGCAGGTCATCGTCAATTTGATCAACAACTCGGCCGATGCCATCGAAGAGTCGGGGATCGGCAATCGTGTGATCGTCAGGACGTACGGGCACGGCAACGGGCTGTTCCTTGAAGTGGAAGACAACGGGCCGGGGATCCCGGAGGAGATAAGGGCAAAGGTTTTCGATCCGTTTTTCACAACCAAGGATCCCGGCAGCGGCACGGGGCTGGGGCTGTCCATCTCCTACGGAATCGTCAAGGAGCACGGCGGAGAGATCCAACTCGAGGCGGTCGAGCCCCACGGCAGCCGGTTTGTGGTGGGCCTGCCGGCGCCCAAATCGGAACCGTTGCCTCCGACGGAGCCCGCGATCGTCACGTGGATCCCCCGAAAGACCCTCGTGGTCGAAGATGAAACAAACATCCGCCTGACCTTGTCCAACTGCCTGAGGGATCTGGGAAGTCAGGTGCACACTGCTCCAGACGGCGTTTCCGGGCTGGAGAAGATACGGAAGGAATCGTACGACCTGGTACTGGTCGATTTCAAAATGCCCAAAATGGACGGCTTGAAGTTCTACCAGGCACTCCTGATAGAGCGTCCCGAATTGGCCGATCGATTCGTTCTGATGACGGGAGCACAGGAAAAGGAGGTCGAGCAGTTTCGGGAGAAGACCGGAAATCCGATACTGGCGAAGCCTTTCGGAAGAGACGACATTTTCCGCATGCTCTCTTTGATGGCGAATCCCCGAGATATGCGTACCCATTCCTGAACGGAGCCGGGGATATGAGAATTCTGGTTATCGACGACGAACAATCCATCCTCAGAACATTCAAGCTCCGTTTGACCAAGTGGGGCCACCGGGTGCTCTTGGCATCCGACGGAAGCTCGGGACTGGACATACTCAACAGTGAGCCGTGTGACGTCGTGATTACCGACTTGAAAATGGGGGAGATGCAGGGAGAAGAGGTAGTACGGAGGATCGGCCGCGAAAACTCCGCTACGGACGTTGTCGTCATTACCGGTTTTGCCACGGTGGAATCCGCAGTGGAGGTCATGAAGTCGGGAGCCACGGACTTTTTGGTGAAACCGTTGAACTTTGACCAGGTCCGGCTGGTTCTCGACAAGATAGAAAAGCAAAGGACCCTGAGAGAGGAAAACCAGCAGTTGCGGGACCGCGTCCACGAACTGAGGCTCCGGTTGGCCGAACAGCACAGCCTGCGGAATCTCGTGGGCAAGAGCAAGCCCATGCAGGAAGTCTTGGATCTTATCGTCTCGGTCGCTCCGCTTGATTGCACCGTGGCCATTTATGGGGAAACCGGCACGGGAAAAGAGATGGTGGCCAGGGAGATCCATCAGTTGAGCCCACGCTCGTCGGAGAATATGGTCACCGTGGACTGCGGCACGCTGACCGAAACTCTGCTCGAATCGGAATTGTTCGGGTACGAGAAGGGGGCCTTCACCGGTGCCGTACGGACGAGAAGAGGCAGATTCGAGCTGGCCGATCGGGGAACCATTTTCCTCGATGAAGTGGCCAACGCGTCTCCCCGGGTTCAGAAGAGACTCCTGAGAGTAGTCCAGGAGAAGACCTTTGAGCGGCTTGGAGGGGAATCGTCCATTCACACCGACGTGCGGATAATCGCGGCGAGCAATCGGAATCTGGCCGCCATGGTGAGAGAAGGCACCTTTAGGGAGGATCTCTACTATCGCCTCAATGTCGTTCCCATCCATTTACCTCCGTTGCGTGATCGCAAGGAAGACTTACCCTTGCTCGCAAGGCACTTCCTGGATCTGTACGCACGAGGGATGGGACGAGAGCCGCCAAATCTCTCTCCGGAAGCGATCGAGCAAATTATGCAATACTCGTGGCCCGGGAACGTGCGAGAGTTGGCCCACGTCATGGAACGTCTGGTCGTAACGTCCTCCGAGAACGTCATTCAGCACATACCGTTCCTCGTGTCCGTTGAAGCCGCGCCCGTCCGGAGCCCCGCCTCTGTACGCCTCGACCCTCCCCTGAAAGATCAAATCTCGGCTTTGGAGATCGACTACCTGACGCGCGCTCTCGAAACATTCCGCGGGCGCATCAACGAAGTGTCCCGGCGATCGGGGCTTGACGAGAGGACCATTCGCAGAAAGATGAAACTGTATGATTTGCATAAGGAGGACTTCAAATAAACCGGGCGTACGTGCACCATTCGGTCATCATGTCCGGAATGGGTTTCTTTAATGATGGTAATGTGTTATGCGACCGCTCCGGGCAAATTGACCGAAATGTGAAGAACCCTTGTCCACATCATTTCATTCCTCATTCCCAAGTCGACTCTTTCCCTTATAACCAGTTGTAATATTGATTGATATTTATCTGAACCAAGTGATCTTTTTTGTGCGATCCGGCACGCATTTTGCTCTTCAATTACCCGGCGGGCTACATGGAAAGACAACGGGATACATACTTTGCGTTCAACAGGAGACGATCCGCGTACATGGACCGACCGCAACCGGACCGTCTCCTCCCACTTGGTACAGGATTTCACAAGTACGGTTAGGTATTCCTAAACGCCCGACAGCGTCCCTGCTGGGCGTTCGCGGAGAATAGACAGGCTCGGAGGGGAAGAATTTGACGGGAATCGCACGCAGAACGCAGGTGGGCGGGCCCTTCCGAAGATGGGCGACATGGCTAAGCGGGTTCCGGCAAGGAGATCGCAAAGAACGCGGTCGACGTGGGGCCGAGTCCCTGCGGACCAGGCTGTGGGAAGGAAGAGAGCGTAGGGAATGGGACTGAAATGCCGACACTGCGGCCTCGAAGGAACGAGGGCCGACTTCAGGCTTCTCCAACGCGTAGACGGCGCAGGCCCCGATACGTATCGGCTGTGCCCGAAATGTCACGCCGCGGTCTACTGCGAGGAGCTGGAAGTGATCGATTCAGTTGAAGTCCCCTGGGGAGCGGGGCGCCTCAGAGGTCATGTGTTTCGCCGCACCGACAAGTCCGACGAACGCGGTTTACAAGAAAAGTGACTCAACCGACATGAAAATCCGCGCGACCCCCGGGCAGTAGACCATGTGGGACGCGAGATGGACAGGCATTCCCTGCCTGTAGTGGTCCCGCGCAGAACGCGGGCCGGCCGCCCGGGCACGGGGGCCTACCCCTACGGGAACGAGAACGAAAAGTGCGGTGCCTCAAACCTCTTTCGTGGTGAACGCAACCGTATTTATGCCACAGAGTACTTCGTCGAAAGAAGCCGGCGTGACTTGCCGGTGCACTACGGGGACATCTGCGTTTCAAACAACGCTCTTGGCAACTCCAAAAGTTGGAGAGATTGGCGGGTATCATGCAACCAGGGGCTCTGGTAACCGAGATTCAGAGATTTGCCGTGAACGACGGACCCGGCTTCCGGACAAATGTGTTTCTCAAAGGATGTCCGCTCAGCTGCCGCTGGTGCCATAACCCGGAAACCATAGCGCCCTATCCCGAAATCTACTGGAAACGGCGTTCATGCGTGCAGTGTGGCGCTTGCCTGGACGCATGTCCCAGGGACGCGGTCAATGCGCCTATCCACCCCGTCGAAGCGCAAAAGGAAGAATCAACCTACCACAAGATCTTCAGGGAGCGTTGCGACCTCTGCATGAAGTGTGTGGATGCCTGCAGGTACGGCGCATTGGAGATCGTCGGCACCGAGTTGACCGTCAACGAGATCCTCGACGAGGTGGAACGGGATAGACCGTTCTATGACAACTCGGGTGGAGGCATGACCGTCAGCGGAGGCGAGCCCACGGCGCACCCCGAGTTTCTCGCGCAGTTGATCGAGGGTGCACGAAGCAGAGGAATCCACATCTGTCTGGACACAAACGGGTATTGTCAATGGGATGTCCTGGGACCGCTCGTGCAGAGCGTCGATATGGTGCTGTACGACCTGAAGCATCTCGATTCGGCCAGGCATGCCGAGATGGTGGGGGCAGGCAACGAACTCATTCTCGAGAACCTCGCCGGGATCCTCCGTGCCGGCAAGGAGATTTGGCTCCGACAGCCGATCGTTCCCGACTACAACGACTCCTGGGAATATCACGTGAAAGCGGCCGAATTCCTCGGGCAGCTTCCCGGCCGGATTCAACGAATCGACCTTCTGCCGTTCCACACCTGGTGCGAGGACAAGTACTCCTGGCTCGGTCTCGACTGGTCCCTGAGGGCCGCGGAGCCCATGGATCCTTCAATGGTCGAGATTCTTGCGGAGGCGTATCAGGCCCGCGGATTCGCGGTTACGGCCGGTGGATCCGGATTCGAAGACAACGCCGTGCGAGGAGGTTGCCGGCATGCACCCTGAAACCGCGTTCGGAGTGGTCAACGACATCCAGAGGATGTGTACGTGCGACGGCCCCGGATTCAGGACCGTGGTTTTCCTCAAGGGTTGTTATCTCAACTGCCGATGGTGTCACAATCCCGAAGGGAAGAGGCGTTATCCGGAAGTGATCCCCTTTGTGGGAAACTGCGTGAGGTGCGGAGAGTGCTTGAGCGTATGTCCCACGGCCGCGGTGGCCGTTGATGACGAGCTCGGGCCTCGGATCGACCGCAGCCTGTGTTCGACATGTCTTCAATGTGTCCGTGCCTGCACACACGACGCTCTTGTGCTGTGGGGACGCATCATGTCGGTTGAGCAGGTGGTTGCGGAAGTCGAGCAGGACAAGACGCTGTACGTGAATTCAGGCGGCGGCGTAACCATATCCGGGGGTGAGCCCATGGCTCAGCCCGACTTCGTCAGGGCCGTCATGGAAGCATGCAGGAAGCAAGGCATCGGCACCGCCCTGGATACGTGCGGGCACGCTCCATGGGAAGACATGGAACAGGTGCTCCGCTTCACGGATCTGGTGATGTTTGACATCAAACAGATGGATACACACGAGCACCGGCAATATTCCGGAGTCGGCAACGAGCTCATTCTGGAGAACGCGCGACGGATAGCCGCGCTGGGCGTGCCGATACGGTTCCGCATCCCGATTATTCCCGGAAGCAATGACTCAAGGAGAAACTGGGAACGCGCGGCCGGGTTCATCGGACGCCTCGGGAATGCCGTGTTGGGAGTAGACCTGCTGCCGTACCATCCGTTTGCAGGCGGAAAGTACCAGGCCTTCGGCATGGACTACCCGTACCCCGGAGGAGAGGGGCTATCAGACGACGATGTGGCTCCGGTGATCGATCTGTTCCTGGAGCACGTACCAGAAGTTACGGTAGGCGGTTAGCCGTTATAACAAGTCCAAACGTTCAAGGAGGTGACACGATGGCGACTTGCAAGGATTGCAAGGGCTTTTTTGCCAGGGAGGACGACCAGGATCGGGGCGACTGCGTGATGAGAGTGACGGACCCGCGGCAAGCCTACTACAAGGCCGTCCCGGTGGAGGCCGACAAGGATGCCTCAAAATGCTCGTCGTTCCGTAAGAGATAGAATCCGACCCCGCATTCATGCCGTCGGCGACGGGAAATGCAATGAGCCTTGTCGCCGGCACCAAGGAGGAGGAACATGGGGCAGAGCACAGCCCGGACCGAGAAGGAATCAAGTGTCGAGGAACTGAAAAATCGAAGGGAATGGTGGTTTGTTGCGGAGAAGACCAGATCCAAACGGTTGGACTATCTTCGCAAGGGCGTCTGGAAAAAAGGGGCGATCGGAGGCAACTATGCTCCCGGAATCAAGATTGACCTTACCTTTCCCCAACTCTTCATAGACAAATGGCAGGAGCACGAGGGCGAAGCGATTATGCTGCAAAAGGCTCATGCCCTGGCCCACGTCTTGGACAACATCCCCATATTCATTACCGATAATTCTCAGATCATGGGTTACATCGGGAGCGCCCCGCACAACATCGTTTGGCATTGGCAGGGCATCAGTATGGTCAACGAGGAGATCTACAACGAGGAGGGAATCATACCCGAACCGGAGGAAGAATCTCTCGAGATCCTCGCCAATCTGAACGACTACTGGGGCGGCCGCACCGCGGTGGACAAGCTTGCGCGAGTCCTCGATCCCGAAGACGCGGTGAAGTTCATGAGCGGAGCCATCGGATGGGGAACCCCAACGTCTGCGGCGACCTACTCCACCAAGGATTTCGACTATATCTTCAAGGGATTCGAGGCCATACTCGCCGAGGTCGAAGAGCGTATGGAAGAGACGGAGGAGAAGCTTCAGGGGAATCCGTCACCGGAAATTCTTCCGCTTTACGACAAGCTCCCCCGGTGGGAAGCCATGCAGATCGTCCTCGAGGCGGGCATTCGGTATGCCGAACGCTATGCGAGACTTGCCCGAACCTTGGCCGAGCACTTTGAAAGCGATCCCGAGCGAAGAGAAGAACTATTGCGCATCGCGGAGACCTGCGAACGGGTCCCTGCAAAACCGCCGCGAAACCTTCAGGAATCGCTGCAATTCGACCATTTCGTCCAGGTCCTGTCACGGTACGAGACCTTTGAGGGAGCATGGCCGCACAGGCCGGATTACATTCACGGACCGTACTACGATAAGGACGTGAACCAGGACAAACGGTTGAGCAAAGAGGAAGCCCTCGATCTCGTCGGAGAGCATTTGATCCGGACCCACGAGGTGGGCATATTTGCTCCCAAGTGGGCCCGAGAAGGGCTCCAGGGGATCACCGGAACCTGGGTATGGACCATGGGCGGCGTCAAGCCCGACGGATCCGACGCGTGCAACGATATGACCGTCGCGTACATGCAGGCGGCTCGATTGGTTCGAGTATCCAACCCTACGTTCGGGTTCCGTTGGCATCCCAAGGTGAAGGATGAGGTCATGCGGGAATGCTTTGAATGCATCCGGCACGGGCTCGGATATCCCTCCATGCGCAACGACCCGGTACTGGTGGCGAACACGGTGCACTGGTACGGGCACCCGGTGGAAGAAGCACGAACATGGGTACATCAGGCGTGCATGTCCCCCTGTCCCACTACCAAGTACGGCTGCCAGCCCATGCGAATGGCTTCGGCCACGGCCAATTGCGCAAAGATGATCGAGTACGCTCTCCACGACGGGTACGATCCCGTCGTGAACATGCAAATGGGGCCCAAGACCGGGGACCCCCGCGAGTTCAAGGACTTCGAGGATCTCTTCGGCGCATGGGTCAAGCAGATGGAGTGGCTCAGGAACATCCTGGTCCGCACGGTGAATCTAGGCCGAGTCAAAGACCCCGAGTTTTTCGGCAGGCCGTTCCTCTCAGCCATCTATGAACGTGCGGTCGAAACCGGGACCGACGCGTGCGATCCGTCCAACGGGGATCGCGGCAACGCGTGGGTGACGGGATTCACATGGGTGGAGAACGCGGACAGCCTGGCTGCGATCAAGAAGTTCGTCTACGACGAAAAGAAGTACACCATGGATGAAGTCCTGGATGCGCTCAACGCAAACTGGGTTGGTTACGAGGAGATGCGTCTCGACTTTGTCAAGAATGCGCCGAAGTGGGGCAATGACGACGATTACGTCGACGACCTCATGGTCCGCTGTCTCAGGGAAGTGTCGAGGCATTCCAAAGAGAACCGATGCCCGAGCAACAATACGTGGCCGTTGCTGCCGGAAAACGTGAGCGGCAACATTCATTACGCAAACCTGGTGGGAGCTCTCCCCAACGGACGACGGCTTGGAGACGCCTTATATGACGGAGGAATCTCGCCGGGTCCGGGACTGGACAAGAAGGGACCCACGGCGGTGCTTAAGTCGTGCGGCAAGTTTGACCATGTCACGGACGGCAGGGCTTTTCTCCTTAACCAGCGGCTTTCCCCGACACAGCTCTCCGGAGAAAAGGGCTACCAGTTGTGGAAGGCCTACATGAAGACATGGGCCGACCTGGGCCTGGACCACGTGCAGTTCAACATGGTCGATGATGCGACCTTGCGGGCCGCTCAAAAGGACCCGGAAAAGTACCAGGAGGTCATCGTCCGGGTCGCGGGTTACAGTGCCCACTTTGTGGACATCAGTCGAAAGACCCAGGACAACATAATCCAAAGAACAGTTCAAGGACTGGGCTGACCTCACACGGCCGGTCCCTTCGTTCCGCGGCCGGCCGTACGCCTTCACCCTCAAGAAAACGATCTCTCCATTCATTGAGGAGGAAATACCATGAAGTGCAGTGCATGCGCCTTCGAAGCGCCGATCGGCAAATTCCGTTATCTGTACAACGCTCGAATCGATTCTTCAATCACCATGAGACAATGTCCCCAGTGCGAGCAATGGCTCGCGGTCGACGAATTGCTGGGAGAGGCCAAAGATGTGGTGAATCCGGGCGAGGCCCCGTGGGGAAAGTCCGCGGGCATCGAGGGGTTGGCTGAGGACGTCCAGGTATGAGAACGGTCCGGGAGGTAGATCATGTCCAGGCGCGATAAGTGGAAGAGCGCGAGAGATGCCATGATGGCTCCGCTGGGAAAAACCAAAGGGGTCAAGACCAGGGAAAGCGTGCCCGAAGTGTGCTGTGGCAAGTGTGAGATGTGGTTTGAAAACGCATACTCGTCCGAGGGCAGAGGCACGTGCCGAGTGCTGAAAATGGGCTCGGAGATCCATTCCGATAAGCCGACCTACGTGCTGGAGGGCGACGCGGGACTCATATCATATTTCAACATGGACGCTTCTCATTGCAGCTATTTCTCGAAAATGGAACTCATCGACACCGACGGAACGGAATGTTCGGATCCCCTTTTTCGAAGGGCGTTGAGGCAAATGAAGAAATTCAACGAATAGGCCCGGGCTTCCGTTCCCGTCCGGCACACGACATCGCGGAAAGGGAGGCCGGTTGCCGCTGTTTTGCGAGGGCAATCGCGTCCCTTCCGGCGGACCGTGCGCAAAGGACCGAAAAGTGGAAATGACATGCAGGCAGTGCGGGTTCACCGGATCGCATGCAGAGTTCACGTACCTGTGTAAGTCCGGTTGACCTGCGTGCGGAGAAGCCGATCTCCGCCAATGCCCCAGGTGTGGGGCACGGAACCTGTTTTCGCGGGCCGAATCTCTTGAAAACGAGCAGGTCGAAATGAGAGATCTCGCCGAGAGGCTTGCAGGCATCTCGGTACACGCAGGCGCCGAAGACCTGGCAGAGGCCCGACGGATCATTGCGAAACTGAGGAACATGAACCTTAGATGGAACGTTCCCGAGCTGTCGACATTCATCAAAGAGCGGCAGCGGGAACTTTTTCTCAGGCGGTAATGTTCCGAATACGCAGGATGACTCTTGCTCGTCCGCGGCTTCGGAGAAAGGGCGGAAATGGCCGAATTCGACTTGGCAGCTGCGATCCCCTCGCCGGAAAGTCATTTCTTTCTCGAGGAGAGGGAAATCGTCAACCTGGAGCGAATCAACGAGCTCTCAAAGCGTCATCCCGTCAATCTATTGGTTGCCGGTAAGCAAGGGTGCGGAAAATCGACGCTCGTGCGTCAGTTCGCCGCGCGCAACAGAAGACCGTTGGCCACGTTTCAGATCGGCATCCTCTCCGAGCCGGGTCAGCTCTTCGGGGAGCACGGACTCAAGGCTGGAGAAACCTACTACCGGAAATTCCTTTTTCCTCAAGCCATTCAGACACCCGGTTGCGTCATTCACCTGGAGGAGATCAATCGGCCCGAGCACCCTAAGGCGCTTAACATGCTGTTCTCCGTCCTTGCCGAAGATCGACGGGTCTGGACGGATGAACTGGGGCTGTTGCAGGTCGCTCCGGAAGTGGTGTTCATCGCTACGCTCAACGAAGGGGATGAGTTCATCGGCACGGAGATGCTGGATGCCGCTCTCAGGGATCGCTTCTATGTGACGTTGCTCGGGTACCTGCCTGCGGAAATAGAGGCCAGGGTCCTCGAGCTCAAGACTGGGATTCACAGCTCCGACGCGTTGACCGTGGTCAACGTCGCAAATCAGCTTCGAGGAAACGCTCAGGAGCCGATGACCGTTTCCACGCGGCATACTCTGATGATCGCGGAATTGATCTCGGTGGGAGCATCGGTGAAGGAAGCATTCATCAACAGTCTCTCCATGAGCAAAGATACGCTGGAATCGATTCTCCTCTCCCTGCATATCCAGCTGGGCCAAACGGGAAAAGATAATGGATTGCGGTATCGGTCCTATTAAAATCCGTTCGTCGTCACGAGGACAAACCGCGGATTCAGCCGCAGGCGGTGCAAACCGGGACAGAGGGCCGGAGCCGGCATTCTGCGAGGAGGCCGTGGTCGATGGAGAAGGTCTTTCGACATATTGGCGCATGAACACCTCGCCGGTGGCCTCCACGGAGCTGGCCAATCTATTGAGGGCTCTTCGCAAGGCGGCCGGATACCTTGGCCCGAACGTCGGCCGCATCGAATGGGCCGGTATGTCTCAGGGAGATGCCGGAGCCATCGTTCTGGACCCGTCGTTTGTCCTTGGCCGCTACCCGATTCCCGGCGAAAAAGTGGACCGTGTGATCGGCGTTCTCGTTCATGAGGCGGTCTCCAGGATCGAGTGGAGCGACCTGGTCTGGAGGAAGCTGGAGCCGTATCTGGAAGGTATGAAGATTCTGCACAACGTGAAGTTCCAAAAAATTGTGGAAAAGGGAGAGCAAATCTACTGCGACATGGTCCTGGACCGTTGCATGTTGGGACTGTACGCGGCTCGGGCACGGCGGGCGGCTATGAGCAAGGCTCGCCTGCGCCTCCCCCCGAACAAGGCCACCCTGGACGAACTCTTGCATCTCTGGTGGGAGAGCACTTGGGGGGAGGAGGACACGCCGGCGGGAGTCCGTTATGACGGCACTCTGGAGTCTTTGCGGGAGCTGACCCGCCGGTTGAAAGAGACGAGCGAGTCGTCGGTCCGGGTGGATCGACGCTGCGAGCAACGGAAATCACTCTACATCGAGGCATGGGAGAACACCAAGGAGGCCGTTGTCCCTTTGGATGTGGTCGACAAGGTGCTCGTGTGGCATCCGGAACCGCGCTCGACGGAGTCCGGCCCGCGGCGGAGCACGCGAACGTGCCGCTCGGGAACGGAACTGACGAGCCCTATGGCGGGAAGAGTCGAGATGGAATTGGCCGCACACTCCACCGACCTCACGCCCATCATACGGTCCGTCGCAGGATACGACAATGAAGATGTGGTGCCCATGTCTCGGTGGGACTTCACCATCGCGGCCCGACCGGTGGTCGACGGACGGCAGGTGACGAGGCTTCGAGCCTTATTCCGCACGTACGCGGAGAGATCGAAGCTGGTCAGTCGGGGGCTCATAAGCGGGAAGATCGATCAGAAGCGATTGTATCGCGCCCCTATCTCCGGCCGTTGCTTCATGGAGGCGCACACCATACCGAACATGAACTGGAACATTTGCCTGCTTGTCGACGCTTCCGGATCCATGAGGGGAGGCAAATGGCGACTGGTCGAGAATTCCGTCGCCACCATTCACAAGGCTTTTCTCGGGTTTGAGAACTCGTTCCGGGCATGGGCCTACTTCGAGGCCAACGGTATCTCGATGCTGAGCAATCTCGTACAGGGGAAAAACCTTCTCTCCATCCCGCCGGCCGGACAGACCACGTCGGGCCAATCCATCATCGCCGCGGCCTATTTCATGCCGCAGGACAGCCGCAGAAGACTCCTCATACACATAACCGATGGAGAGTCCAATCTTGGCTGCCGCGTGCAGTACGGAATCGATTTCTGTCGCGAAAGAGGCATACATCTTGTGACTTTGGGGTGCGGCCACACCGATCGCAAGGCACTTCAGGAACAATACGGGAGGAGCATAGAGTTCCTCAACAGCTTCAGTCGGTTGCCTTCCGTACTGGAGAAACTGCTCAAGTGGACGCTCGTGTACGGCCGCGCGGACAATCACTCGTCATCGCGGCACAGCCGGGCTTTGAGCCCGTTCGACGGCCGGGGAGGAGCCATGTGATGAAAATGTTTTCCGAGGAATGGGCAAAGATGTTGGCCGACAAGCTGAAAACGGACGAGTCGTTTCAGAGGAAGGCCGAGAACTTCGACAGCAATCTCCATTTTCACGTGCTCAAGGACCCCAAGGCGGGCCTGAAAGAAGACGTAAGCTTCGGGATGTGGGTGCCCTCGATCGAGACCTTCTGGTACGAGCCCAAGAAGGCGAATGAAGTGGATATCTTTCTGGAGGGCAAGGCAGGAGTGTACGAGGCGGTCTTCAAAGGAAAGAAGAACGTGGTCATCGCCCTGACCATGGGCTCGATCAAACTGAAAAAAGGCCAGGTCACAAAGCTTACCGGAAACTTGGGCGCAGTCAGCCGCTTCATTGAGGTGGCGGGCACCATTTCCGCCTGAACCACCGCTTGATTCCGTGGGACCGTGCTCTTGTAGCGCTTTCCGGAGCCGAAAGTCGCGATCTGGACGACCGTGTGCCGTTGTGTCGTGCATCCGGCCGGCCCATGAGCGAGGGTTCTCACGGACTGCTGCGGACCTAAGACGAAGGAGATCCGACGATGATCGTCAGTGACACGGTGAAAGGCTATCTGGCCCGGTCGCCCAGGATTAACGTACTGAGCACGTCAAGTAACGGCGGTGAAGCAAACGTCGCAATGTTCGGCTCGCCGGTTCTCGTCGACGACTCCACGGTGATGATCATGTTGTCGGAGAATCGGACCTATGCGAATTTGCTGGAAAACCCCCAGGCGGCTCTCCTAGTGGTTATGCCGGGTACGTCCGGCATGCAGACGGAAGGCTGTCGTCTGTATCTGAAAGTCAGGACCATCGAGAACAACGGTCCCGCGTTCGATACGATGAAGGCGGCAATCAAGGCGAGAGTTGGAGATTCCGCGGACATACTCAAGCATCTGGTGGTCTTCAACGTTGAGGAAACCAGACCCGTGGTGGACATGGGACAGGGTATTTGAGGTCGGAAAGAGATGGGCGTCACCATAATGCTCCCCGGATCGTTGAAGTCCCTCACCGGCGGCTCGGAAGAAGTCATCTGCGAGTGTGGAACCGTCGGGGAGTGCATCGACTGCTTGAGCGCAGCCCACCCCGACTCGAAGAGCCTTTGGTTCAACGAGCAAGGGCAGGTGAGCCCGCTGCTGATGATCTTTCTCAACGGCGAGAACGTTCGTCATCTTGAGGGACTGGGCACGCAGGTCAAGGACGGGGATCGTTTGGCAATCATCCCGCTCGCGGCGGGAGGCTAGGGTAATGATCGTCGACAACCCTGCATCCCACTTTGTATTTGTCTATCACCCCGGGATTTTTCACGGCAAGGCGTACACCGTGTATGACGGCCGCCCCATGACGAACGGGGAAGTGCTCGAAAACTGGGGTAAATGGCTGGTACTTGGTGAACCGGCCCGACTCGAGAAGCTTGCCCGGGACCTGGATCCGTACGTGGAACGGGAGCGCATACCGGTCATCAAGTACGATCGCGAACCCTCTCGGAATCTCGGCATCGATGAGTCCGTGATGATGGTGTACTGCGACAAGCGCTGCCGGGAGGCCGTGTGGGAAATTCTGGAGGATCACGGGATCAAGCTCAAGGCATGGGTCTCGGAGAGAGAAACCATGGAGATGTGGTTACCGGGCGGCCTCCTTCTCGAGCGATGGATCGAGTCGAAAGGATTCGATGAAGACCTGGCGCGGGCGGTGAGGGAAGATGCCCGAGCCGCGATGGGAAGGGTATTTGAGATGCCCGATGAGATATTTTCGCCCTGGGCCCAGTGATCCGTGAGCACGAGCGCAGGCGGCTCGCGTAAAGATCCCTTCGAGATCAGGACCTCTTCTGCAGCAACCGTGTCTTGGCACACGTGCCGTGGACAAGACCAGCTCTTCGCCGAAACCGATTCCTTTTGTCATTCGTAGCGGCACGCTGGTCGTGTACGCGGGTATCGAGAGTACCTCATGAGCGATGGAGACAAACAATTGAAGGTTCCTTTGCCGGATGCGAGCTTCTATGCCAGGCAAGAAGACATGTCGAATCTCGACCGGCTGGAGAAGCTTTCCCACGATCACCCGGTGAACATACTTGTCACCGGCGGCCAAGGTTGCGGCAAGTCTTCGTTGGTCAGGCAGTTTGCGGCCTTTTACGGAAGGCCCATGGCGACTTTTCAAGTCGGACTGCTCGTAGAGTCGGGCCAGCTTTTTGGACAACAGAGACTGAAGAACGGGGACACGTACTACCACAGTTTTCTGTTTCCCCGAGCAATCCGGACTGCAGGTTGCGTGGTCCATCTGGAAGAGATCAACAGATCGGAGACGCCGCACGCGTTGAACGAGCTGTTTTCCGTGCTTTCCGAAGACAGAAACATCTGGATCGACGAATTGGGTCTGGTGGAAACGGCACCGCAGGTGATCTTCTTCGCGACAATGAACGAGGGCGAGGAGTTTTCGGGAACCGACAGATTGGACGCGGCTCTCAGGGACAGGTTCTATCGTGTCCATTTGGATGGGCTGCCCGCGGTGGTGGAAAGAAAGGTGCTGATCCAAAAGGCGGGGATTGATGAAGATGCTGCAGGCCGGCTCATGAGAGTCATAAGCGTTTTGCGGAACAACAAACAAATGGGGATCAAGGTCTCCATACGCCACAGTCTCATGATGGCAAAACTCATGGCGCAGAGTGCGTCATTGAGGGAAGCGCTCATCTACAGTCTCCAGGTTTCCAAAGACACGTTGGAGTCGCTCCTTCTGACGGCCCATGTCGAGACCGGCGAATGGGAGACCGATTCCAACGGTTACAGGCCGTATTTGGCGTAGTGCGCCGTTTCCCAAATACGTTCACGTTCATCAGCACCGTCTCCCCGGCGAAGGCCGGGGCCAAGTCTTCCTTCTTTGACCCCGGCCTTCACCGGGGAGACGGGCAGGTTTCGCCCATGAGTTTTAACATCCTGGACGGCAAGGCCCTTTCCACCCGATACATCGCCGCGGATCGATCGGGAAAGGCCATATCGCGGTACTGGCGCAGGTTGCGGGCGGAAGATGAGGCGACGGAACTTGCTCTCGTGTTGCGAGCGCTCCGCAAGGTGGCCGAACACATTGGGTCCGCGGTAAGACCGGTATACTGGCTCGGTATGACCCCTTCATCGGGTTCTTGCATCATAGTCGATCCTCATGAGTTTGTCGGTCGATATCCTATGCCTCCGAGGTCCGTCGACGTTCTTGTGGGACTCGTCGTGAAAGAAGCGTACTACGACCTTGAGTGGAGTCACTGGGTGAGGACGAAGACTGTGGACCTGTGCAGCGAAAGGCTTCGGGACGCCTCGGATTATCTCATCGGCGTCTTGGCTGCAGGGGAGGATATCTTCGTGGATGCCGCGCTGCCGGACCATAGCGTGCTCTCCCTCTACCTCAGTAAGTACTGGAGACATTCACTTTCGGGCAACGATCGCGATCCGTCGCTTCCGCCCAATCCCGAGTCTCTTGCGGATGTGTGGAGGGCAATCGTGCTCACCGGTCACTCACCCAAGAAGCTCCATCAAGGGTACGACAGGCCTCTTCAAGTGCTCCTGAATCACACCGACCTTCTCAGGGATCTACGACTCTTGGCGACCGTTTCTGAGCGACGAGTCGCACGAGTGGACCTGTACGAGCGCTTGTGGACCTGCCTTAGTCCCCACCTCTCAAGAATCGAAGGCGATGAAACTCCGCCGCGGGGTGTGCTTATAAGGGAATCGGGTGCTCCCCGGAAGGCGCCTCCGGAAAAGGAGCGGCCCAAGAAAGAAGAGTCGGAAGACCGAGCCGACGTGCAGGAACCGTCAAAGGGCTTGGAACGTGAGGTCGGGGAAGAAGTGGCTTCCATACTGGACAATGACCGACCCGATGTGGACAACTGGGTTCGTACCGTGGTGAAAGACGAAGACGAGAAGGTGATGCCCACGGCCGTGTCCGCGGGTTCGGCGCTCTGCAGCGTGAAGCCCGATCCTGACCTGGTACACAGGCTGAAGAAAATCTTCCAAGCTCAGCACGCGGGGGAGCGGAGATTCGCCCGAAGGCGAACCAGAAGAGGCTTGACGGAAGGAAAGGTTGATTCTCGAAGACTCTATCGCTGGTCTATTGACGAGAAGATATTCAAGATGCGACAGAAACTTGAACCGGATCAACAGTGGTCAATAAGCCTCGTAGTCGATGCCTCGGCATCCATGGCCCGCAAGAATCGCGGAGAGTTCCCCTGGACCGCGACTGAGAAGACACTTGTTTCCCTGGCGGAAGCCGCAAAACAATCAAGAACCAAGCTCCAAGTTTACGCGTATTACGAGCAGGGTCGGTGTTGTCAAATAGTCTCTCTCTTATCGGGCGACAATGTCTTTACCCTCTGCCCGACGGGAGAAACCCCATCCGGGCAGGCACTCCTGGCCGCAGCTCTCCTCAGTTCCGGGAAAGCCGGAAAGACCCTGATTCTCCATGTGACCGATGGGGGAGCCAATTGCGGCATTGATGTTTCGCACGCCACGGCGTACTGCGTGAAGAACGGGATCGATCTGGTAACGCTGGGGTGCGGCTACACCGCACAAACGCGACGGATGCTGACGGAACAGTACGAAAACCGGCTTCGTCTCATGGAAGGCATGTACCATCTACCCGAATGCTTAGAGGGTCTCATACGCGAGCGACTCCTCACGGACCGCCGCACATGCACGTCCTGACCTGTTCCACGGCCACCTCGCGGTGCGTGCTCGAGGAGCGCCGAGTATACGGAACGCCAAAGGAAATCACCAAGCCGACCGGCATCACTGCGAGCCGCTGGGCAGTCTGTAGTGTCCGGCTCTGTACGCCGACGCCGGCTAAGAGCGCAAGAAGGTCTGAATGGGACTTGTCCGGAAAATGACCGATCCATCCAACGAAAACGAACGACTCTCACGAGGCACGGCACTGCTGGAGCGCATCCCGGCCCTCGCCATTTCCGGGGAGGATGAAGCAGTGGACCTGATCCTCTACGAGGTACTGCACTTCCTCGTGGATGAGGTCGAGGCCGACATCGGCCAGATCAACCTCTTGCCGAGGGGCGGAAGAGTGGAAAAGGTCTGTGTCGTGAAGGACGGACGGCCCTGGTTGAAAAAGGGCATGGAGATGCACCCGTTCAATCCGCATCAAGGGTTTACCGGCAGGGTGGTTTCAGCGGGAGAGAGCATTCTTGTGGAAGACATTTGGCAGCCCGGGACGGATGAAGAGCCCAATCCTTTTCTGGAAATGCCGGACAAGATGAACCGACGATATGTGGAGGAAATAAAGGTACCGGTTGCCGGCACCATCATCGCACCCATCAAGAGAGGCCGGGACATCTTCTGTACCCTGGAACTGGCTCGTTACCGCGATCGTGTCCCCTTCGAGTCGTCCCACAAGAGGTGCGTGGATGCCTTCGCGCGGCGATACGGTGCTTTGATCATGGACTATATCCTGGACGTCAAGAATAGAATAGCCGTCAATACCGCTCATAAGAAGCTCCTCTCACTCAACAGAATGATCGCGTCCGACAGTCCCGTGGACTACACCGATGCGGTAGAAGCATACATCAGGCTTTCAGCCGCGGACATCGGTCTCGTCTTTTTCAAGACACCGGAACCGGGAGTGTCCAACTACCGTGTCGTGGTCTGGAAGAACGAAGAGATCAGACAAGTCTACTTGCAGGACTTCCAACCCTCGGAAGACAGCATACTCCTCGATGGGCCGGCAGTATCCTTCCCGGTGGAAGGAGGGGAGGGGGATCTCCGGCTGGAGCGTTTTCGCCGGCGAATCATTGGGATGGATCTGAGCGACACGGACCGCGGGAATTTGCTGGAGTGCGTTGATGCGGTCAGATCTTACGTGGCGTATCCACTCCATATGTTGGGACAGGACCTTGGCGCGGTCGTCCTGGGATCGCGCCGGCCGTGCTTCGGGAAATTCCTGCATATGAACCCTTTTCTCTCGTTGTACAACTCTCTGCTCAGATCGTTCCTTCTAAACGAACGAGTCATCCACAACCTGGCCGGCATCCGCATGAAGATTCACAATCCGGGATTCTACTGTCTCGTTGCCCTCAAGGGCACACTGGCAAGCCGTCACAGCCAAGCATACAACGATCCGGACGTCATGCGGGCAGTCGACGGCCTTGAGCGGCTTATGGAAGAACTTCACGACTGCGGTAAGGATCTCAGGTGTCGCGAGAAGAAGATTGACCTGTTCAAGTGGCTCAACGCGTTTATCGATCAAAAAAGCGCCCAACTGCCCGGCCTGATTATTCAACTCGATTCTCGGGCTTCTCCACACGATAACGGGCTCATACGGGCAAGTGAAGAACAACTGGAAACCATCTTTGAAAACCTGTTCTCGAACAGTCTGCGGGCAATAGGGAGTCGGCTTCGGAAGGACTTCGGGCTCATTGGAAGAATCGAACTGGTCCTTCGACTGGACGACGGAAACGTGAAGCTCCGGTTCGCCGACAACGGTTCGTCCTACGCCACCGTCTCGGGCCGAGGAACGGCTCAGATTAACTCGGCGGTGAGGATGCTGGGAGGATCCATGACACGGCGGCACAATCCATACCGTGTGTTCCTCGAGTTTCCGGCTGTTGGCAACGAACTATCGTGACGGACCTAACCTCTTGGCGGAGATCTGCGTACGAAAAATGCGGGATTCCCGCGGGCTAAAGAAGTCCTTCACCGGCCGGACGCCCCATGGATACTGATGAAAAGAGGTCTTAAGATGAGTACAAAGATCCTGTTTCTCGACGACATTTTCAGCGATCAGTTCCGAAGAAAGCTCTCTTCGGAGCACCTGGCATTCGACGACGGCTGGGTGAGCGCCGTGACCAAAACGCTGACCAACGGCTCAGACGATACTGGACGGGCCTTCCAGGTCATCAAGAGCGGGGATCTGGTCAACTGGCGGGCTTTGGTGGAGAAGGAAAAGCCCGACGTAGTGCTTCTGGATTGCTTCTGGCCGGAGCTTGCGCTCGCAAAATTTGGAGACACGAAACGCGAGGCGGAAGTAGGACTCAGCATCATTCCGGAGATGCGCAAGACGTTTCCCGAATTGCCCATAATCTGCTATACGGTGAAACCCAACGAGGATCTCATCGACCGAGCGTATCGACTCGGTGCGTCGTTCTTTCTGGAAAAAGTTCCCCTGGCGATGCCCGAGGTCCAGAGTCCGCTCAAGTATGTGGTCATATACCTCTTGCGGCAACGGAACGCGGCCCGTGAATAGAGTTTGGTCCGTCCACGCGGGCTTTTTGATACGGCTTGCGTTCGCGTGATCGACCGAGAGGTTCGGTCCGAGACGTCGAACGATCCCTTCGGGGGATGATTTGGTGATGCCGCCGCGATGGTATGCACGAATCCGCGCACCGGCTGCACACAATGCGGCCGACTCGGCCATGCGGCCATGTCCGGTCTTGGGGATTGTCTATGACCCATGATTCAATTGTTGTTACCACTGACGGTCCAATAGGTACACTGTGCATCAATAACCCGCACAAGAAGAATGCAGTTTCAAACGACATGCTCAAGGCCATGGACCAAGGCCTGCAGCGAATGGAAGCGGATGGAATCCGGGCCGTCATCATAAAGGGAGCCGGTGACCGGGTCTTTTGCTCCGGGTACGACGTCACCACCTTTTCCAGTGCCCTGTCGGAACTTGAAGAACACGCGGAGACCGGAGAGACGCGCGATTACTTGAGACTTGCACTGCGACGCATAGAAAATGTGGGAATGCCCGTCATATCAATGATCAACGGGCACTGCATCGGTGCCGGGGTGGACATATCACTGGCCTGCGATCTGAGGTACGCCGCGACAGAGGTGAAATTCCAGGTACCCCCGGCCAAGCTCGGTATTGTGTACAATCCGGACGGTATTGCAAGGGCGATCAGGGTTCTGGGAGTCGCACGGGCAAAGGAGTTATTTTTCCTGGGAGCCGGCGTGTCTTCCGAGGAAGCCTATGAGATGGGCCTTGTAAACAGGGTGCTCCCGGCCGAGCAGCTCGCAGACTTTACCCGGACTGTTGCAGCTACCCTCGCCGAGAACGCGCCGTTGTCTCTGAGGGGAATGAAAGCCATTTTCCGTTTCTCAATGGAACATCAACGATTGAGTGAGGAGCGGGAAAGGGAAGCCGAACACCTGATCATAGAGGCTATGAAGAGTCGTGACGCAGCCGAGGCCATGAAAGCTTTCTCGGAACGGAGAAAGCCCGTATTCACAGGGAAGTGACAAGTCGCGTCCGGGCAGTCAAACCCAAGGATCCCGAACCGAGTCTGAACAGAGCCCTCGGAGGAGATTCTCCGGACACGGCTGCATAAGGGTTGAACCCTTGATGCGGTCCCTCGGCGGGGAATGGTCATGAACTGCGTGCACGTTTCGAGGTGAGATGAATGCACTTTGAACTGACGGAAGAACAGAGAATGCTCTCCGACACGGTGTACAAATGGGCGCTCAATGAGTTGGGTCCCGTGCAGGAGAAGATCGACGAAGAAGACTGGATGCCGCCGAACTTCTTTCGCGATCTGGGGCGGCTGGGAGTGTTGGGCATCACGGTGGAGGAGCGGTACGGCGGCCTGGGCATGGACGTGCTCACCGAGGTACTCGTAACCGAGCAGTTGGCCCGCATATGTCCGGGGCCTGCCATGTCCATGGTGGCTCATGTGGAACTCTGCGCAAGCAACATTCAGCGAAACGCGAGCGATTACCTCAAGGAGAAGTACCTGCCGCCTCTTATCCGCGGTGAAAAGGTGGGGGCCATGGGCCTGACGGAGCCCAACGCAGGATCCGATGCAATGGCGTTGAGGTGCCGCGCGGTCAGGAACGGTAACTCGTTCATTCTCAACGGTTCCAAGATGTTCATCACCAACGGCCCCATCGCGGATATCGTGCTGGTTTACGCCAAGACTGCTCCGGATCTCGGTCCCAAGGGTATTTCCGCGTTTATCGTAGAAAAAGGCGCTCCAGGCTTTTCCGTTTCGTCGAAGATCAAGAAAGCGGGCATGCGAGGCAGCCCGACAGCCGAGCTCAACTTCGACGACTGCGAGGTGCCGGCGGAAAACCTTGTCGGTGACCTGAACGGTGGAGTGGCCGTCATGACCAAGGGGCTCGACGTTGAACGTGTGGTGGTCGCCGGATTGTCCCTGGGAATCTCGCGGCAGACCCTTGATTACTCCATCAAGTACTCTCGGGAGCGGGAACAGTTCGGAGTGCCCATCTGCGAATTCCAGATGATACAGGCCAAACTCGCGGAGATGTACGCGCGGTACGAGGCTTCGCGCAACATGATCTATCGCGCGGCGTGTCTGGCCCAAGGTGCGGGTCGCGGCGGAAAAGGTACGCAGATCACCCAATTGGCGGCCGCGGCAATACTCTATGCCGCGGAAGCGGCGACTCGGAACGGCTCCGACGCGGTGCAGATTCATGGAGGATATGGCTATTGTCTTGAGTTTCCTGTACAGAAACTCTGGAGGGATGCAAAACTTCTTGAGATCGGTGCCGGAACCACGGAGATCAGAAAGATGATCATTGCCCGAGAACTCTTGCGCAAAGGGAGCATATGAATCGCGACGGTTGTTCACTACTCGAGCCGGCATGAAATCATACTTGAACCGGCGTGTTGATTGAACTTGAATCACGGGAAAGGAGGCATGGCCGACCATGTCAAAAAAAGTAGGTATTATTGGAGCCGCAGTGACCCCATTCAAAGGGACCTGGCGCGAAAAGACCTATTATGAACTTGCACAGATGGCCGTCCGAGAAGCGGTCAAGGACGCACAGATTCCCATCGGGGAAGTCGATTCCGCATTCTACGGTATTTACAACGACATCTTTGAGCGAGCGGCTATTCCGGAGCATGCCATTCATGGACTGCTCGGGATGCAAAACAAGTTTGGGATCCGCATCACCACCGGGGGCGCAACCGGCGCTTACACGATGTCCGCGGCTCACGCCTATTTGGCGGCGGGCCGTTTCAAGACGGCTCTTGTGCTGGGCGTGGAAAAAGCCACGGACTGCTTCGACTTTTCATCCATGTCCGCCACACCGGAGGTCATCAAGTCCATCGGCTGGTCCGGAGACAGTTTCTTCGAACAATCCATCGGGTGGTCGGCTTCGGACAGTTATGCGGAAGTGGTTCTGGCCTATATGGACGAGCATCCCGGAGACCTCAAGCCCGAGATCACCGCCCAGATCTCCGCGCAACTTAGCCAACAGGTTGCGGACAATTCCATCGCTCAGCGCCGGTACGATCAGGTGACCCCCGAGGAGGTGCTGAACTCCCGGATGGTCGCCTACCCGTTCCGGGAGCTTGAGATTTGCGTGTACTCGGAAGGCGCGGCCGCGCTCATCCTTGCCGAAGAGGAGACCGCGTTGGCAATCTCCCGTAACAGCGGCAAACCCGTGGTGTGGATCACCGGACTGGGCGAGTCCAACGAACACTCGTTTGTGGGCAAGAACCAGAAGGACTTGTCTCGTATCATGTCCGACTATGACGCTTCCCGGCGGGCGTACGAAATGGCGGGCATAAAGGATCCCACCGAGAGTATCCAGATCGTGGAATTGCACGATGCATTCGTTCATCAGCTCGAGATCACCATGGCTGAATTCGGTCTCGTACCGCTGGGCAGAGCGGACGCGCTCATCGAGGAAGAGCTGATGACTCCGGGCGGAAAGTACCTGGTCAATCCCTGTGGAGGTCTCATCTATTGCGGTCATGCAGTGGGCGCCAGCAATATTATGTCTGCATGGTCGGCTCGAAACGAACTCGTCAAGCGAGGCCTGAACACCGCGTTGGTTCACGGAACCGGGAGCACGATCGCCCAATTCACCGCCTGCATGATCCTGGAGCACGAATAAGAGGAGGTACCATCTATTATGACAAGACCGAAAAAGGTTATCCCCGAGGAATATATTCCCGATGTCGGCTCGCATGTTGAGACCATCGACGGCCAACGCTATCTGATCGCCAATGACGCCATGTATACCTTCTACCAAAGGACCAAGGGAGAGTTCTCGTCTTTCTTCCTTGCCTTGCGGGACGAGAAAAGATTGCTCGGCTGCAAATGCACAGAATGCGGACTGGTTCGCGTACCGCCGTTCCTGACCCATTGTCCCGACTG
>JAVHLK010000054.1 GCA_031082285.1 Desulfomonilaceae bacterium
CCGATCCGCTTCGTATATCGTGTGACACCATTGGAAATCCATTTCATAGATCAGGTTTTCAGTTTCTTTGCGCTCTCGAATGCAGAATCGTTATAGATTCCGGATGCCGGAGGCGTGGCACAGATACCTGGAAAATGTCCGGTGGAACAGTCGCAAGAGATCGGAAAATCGTTGAGGGAAGTACGGAGGGGAAGCGGACTTTGCCTTCATCCCGATTCGGCGCCGGACCTCGCGAAGGCGGGGATGCTCGGTGACTGTTCGAGTTGTCTCATGATTCTCCATGAAGGAGTGCGTGGGCTGGAAACAGGCTCTGTTGCACGTTTGGGTAGGGAAGACGCGTGCTTCGGCGTGTAGAAGGCAACGCGTCGTAATCGGCTCGTATCGGAACAGGGGCTTTGTCCCGCGGGTATGACGGGTGGAGACATTTGCCCAACGACGGTCTTTTGAGGATTCTACAGGGTACACGACTGAGCGAGAGGAGGGAAACGAGCGGTCTTGTCTGCGAGTTCCGGTGCTCGGGCGTGATCCTGCAATGGACGGAAAAACGTTTGGAGGAGAGGGAGTTCATGAGTAGGACGGGTAACGTGGTTCACGTATCAATCTCCGCTCGTCCCGCGTTGCGGCGGGACGGCCGGGTTGCATGCACCAAGGAGGAGACGGGATGAAAAGATACTTCAAGTCTCCATGGCTGGAAATGTACATCATGCTGGGTATCATCGCGATCTCATACATCGCCATGATGCTCATCGCAGCCGGAACGGAAACGCCTCCCGGAGGCACCATAAGTGCGATGAAGATATGCGGGTTGCTTCTGGGGTTCTTCCTCCTGAGCTTCGGGATCGCGTTGGTGGCGGTAATCGCGGGGATTGGAGGCGGCGTGTTGTTCACTCCTATAATGCTCGCATTCACTTCCGTGGACAGCCTCATCGTCCGGGCAACCGGACTCATTGTGGCCATGTTCAGCGGGTTGGTTTCGACCGGCCTTTTCATGAGGCAGGGTTTGTCGAACCTGAGAATTTGCATTTTCTGCGCCGCGGCGTACGGGGTGGGAGCATTTGTCGGAGCCAAGGGGGCCATCTATGTGGCCAAGTACCTGGGGCCCACCGGTGACGGCCTCGTCCGAATAGCCCTGGGAGTGATTCTCTTTTTGCTTGCCCTCTATTTTATCGTTGGGGGCAAGAAGATCGAATGGCCTGAAGTCAAGAAGGTAGACGGCTTCACCAAGTGGCTTGCCTTTTCTCAGCCCTACTTTGAGCAGTCGCTGGGTAAGGTCGTGGACTACAAAGTCACCCGGGGTTGGTTGATGCTCATCGTCATTGTCGCGGTCGGCCTGCTCTCCGGTTTCTTCGGCCTGGGTGCGGGATGGGCCATCGTACCTGCTCAGAACCTGGTCATGGCAGTGCCGTTGAAGGTAGCGGCCGCCAATAGCGGCGTTCTGCTCGGCATGGGCGACTGTGTCGCGGTGTGGCCGTACCTGCTCATGGGCGCCATCATTCCCTTGTTTGCCGCACCATGGTTGGTTGGGCAGGTAGTCGGCGGAATCGTGGGCGCGCTCATTCTCATTCGAGTGAAAGCGGGATTCGTCAGGAGCATTCTGATCGGGATCATGTTCTTCACTACCTACGGACTTGTCGCGAGAGGTTTGAGCACCATGGGAGTCGTGGGGGAAGCCCCGACGTGGCTGACCTTGACCCTTTTGGTGATAATCGTCGTAGGTATTGTGCGCAGCGTGCTCAAGACCCTCAAGGCCCAAGACTAAATGAGTGAGGAAAATTCAATGGAAAAGATGCAAATGCCGCGTGCACAAATCTGGTATGGCGAGGTCGTATACTGGCTGTGTATCGTGTCCGCGATGATATGTGCCGTCGGACCGGTGATTTCGCTGGCGTCGCCGGAAGACAATGTGTTGAATCCCTTTGCCCTCTTCGGGGCCATTTGGCAAGGAAAAACGGCTGCCGAAGTATGGCAAATTGCCGGAGGAGGCTTTCCCGGAGGCCACTTCTATTTGACGAACTTATTTGTCGGCGACGGCATCACCCAGGCAGGAATTGCTCTGGGATGCATGTGCGCCCTTCCGGCACTGTTGGTCGCCGCGGTGTTTTATATCAGGGAAAAACGGAGAGCCTGGTTCTGGGCGGTCCTCTCCGTCTGGGTCGCGTTCATGATCGGTTTTTCCATGATCGTAGGCGGACCACCGTCTCATTGATCCCCGAATAGGGCCGGACCGTGACAATCCGCGGTCCGGCTTCGAGCCTCCAGAATGCCTTCGTACGGGGTGGTCAAAGGCTTCCTCGGCGGATATACTTTTTTTATGGAGAATCGGTCAAGTCGTGTGAACCCTGATCACGAAAGCGACCTGTTGTCATGGGGAGCGCAGACCGCAAAATGAGAGGAGTCGTTCATGTCCATTATCACCATATCCAGGGGTTCCTACAGTAAAGGAAAAGAGATCGCGGAAAAAGTTGCCGATCGGTTGGGGTACGAATGTATTTCACGCGAAGTGTTCATCAAGGCTTCAAAGGACTTCAACGTATCCGAGATCAAACTGGCCCGTGCCATGCATGACGCGCCCTCGGTTTGGGAAGCGTTCACTTACGGCAGGGAGCGGTACGTCGCCTACCTTCATGACGCGCTTCTCCGAAGGGCGAGAAAGGACAATCTGGTCTATCACGGTCTGGCGGGTCATTTTATGCTCAAAGACATTCCGCATGTCCTCAATGTGCGGATTGTAGCCGATCTCGAAGATCGGATCCGGCTGGAGATGGAACGAGAGAACGTCGACCGAGGCCAGGCTTTGCGCAAACTTGAGAAAGACGATCACGACAGAACACAGTGGAGCCTATCCGTTTGGGGGCATGATAACGGCGACCCCCGGTTGTACGACATGGTTCTTCACATACACCGGCTCACGGTCGACGACGCGGTCAAAATTATCTGTCATACGGCTCAATTGGAGCAGTTTCAAAAGACGCCGGAGTCGCAGAAGATTTTGGAAGACCGTGTCCTCGAGGCCGAAGTGCGAATCAAACTTGTCGATCGCTTTCCAAGTACGAAGGTTACGGCTCTCAACGGCATCGTCAATGTCTCACTGAATGCTCCGCTTATTCAGGAAAATCAGATTTCTGAAGAGATTTCCGAACTGGTCGGGCCAGTGGAGGGTGTCCGAGAGGTGCGAGTCACCATCGTTCCCACCGATTTCCAGGCGTAACCTCCGCGGGACGTGCACGACTCCCGCAAGGGGCATGGACTCACAGACCGTCGTGGCGAGGGCGTCTGCCCTCGCGTCGACCCTGCTTACTCCTTTTTCTCCACCAGCATCTTCTGGATTATCTTTGCAAGTTGATACATGAATGCGCCGGCACACGCGAAGATGAAGAAGACCGCCCAAAATCTTCCGTGCAGGTCCACGCCGAGGAGAAACAGCAGTCCCACGATTCCCAAGGAGACAATCAAGAGAATAATTCCCGAAAGAAAAAGGATCGAGCAACCCGGGTTGGCCCTCTCCGGTGAGGGGCTTCCAATACGGCTTCCCGAACTTTTTGACGTACTGCGGTCATCTCTTTTCTGCGTCGTCGCGGCCATGTTTTCCTCCACCCGAACGAAGAACGATCAGTCTCGCTGAAGGCATGTTGCCGTCAATTGTGAAACGCGGTCTCTGTTTCACATCGGCCCTCTACGGCTCATCCATAGATATGGCGGGAGTCGAGAAATATAGTTATACGCGTGCGAGAATGTCACTTGAACGATCAATCCGCCGGAAAAATGTGTAGTTTTTCCGGATCGAACGTGAGTGCCGTGGATATACCCGGGGATATTTCCGTTCCCGCGGGGACACGAACGACAAAGATCTCGCGTCCCGCCGCCACATGTGCATACCGATCGGAGCCCGTATCTTCTACGAATTCAACGGTACCTCGAAGAAAACCTGCAGGATCGACGGTAATGTGTTCGGGCCGTATACCCATGATCGCCCGACCTTCGTACGCGCAGTCAGGAAGCGTGATGTTCAGACTTTCCGACTGGAAGTGCCCTCCCGCTCCCCCGTCGCCACACTTGATGGTTCCTTGCACCAGGTTCATGGGAGGAGAACCGATGAACCGGGCCACCATGATGTTCGCCGGATGATCGTACAGCTCTCTCGGCGACTCCGATTGCTGCACCGTGCCGTTTTCCAGTACGACGATCCTGTCGGCCAATGTCATTGCCTCGACCTGATCGTGCGTAACGTATACGGTCGTTGCATTGAGATTTCGGTGAAGTCGGGCAATTTCTATACGCATGCTCACTCGGAGCCGTGCATCGAGGTTGGATAGGGGCTCGTCGAAGAGGAACACCGTGGGGTCGCGCACGATGGCTCGTCCCATGGCCACCCGTTGCCTCTGACCGCCCGACAGTTGTGACGGTTTTCTCTGAAGAAAATCCTCCAGTTGCAGCAGGCGCGCCGCTTCCCTGACCTTGTTTTCCAACTCTTTCTTCGGAATCTTTCTCAGCTTCAAGGGAAACGCGATGTTGTCGAACACGGTCATGTGCGGGTAGATCGCGTAATTCTGGAACACCATGGCAACGTTTCGATCGCCCGGCGGGGTATGAGTGACATCCGAACCATTTATGAAGACACGGCCTTCCGAGGGGCTCTCCAGGCCCGCTATGACACGAAGAAGAGTGGATTTCCCACAGCCTGAGGGGCCGAGCAGTACGCAGAACTCACCCTCACGGACTTCGAGGTCAATGCCCGAAAGGGCCGCGGTTCCGCCAAAATACTTTGACACCCCCGACACGGCTACGCGGACATTGCGCGAGACGCCGGCCGCGGGGCCGGACCTCTTTTCATCCGTCTTGGATTCTTCATCCATTTCTCCGAGTCCTCTCTGCGTCCGTTGAACCAAATTCTTCCCGCTCGGCAAGCCCGTCACCCTTTTACCGCGCCTGCGGTCAGACCTGCAATAATCCTTTTCTGAAAAAACAGGACGAGGAGGATCAGCGGAATGGTTGCAATGGTGGAAGCCGCCGAAATCTCGCCCCACGGCATGGTATATTCTCCGGGGAAGAGCGCTATCCCGACCGGCAGTGTTTGCCGGTCTCTTTCCGTCATGATGAGCAGCGCAAAAAAGAACTCGTTCCACGAGTAGATGAACGTCAAAAGCGCCGCGGTGAAGACGCCCGGTGCGGCCAATGGCATGATCACTCTTGTCAATACCTGAAACAGGCCGGCACCGTCAACCAGAGCCGCCTCTTCGAGCTCCGACGGAAGTTGCCCGAAGAAGTTCGCCAGTATCCACACGGTAAGGGGAAGCGTGAGTGCCAGGTACGGGATGATCAGACCTTGGTAGGTGTTGAGCCAACCGAGTGCGCGAAGTATTCTCCACACCGGTCCCGCAATGGATATTTGAGGAAACATGGCAACCGCCAGGATGCCGAGGAGGATGACTCTCCTGTAGGGGATTCTGAGACGGGCAAGTGGATATGCGGCCAGGCATCCGACCACCACACACACGATGGTGGTGCAGCCGGCCACAATCACACTGTTCTTGATGAAATGCATCAATCCAAACGTGAATATCGCTTCGTGTACGGCCGTGAACGACACATCGCTCGGGAAAAGCCTGGGAGGTATGGCGGTGATTTCCACCTGGGGTTTGAATCCGATCGAGACAAACCACAGGAATGGAGCGAGAGACAACACCATGGCGGCGATCACGCCGACGATCAGGAGCAGGCTTTCCCGGAACGATCGCGTCACGCTCTCGCCTCCTTTTTCTCCAGAATACCGGTGCCGATGAACTTCAGATAGATGATGGAAACCGAGAAGACGAGGAGGAATACCACAATCGAGACCGCGGAACCGTACCCCACCATCCCCTCGGCAAACAATTTGCGATATCCGTAGAACTGGAGAACATTGGTGGCGTCACCCGGGCCGCCTTGAGTCATGACGAAGACCAGATCGAAGACACGAAATGCATCCATGGTCCGAAAGAGCAGAGCGACGAGAATGGCCGGCTTGAGCAGCGGCAGCGTGATCTTGAAAAAGCGTTGGAATGCGCCGGCTCCGTCGATCTTGGAAGCCTCGTACAGCTCGTCCGGGATCGTTTGGAGGCCGGCAAGGATGATGAGTGCTGCGAAGGACGAAGTCTTCCACACATCGGCAAGAATGATCACGGCCAAGGCCGAGACCGGGGATGCAAGCCACGCGTCGTAGTGGGCCACGTTGGTGCCGTACACAAGGTAGTTCGCGATGCCGTACTGGTCGTTGAACGCGAATCGCCACATCTGAGATGCAATTACCGTCGGAATTGCCCACGGGACCAATATGGCGGCCCTCACGACGCTCCTGCACCGAAAGCTCTCGTGTATGATCAAGGCAATCATGATCCCAAGGCAGATCTCCAGCGCAGTGGAGACGCCGACGAAGACGAGCGTAACCATGAGGGAATTGCGGCCGACGGGATCCGTGAAGAACGCAACGAAATTATCGATCCCCACGAAGGTTTCGCCCAAGGACGGGAGGCTCAGGATTATTCTGTGGAGACTCAGAAACAGGGAGTAAACGACCGGATACAGGCTGAAGACAACGATGATCAGGAGGAGCGGCGTCAGGAAGAGATAACCGGTGAGGCTCTCCGAGTATGCCTTTCTCATGCTCATGCGAACGGTCTCCGTGTTCCGGTTCCACGCGACTTAAGGCAAGGCGTTAGGTACCGCGGTCGGATTCCCGAATATTTTCGTTCCTACGTCGGACTGCGCATGGGTCGCTCCGGCATCGCTTCGTCGCGGGAGCCTCCCTCGCTAAGATATGCCCCTATCTTGTCGGTACGAGCATAGCGACACGATCTGCGAGCGCCGGGACTTGCGACCCTATTCGGGAAACACTTTTTCGGCGCTTCACATCCCCGCTTCCTCCTGGAGCTGGAGCAGATACCGCACCTGATCATCCGCTTGTTCAGCCAACTTTTCCAGCGGCGATCTCTCGTGGGAAATCGCCTTGTGATAGAACCTCTGTAGTATAGCAGAATACAGCGGATAGAGCGGCATCGCGGGCCGGGGGCGAGTATTCTCGAATACTGCCGAAAGCTTGGCGAAATGAGGATTCTTCTCGAGTACCTCCGGGTCGCGGTACACCGACTTCCTCGCCGGGGCCTGGGACGCGTCGATTGCCAGAATTTTCTGAATGCGCGGCGACGTCATGAACTCAATGAATGTCCAAGCGAGCTGCTTCTTGGTCGAAAACCGAGACATTGCGAACTGCCATCCGCCCAAGGTCGATGCACTTTGACCGCCGGGGAAATGCGGCAGTACGGTAATGTCCACCAGCCCGGCCACGCGAGACTTGTTCGGATCGTTTGAAATGGCCCATGCGTACGGCCAGTTGCGAAGAAACACGGCATGACCCTGGATGAACACGTGTAACGATTCGGGTTCCTCATACGTAAGGACGCCTCTTGAAGCGATTTTCCCGATGATCCGATCGCGGACGAACCGGACTGCCTGCAGATTGGCAGGCAAGCCGATCGTGGACTTTCGAGACTCGTAATCAAGCAGCCGGCCGTTGTTGCTCAGGACGAACTCCTGCATATCGCACACCAGCCCTTCGTACTGCTTGAACTGGCCGGAATAACCCTTTAGTGCCGGATTGTCCTTCCGCTCTCCACGAACGATTGTGTCGGCTTGTCTGACGAGTTGCTCCCATGTCGTCGGCGGATCGAAACCGTACTTTTGCAAGAGATCCTTTCGATAGTACAGAAGTCCCCCCGAGGTCCAAAACGGTATCCCGTACAGTTTCCCGCGGAATGTACACGCCCTGATCGCACCGGGAAAGAAATCTTGTCGTTGCTCCTCGGCAAAGAACCGATCCAGGCTTGAAGCCCAACCGGCGGCCGCGAATTCCGGAGGCCACGTGACGTCCATCATAAACACGTCAAGCTTTGGATCGCGGTTTTTCAGTTTCTGGGTCACAAGAGCATGGGCCGCGGTCGACGAGTGAGGGCCGATTTCCCGTATGACGGACACCCCGGTCTCGCGTTCAAAAATCCCGACGATCCGATCCCACAACTCCGGTTGATTCGGCTTCCACATGACGAAGTGGAGCGTCTCGGATGCGCCGGCCTGTGAGACCCACATACACAAGCACAGAGTGATGACGAGCTTGTTCAGGAACATCGCTTCTTTTCGGTCTCAGGCTTCCGAATGGGAAGGACCGTCTGCCGGGCCTGCCCGGACATTCTCCGTGGCGATCTCGGGAACGAGATGTAAATGCCGCGTCGGACGATGGGCGGGACCGACATTCCTCGGGTCATCTTCGGTGTATCCCGGCCCCGGCCTTTTCGGGTGAGGCGACGTTCACTGAGCAGAAAGCTGAGAAGAGACGCCGGCGCCGAGGCACGGGCCGGCAGTAAAGGGAGCTTACCAGTCCCTTCCCCTGCCGGTCAGGTTGACCACGTTCTTCGGCACGACGACGGCGGGATCGCGGGCAGCTTTGGGCCTCTTTATCCAACGGTGAAAGTGCAGGCTTGTGGAGGTGACGCTGAACCCGGTCCGTGCGGTAATCCTCAACGCAGGATAGTTGCTTGCCAGAGTGCGCACCGCGGCGAACTGCACACCTTCCCGAACCATCTCGCTCAGGGCTATCCTGTTGAGTTGAGCTCCCAGGCCCCTGTTACGAGTTTCAGGCCGCACTCCAATCAGGTCCAGGCTGCCGGATTTTACCCCGACCACGTCGGCAAAGGCCGTGTTGATCTTGGAGATTATGAACCCTTCCACAGCTCCTCTGGAACGGGCCACGGTAACTCTGAATTGGTCGTTTTCAAACAGATTCTGAACCAAACGCCGGTACAACGATCGGGCCGATTCGGCATCTATGAGGGGATCGTACACAAAGCGGTTGTGAACATGCGTGGCCTCAACGATTTCAAGGACTTGTCTTCGGTCGGCTTTTTCACAGTTCCTCATCTCAAGGCCTGAAAGAGGGGGCGGGTGTTCGTACATTCCCAGTTTTTGCCCAAGGTACACCTCCGTGCCTACGTAGCGAAAGCCGCAGGTTTCCAGGGCTTGCGCCGCAAACACGTCATCAACCGCGATTCGACAGTCCAGAAAATCAACGTCACGCAGTTCCTCGATGACATAACGGAGCAGTCTCGCCCTGACGAGCGGACCGTCGGACTTGGCCAGGAGGTGAGACACGGCATACATCTTCATTCCGAAATGGTCACTCATCCACGGCAATGACTGCAGGGCCACAAGCCCGACCAGTCGGCCGTTGTCTCTCAGGCAAATACTTTGGACACCGGGCGCGCGCAGCGTCCTCTCGAGATAGTCCGCCATACGGTCTTTGCAGACATCCATGGTGCGTAGCTGGTAGTCTTTGTGAGGATATTCCTTGAACAGCAGCCTTACTTCTTCGTCGCGGGTCGGATCGTAGGGTGCGAACACCAGGCGACTCATCGACATTCTTATTCCTCCATCATGTCTATTCTCACTCGAGCTTCCCAGAGGGTTGTTTTGAGGGGTATGCGAGGAGTCCACCTCTGATAGGGAACATGGTCCGGTCCGGGTGACAGTAACAACGGAATCTCGGTCGGAGTGACGGAGGTGGACATCCATCCTCTTCCTGCCAAGTAGACTATGGAAAAGAAATGACCAAACCGCCCCGCGGTCAAACATGGGATACCCCGAGCGCGAAGGAACGCGCACTCCAGCAGAACCGTATCGGGGCAGCAACCCTTTCCGCCTGCCAGCGTCTCCGAGATTTCCTGGTACATCATGTCAAGATCGGCGTACACCATCTTACCGCCAAAATAAGCCGCTCGTTTGGCCTGGTCGTAGGTCACCGACTTCTCGATGAACTTCGTGAGCCGTTTCCATTCCTTGCGCGCGTCGACGGGACCGGCACCGCCGGACGCGGCCCAAGAGAGCGCGGCCGGCATTCGAGGATCGATCTTATAACCGGGCTTGAGAAACCCACTTACTTCCGTTGGAATCTCGTTGCCCACCGGAGCGTCGGCAAGAAGCAGATCGTGTTTCAACAGCTCCGCCACATCGACCTCATAGTCGAAACCGAAGTGGAACCTGATGGTCTGCTCCGCGCGGACTTCCTGGAATTGTGCGGACAGCCACCGATTCCCTGCGGAATCGGTCCTCATTTTGCTTTCGCATTCGGGTCGCACCACGTACGCAGAATAGCCGAGCCTTCTGCCAAACCCGTCACGAGGTGCGGTCACCTCGATTGTCAAAGGGCCCACATAGCCGTCTGCCTTGACTTTGAACGCGACCCGATAGATCCCGGACATGTAGAAGCGTTCCAGCAACTTTCCTTCCATATGGGGCGGCAGCCAATTGCCTTCACGCCATTTTTCCATCTTGGTCTGAAATACCGCGGTCGAGAGTCCCAAGACCAGTCCGGGGTCCCGATCCGCGGGCTGAAGTCCACGGTCGGACAGAAGCGCCAAATCCTTCAGGGAAATCGGCTCCTTGGATTTCACCTGAACTAGGACCTTCAAATCGGGCCTGAGCCGTGCGACTCGCTTCCAGTCGACCCGGCCGGTCTCTTCGGCGAATGCCGCGGTGCCGCACCAGAGCATTGCCAAAGCCGGCAATGCCATGAAGAGTCCCCAAAGGTTTGTACGTCTACGAGTCATTTCTCCGATCTACCGTACCAGAAACTCAAGTCCGCTCCCTACAGTATTCCTCCCACGAGAATCGGGGGCATAGTGTGGCGGGAACTCCTTGCCGGGTCGATTCGTATGGGATCATTCCCAGGGCATCTTCCGGTCACTACTCTTCGGAGGCTGCCCACCAGCCGGCTTTCGAATACAGTCTCGGGAGCACAAGCCCCGGTTTCCAAATGACCGATGTATTCCGAGCCCTTAAAACGTACCTGCTGTTCTTCGTGTATCATCTCGAGGTGGCGGAGTCAAGTATCTCCGAAGGTTTCGCCATCTAAAAACCGGCTTCTCTCTCAGTTAGTTATGTCAATTTATTAAAGTCAGTTGGCTTCCCCGACACCGTCTTCATAGGAGACCATCACAACCCCCCTGGGCATCGCGGTCGATTTCTCCGCCATGCCGTCGCACCTTGGATTATGCTTGATACCATGCAGATGAAGCGGAATCCTGGTGTAGGTCCGGCCCCCAAACCAAAGAGAATCTACTCGGCCGGTCCCAGCCGAACCGGTATTTCCTCCTTTTTCCCTTCCCGGATGATCGTAACCTGGACTGCGTCTCCCAGTCGATGGTTCTCCAACACATCGAGCAGCGTGCCCACAGAATCTATTTTCTTTTCCCCGATGGCCGTGATGATATCTCCCAGCTGAATGCGTCCCGATCGGTCCCGGTAGGTCGCACGGAGGCCCGCTTCCTCAGCCGGGCTGCCTTTCCGGATCCCCATGATCAGCACCCCCGAGACCCCCAGCTGCTCGACGATTTGATCGGGCGCGACTTCCACACCCAATGCGGGCCGGACGATTCTGCCGTGGCGGGCGAGCTGGGGCACGACACGGTTCACTTCATCCACCGGAATGGCAAAGCCGATGCCGGAGAACGTCCCGGACCTGCTGAAGATGGCCGTATTCACGCCTATCAAACGACCGGCGCTATCCAGAAGGGGTCCGCCCGAATTTCCCGGATTGATCGCGGCATCCGTCTGTATCACGTCCTTGATGGAACGTCCCGTCATGGACTCGATCTCTCGGCCCAAGGCGCTCACGATGCCGGTTGACAGGCTTTGATCCAATCCAAACGGGTTGCCGATGGCGTACACCTTCTGACCCACCTGAAGATCTCGGGAACTACCCACGGGAATAGGACGAAGGAGGTGCTTGGGCGCGTTGATCCACAACACCGCGAGGTCTTTGTCAGGGTGCACTCCCACAATTCGTGCCGGATACGTCGAATGGTTCGACAGGGTCACCCGTACCGATTCCGCTCCGTGAATCACATGGTAGTTCGTGACGATGTATCCCTTGTCGTCCCACATGAAACCCGACCCGGTGCCGCGCGGAATCTGGAGCACTTCCAAGCTGAACCACCGGGTGTGAACCTCTGTTGTCGTGATGTGCACCACGGATGGAGATGCCTTACGAAAAATTTCAATATTGGATTCTTCCGCGTCCGAGAGGTTTCCCCGCGGCGTGACGGTACGAGGCTCGGCAGAGGGTTGCGGAAGAAAAGGCCAAAAGGGAGAGGATCGCCATATGAGGATCGCCACAAACAGGAGCAATAGGATGACAACCCATCGGTAGAAGTTCAGGGTTGCACGATGCGCCGATTCTTGTCCGTTCTGCTTGTCCATCGGGTCCTTCGTTCATTGGCCGGCATTGACATATGCCGTTCGAGTACGGTTCAGATGCGGGCCTTCCTTACTTTCAGATATTCACCGTTACATGGATGTCAATTGCGGAAAGGTCGCGGGGCAATCATGGCGGACAGGAGTGAAGGCGGGAGGGGAAACCGGAAGTGCACGAATACTTCACTAAGAATAGAGCTCTTGAAACCCGTTGCCTTGAGGTAGTCCGGTCGTCATAGATCATGGGGAAGGTGTACCCAACCCTGTGGATCGTCATCTTGTGTTCCCGGTTTCCCTCGTACCCGCAGAAAGGTCTTGGGAACATCCGGCACCTGTTCCTTTTCGCAATAAACCCGAAATTGCTTCGACTTCAAGTGCCTTGCCGGTACCTTCCCGGAGAGGGCGGGCTACAAGTGTAGACCGAGGTTTGCCGAAATCGCCCTGATCAAATGCCTTCACAGGCGTCCAGGCGACCGTCCCGGCACATGCAACTCGTCCCGATGGGACAGCATCCGGGGAATTCATCCTTGGGACACCGATCGCATCGATAGTAATTCACCGGGCACGTCAGACTGGTCGACTTGAACGGCTTTCTTGACTTGCTTGCCGGCATGTCGTCCATTTCGATTCTCCTTTCAAGATTCTGAGATTATGTTCTACTTTGATTATGGGGTCGAGTCGGTCCAGGGGCAAGGTCTTGACCGCGGATCGCCTGCCTCGGCTTCCGGATCGACATCATCCAGACCGAGTCGGGACGCTTCAGCGTCGGTTGAAGGGGCAACGAACCGAAAAAGAGGTTACGCGTGCCTTTCCTCGCCCCGGGTATCGTACGATTTCAGTTCCCGGAAATAGGCCGTGGTGTCTCCCTTGCTCCATAAGCCCACATAGCCCGAAACGGTTTTCGGAGCGGAAAATCGCAGGAGGGGCCGTCCTTCCAGGGTGCCCGTAATTTCCTTTCCCTCCGTCGTCACTTCGAGTCGAAGCCACCGGTCCATGGGCACCTCGACGGTGATGCGCTCGAGGAACCGGCGTTCGTTGTTGATGAACTCGAGGAGTTGCAGTTCCCCGGCGGCTGCATCGGCCGCCAGGACAAGGCAGTTGCCCACATTCCGAATGCCGAATGCCAATCCCGCGGCAAGATCCACACAGCCGCCCCCGATCCGAACATCGACCCGGATGCGGCTGTCCGTGCGACGACCGTCCCGTTTCACCGCCATGGGATAGTAATGCATGGCATGTCGGTCTTCCAGAAATTTGCGGTACCGTCCTCCAAGAACCGTCTCCAGGGTGTTGTGCAGCGAGCAGGAAATCGTTCCGGTCATGCTCGAGCCGTCCTGCCTGATCGCCTCCCGCCCTTCGAATTCAATACGCGACCACTCGCCCACCGACGCGTAGTATCCGAGAAGGCGTGTTTCGGAACGCTCCAGAAGGTCATAGTCTTCTTTGAAAAAAAGCTCCGTCAACGTCTGCACCTCGTTCCGGTTGGGAATCGCGAGATCGAGCAGTCTGCTGCAGCCGAGGAGCCGGCCCGTCTGGTCGAGCACGTCCTGCACGGAAGGACAATCCAGCCCTTTGACCGTGGCTTGGAGCATGTCGCCGCTCGCTTTGGCCTCATATCCCAGACGGGTTAATACCTCCGACAAGAACGCGATACGCAGGGACTTGCCTGCGGCCGTTCCGGCGCCGCCGGAAAACTGCAGAGTGATGATATTGGCGCTTGGATCGTCCGAACAGAGGGCATCGAGGTTTGAGTAATGATAGCCGAACTTTACGCTGAGATTGAGATAGTCGCGGGAGACCAGGGCGTAGGAATCGACCTCGGGGGGAGTTGCATTTTCCGGTCCTATGCTCCCGGCCATGAGGGCCATGAGATTGCGCGCGCTGATTCCCACGCCGCCGGTCCAGGTGATCCCCGGATGAGTCAACCCGCTCCACAGCGCCTCCATGGGCTTCGACCGAATGTGCTCGGGCATAATTGCATCGCAGGAGGTGAGATCCTGGGCCAACCCGCCGCCCAGGTCGATGAAATACAGCGACAGCGGGATGTTGGCGGTCATTTTCCGGGAAACAACCGATGCGTCGGCAAGCTCGGACAGATTGAACATCTCCGACATGGCCTTTTCGTGTGCGAATCGAATCAGGTCGTGCACGGTACGGCAGTTCTCCGGGGCAAACTTCGGTGATTCGGGATCGGTAAGATTCAAAGGGGATATTCGATCCAGCAAATCCCGGAGGTGCCTGCCGATGGGGCCACGGTCCTCATCCGTGCCGCGATCGGGGAGCTTTCTTGCCAGGTCGGCGGCCTGCCCTGAGTAGACCTTGGCCTCATCCGCCAGCAACGTGATTTCCTGACCGTCGGCGATCAAGGCAGTGGCTTCACGGGTATCCATGAGTGCCGGTACATGGTGTTCCCGGGCCACCGAGGCCAGGTGACTGGCCACCCCGCCCAGGTCCGTTATCAACCCGCGTACTCTACCCATGAGAGGTGCCAGGTCTGGTGAGGCCGTGCGGGCCACCAGAATGGCGTCTTCGGCTTCCTCCGGCCTCATGCCGGCCCTGGCATGGAGCGCCTTTCCCGACACTGCTCCGGGTGAAGCCGTTTGCCCGGCCGAAAACAGCAACTCCAATCCCGAAACCTTCGGTTCGGAGGGTTTGTCGTAACCGGCGGATACCCCCAAAGGACGGGTCTGCAGAAAAAACAGATCTCCCTGTTCGTCCTCGGCCCACTCGATATCCTGGGGCGATCCGAAATGTTTTTCGATTTTCAATCCCAGTTCCACAAGAGAAATCACCTGCCGTTCGGAAATGACGGCGGTCGATTCTCCGGATTCGGAATCCTTGGAGCCGGCTTGAATGCTGCGCCGGGCAATCGCCGGAGGTGTTCGATCGACCAGGAACACGTCGGGTGAAACCGATCCGCTCACCACCTGTTCGCCCAATCCGGATGCCGCGTCGACTCGTGCCTGACCGGATGTCGGACGGGCCGGGTCCGAGGTATAGAGTACGCCTGCGGCCCTGGCTTGGATCATGGCGACCGCGGCCGCAGCCATTGGGGTGGCCGCGTCGGTGAGTCCGTAACGCAATCGATACACGATGGCGCGGGGGGTGTACTTGCCGGCCAGGACTGTCTTGTACGCGGACTCGATCTGCTCCCGATCCACTGACAGGACACTGACGTATTGCCCGGCGAAAGACGCCTCCGTATCCTCCCCCACCGCACTGCTGCGTATGGCGAGTCGAGGCGTACTTCCCACGCGGTCGCTCAGTTCACGATACTCGTGGTCGAGCGCTTCAACCAATGTGCCCGGGATTGGGGCCTCTCGGATTTGTTTCCGGATGCGGCTGCACAGCTCGTCGACATCATCTCCGTCCGGATCGAAATCGGCCAACATTTCCTCGATGGGATCCAACAGCCGGTTCTCCCGCAAAAACAGATCGAAAGCTGCAGTGGTAACGACAAATCCATCCGGTGCGGGGAGACCCAATTCGTTTCGCAGCCGCGCCAGGTTGACGGCCTTGGCCCCGGCTAAGGAAACATGCTCCGGGTTCAGTGCCGGGAACGGTAACGTCAGGGGACCGTTGACCGGCTCGCGCGTGCGTTCGACCACAGGGGCCAACGACGCGGCGATCTTTTCGAAGATTTCAGGGAGCTCGGAATAGCGCTTGCCCGCCAATCCCGTGAGCGACATCACCAGGCCGCGAACTTCCTCCAGAAGCTCCTTGGCGCGACGCTGAATAGAGGCCAGTGTCGCCAACCCCTCCCCTCGGTCAAGCAACTCCAACTCGGATAGGATGCGCAACGCGCGGTGATTGTGATTCAAGAACGCATCGTAGTGTATGAAACGCTTCGCGGCAGGTCCTGTCGGGTCGTCCAATAGTCGGCACGAATCTGACTTAAGAAACATAACCGCCCTCCAAGAAATGGGTGCCCACCTGACTCATGAGCGTATGTCGCCGCACTATTTTACCACGCTCATGTCGCGGCTTCCAACTGCCGCGTCACTTCTCTTGCACACATCACCCGGTAGAGCGACGGGACAACTAAGAGCGTAAGGCCGGTGGAGGCCGTCAGCCCTGAAATCATGGCCCAGGCCAGAGGCGGCCAGAGATTGGACGTGGAGAGCGCCAGGGGCAAGAGCCCGAACACGGTTGTCGCAGTGGTGAGGAGTATCGGCCTGGTTCGCATCGTTACCGCTTCGGCAATCGCTTGGGAAAGGTCAGCCCCCATGGACCGACATATCTCGATCCTGTCGATGAGCACGATGGCATTGTTCACGACCACGCCCGCCAAGGAAAAGATGCCGAGAAGCGACATGAATCCGAATGCCTCTCCCGAGATGAGCAGCCCCGGCACGACTCCCGTGGCCGCCAACGGCACCGTGACGAGTATGATGGCAACGCGGCGGAACGAATTGAACTCCACCAGGAGGATGACGATCAGAACCACCAGCGCGACGGGCAACGCCTTGAACATGCCTGCATTTGCTTCGTCCGAAGATTCCGCTTCTCCGCCGTATTCCACGTAAACCCCTTTCGGCAGGTTCATCGCAGCAATCTTGGGCTTCAATGCCTTCAGAATCCGACTGTACGTCGCGCCCTCGGCCAACTGAGCCGAAACGGTGACCGCCCGTTTCCCGTTGCGATGATGAATCACCGCGGGAAGCCACTCGATGTCGGACCTGGCCAGTTGTGCCAGGGGCACCGGTTTCCCTCCCGTGGTTGCCACGTCGATGGAGTGCAAATCCTCGGCCGGGTAGTTCTCACCGGCTTTGGAACGTATCAGAATGGGAACCGGATCTTCCCCGGCACGAAACTTACCGACTTCCAAGCCTCGGACGCGACCTTGTACCGCCAGTGCCACATCCGATCTGGAGAGTCCGTGCCGAGCAGCCGCCGCATCATCGATCCTGAAGTGAATGGTCGGAACACCCACCCCCATGTTGTGGCGCACGTCCGCGGCCTGGGGGATCGATTTGAGACCGGCCATGACCATGTCCGCGGCCGTGCTCAAGTCAGCGAGATCCCATCCGAGGACTCTTACTTCAAAGGGCGCATCCAAAGGCGGTCCTTGCTGGAGCCTCCGACCGACCACCTCCGCCTCCGGGAGTTCGTTCCTCACGTACTCACGCGACCATCGTATCACCGGCTCCACGGACTCGTTGTCCACTGTTGTAACCACTATTTGAGCCAAGTGCGGACTCTCCGGCAATCGAGGGAGATTGTAATAGAATTGCGGAGCGCTCCGCCCAATGAACGCGGCAACCGATACGACATCGGGACGCGCGGTCAACTTTGCCTCCACCTTGGCCGCAGCCGCATCGATCTCCGACAGGTGAGCCCCCTCGGGAAGCTTCAGTTCAACGATGAGCTGGTTTCTGTCCGATCCGGGAAAGAATCGCCGATCGACAAATCCGGTTGCTCCTAAAGACCCGGCCACGAGCAGGCCGGCCGCAATGAGTATCGCTCCATAGTGATTGAGCGACAACCTTCCAAGAAACGCTCCCAGCTCCCGGAAACGGGATTCTTTGGTTTCCGTTGACCGCTTGAGAAAGGACGACGAGAGAATCGCCGTTACGGAAACCGCGAAGACGTAGCTCACGGTAAGAGTCACCATAATAATGACAGGGAGGGCACGCGTGAACTCACCGGTTACACTCTGGGCCAAGAGCATGGGGAGAAACGCGGCAAGGGTCGTGCCTGTGGCCGCGGCCAAAGGCAGAGCCAACTCCCTGATAACCTGAATTGCCGCGCGCTTTGGGTCCAGCCCTTGGTCAATGAGACCCTGCACGCTTTCGGACACCACAATGGCATTGTCGACCAACATTCCCAGCGCAATGACGAATGCCGCGATGGATATCTGCTGGAGGACTCCGCCGCCCCAATAGTATATGGCGAGGGAAGTCAGCCCTACCATGGGCACAATGGAAGCCACGATGAGTCCCAGTCGCAAGCCCATGAACAGAAGAAGCACTCCACCGACGGTCATGACGGAAAGGAGGAGCGAGCTGCCCAAATTGAGCAATCGGGCGCGCACGCGGTCGGGCTGGAATGCCGTTTCCCCTATTTCAACCTCGGGATAGCGGGACCTCAATTCCTCGACCTTCTTCCTGACCGTTTCCCCAAAACCCACGACGTTGATTCCTTTGCGAGGTATGATTCCCAAACCGATCGCACTCTTTCCGTCGAACCGCATCTTGACCGACGCCGGCTCGTCCGGCCCCCTCCTCACCTTCGCCAACTCGCCCAACGGGATGCCCGCTCCCGACGGCAGCACAATCGGCGTCGACGCGATATCCTTGGCGGACTCGAATTCATCGTTGAGCCTGAGAACGATCTTCTTCCCCCCGAGTTTGATGGAACCGCCCGGAATCGTAAGATTTCGCGCCGACAATTGGCCTTTGAGCAGGAGAGGATCGACGCCCAGTCTGCGAAGCACCGAATCGTCGAATTCAATGGTGATCTGTTCGCCGGGATCCGCGATCACCTTGACTCGAGACACATCCCTGAGTGACAAGAACTCCTTCTTCATTGCCTCGGCGATGTCCGCCAGGGTTACCGGATCCATGGGGCCGGAAACGGCCAGGACCACTGATTCGTGATCCTGGAGTTTCTCGTCCAAAATCGGCTCACCCGCGCTTTCCGGAAACTCTCTCTTCGCCTTGGCAAGGCTTCGCCTCACCTCGTCCCAGGCATGATTCACATCGTCCAGAGGAAACCTCAATTCAACCAGGGTAATGGCCGTGCCCGATCGGATCGTCGTTACCACGTGCTTAATCTCATGCACTTCCGCAAGGTGTTCTTCCAGAGGATGGACTACCAGTCGCTCAACCTTCTCTGCATCCGCCCCGGGAAACATGGTGACGACCAGTCCCCAGTGGTCGGGTATCTGCGGATCTTCCTGCCGAGGCATGGTAGTTGCCGCCACGATGCCGATGAGGCTGACCAATACGGCAGTACCAAGAATCACCCTGCGCTGCTCAACCAGTCTCTCATAAACGCTCATCTTCCCGAACCTCTACCGAATCACCGTCCAGGAGGGACAAGTGACCGCCCGAGACCACCAATTGATTGGGTTCCAAGTCCCCCTTTACCGTCACCCGTTCACCGACGACCTCGCCCACTTCCACCGGCACCTTGCGAACCTTCCCCTCACGAACGGTGAACAGTGCCGGGCTTTGCCCTCCCGGATCGATTACCGCGGACAGGGGAACAGACAGCGCTGAGATCTCTTCGGTTTGAAACACCACTTCAGCGGTCATTCCGGGGGCCGCGTCCGAGACGTTGTCGAGCTTCACCAGCACGGGAAAGAGACGTCCCGGTCCCAATGCGGTCTTACCCAGATATTCAATCTTTCCTTTAAGACCCGTCTTGCCGGCCAAAGGCAGGTCCACGGTCACCGGGTTCCCGACCGACAACTTCAGGATGGATGACTCGGGCACTTCCACTTCGATTTCCACATCCCCGTCGCCGCTGAGGACCACCACCGGTGCACCGGGCGTCGCGAACTCCCCGGGTTGGATAAGCACCTCGGTCACCGTCGCCGAGAACGGCGCCTTCAGAATACTCTCCTTCAACATGCGCTTTGCCTCCCGGAGTCTAGCCTCCGCAGCCTCCCTGGATGCAACGAGGACTCGCTTCTTCTCGACAATTCTCTCCAATTCCACGCCACTCACGGCGTCCGTTTCCACCAGACTCTCGAAGCGTGTATGGTCCGTCAGAATCTGATCGATTCGCGCGTCTAATTCACGTAGCGCCGCTTCAACCTCTTCAACGGAATTGGCGATCCTTCGATCGTCCAGGACGGCAATTATCCGTCCCTCTTCCACATGGTCGCCCACGTCTACCGGACGTGAAATGAGACGTTCTCCAAGCGTGAAGGAAAGTTTTGCACGCCGCACGGCACGGGCGACGCCCGGGAAGCGAATCTGGCGAACATGGTTCGCCGGCTGTACTTCGGCAGCCTTGACGATACGCATCCTGCCGTGGAACTTGGGATTGGGCTGAGGAGGAGCGATCCTACTCGCAAAGGTGCCCGCGGCAAACGCTCCAACCAGTATTGCCAAGATCAGGATCTTCAGGGAAGTCTTCATGGTGCCTCTCCTTGATTCAGTCCGGACTTAATCGGCCGACCGATCAGATCGGCGACAAAAAAAAGACCGGATCTCCTCGTCTGCATACGAAAACTCCGAGACCGATCGTCGCTCGGAGACTCTTCCAAAATCCCCGGACCCCGCGGGGTACATGCCGTCGACCACGGAGTGAACCGGGAAGAAGGACGTCCCGTACGTATTGTCTTCCACCAGGAGTCGTTGCCAATTATTCATGCTCGTGAGCCTGAGCGAGCGCAATCGGCCGGAGATCGGCCTGGAAAACGGAATACGGCGGGCACGACTTGCCTTGTGCCGCGCGATCCGGTCCCGGGTGAGCCTGAGTACGGCCCGGGCCTGCGTCAACATTTTTCCGAGATGGATCATCTTGTTCGCCTCATTTGCAGGGACTCAATTCCCTGCGGGTTGTTTCATGACCGGCCGACCGACCAACGGCAACGGCAAAAAAAGAGATGGAATTCCTCATCCCGCCGGCTCAACCGCGTTCTCTTTTCCCGACGCAGCCGGGTAGAGAAAGATGACGAAGAGGGACGCCCGGCCGGCACTTCTTTTCCGCATCGGCTCCTGGAAACGATAAGGAGATTTCGATAGCCAGGTCATCGGGGAAGCACACCCTGAAAAAAGATCTTCAACATATTCTCGAGGTATTCATCGTCCGCGGTGATGGAATCCGGTTCGATTCCCACCCACTTGAGGTATTCATGCTTACTCATGAACCAATGAAAGACCAAACAGAAGAATGAGATCAACATGTAACGGGTATCGATGTCGTTCCGCAGATAACCGAGTTCTTGGCCCTCCAAGAGCTTGGCATGACCCATCGCGGTCAATTCCTTCTCATCTTCGTGTCTCTCGGTCTGGGCTCTGTCCAGCAGATGCCAGCTGATGAGCCTCACCACCTCCGGATCGTCCCGCAATACGTTGAAGAGATTGATGATACACGTCTTGAAGCTCTCGATGCCTGCGTCCGCGGCCGCCAACTGCTCTTTCTGGACCGAGAAGTATTCGTGAAAACGTCGTTTCTTGATCTCCGCCCAGAGCTGCTCCTTCGAACCAAAGTGGTGATGAATGAGGCTTTTGGTTACACGTGCCGCTTTGGCAATCTTGCTCATGGAGGTGTCGGAGAAGCCTCTTTCTATAAAGATTTTTTCGGCCGCGTCGAGAATCGCGTTTCTTGTGGAGGCGGGTGGTCCGTGTTTTTGTGTTTGAGCCATGGTTCGCCTTCTAGTTGACTGGTCGATCGGTCAATCTTAGTATTGTCTCTCTCCCCCGCCTTGTCAAGAGTTTTCCAAGAAAAAAAAGTAACCAGTCACCGCGCCGCGGCGAATCTCGCGGCAATCTCGAGGGGTTAAGAATACGTCACAGTATTTCGGAAGCGGGGAACTAAGGATAACGGCCACGCAGGTGGAGCATATGAACGCTTTGCGCCCCCTCGGGGCGCCGGCCGGTCCGCATTTCCCACCGATTCGTCATCTGTCGGCCGATTGCAACGGTGCCGGAAAGCATAGGACTTGCTCAGGGGACCCTAAGGGGGATGGTGAAAGTGAATATACTTCCTTTGCCGATTCCGTCGCTGTAGGCCCAAATCCGACCGCCGTGCAGTTCAACCAGCCTTCTGGTGAGAGCCAATCCCAGGCCGGTACCATCCTGCTTTCGCGTCAGGGATGAATCAATCTGCTCGAACAGGCCGAAGATCCGTTCACAGTCTTTCGGATCGATACCTATGCCGGTGTCGGAAACGCGAACCACGAGGTTTTCCCACACCTTGCTCACTTCCACGCCGATTCGTCCCCCTTCGGGCGTAAACTTGGCGGCATTGGAAAGAAGGTTAAACAGGACTTGCTTGAGTTTGATCTCATCCACGTAGATCGTCTCACCTTGCAGAGCCTGGTCGATCTGCAAGTCGATCTTCAGGTTGCGTTTCAGAGCCTTCTCCCTGATCATCAGCAGGCCCGAGCGGATGAGCCGATCGGGATCCACCGGAACCGGCTGTAATTCCATCCTGCCGGACTCGACCTTGGCGAGATCCAAGATGTCGTTCACCAGGTGAAGGAGATGACGCCCGCTGTTGGCTACATGGCCTACGTATTTCAACTGGGCTTCGTTCAACTCCCCGCACTCCCGGTCTTCGAGAATCTCCGAGAACCCGATAATGGCGTTGAGCGGAGTCCGAAATTCGTGGCTCATCGTTGCCAGAAATTCGCTCTTTGCCTGGTTCGCGGCCTCAGCCTCCGCGCGAAGCATCACCGCAATGGACAGTGCGTCGGCGAGTTTCTTCTGAGTGAGTTTCAGATCGGTGATATCCGCCACGGAGACCAGCACCTTCGAGTAACGCTCTTCATGGCCCGGGACCACCGACCATTTCACGTAGACATCCTTTTTCTCATCGAGAAACGTTTTGTTGACGCTTTCGGCTTCGAATCGCGTCTTGCCTTGGCCGATTGCAGCACATTGATCCTTTAAGGTCTCATAAGATTCTTCGCAAAAGACAATTCCAAGACCTTGAGAAAAGACATCCTTGCTTTCGGCCCCATAGAAGCTCAAGGTGGATTCGTTCACATCCAGGATCTCGACTCTTTCCGCACAAGTCTTCAGTGCGTCCGGGTTATGTGAGAAGTACTCCACGAAATCTTCGACGCCTGAATCGCGTAGGTCGTCCAGGTACGCCTTGACGGCCGAGAAATCCTCTTCCCAGAGAGAAATCGGGGAATCTTCAAACAAACTCCTATAACGCTTCTCACTCTCCCGCAGAGCCTCTTCCGCGGCCCTACGTACCGCTATTTCCTCATGAAGCTTGGCATTTGCGTTCACCAACTCCGCGGTTCGTTCGGCAACACGCAGTTCGAGTTCATCGAGGGATTTTTCCAACATCTCTTGTGCCTGTTTCCGGTCGGTCACGTCGCGCGACAGGCCGTACACGCCTATGGGCTTGGAGTGCTCGTCGCGAATGAAACTCATGGCCGTTTCCAAGCATGCGACCGTACCGTCCTTCCTCAAGAACTCAAGGTCCATGGTCACGGTTCTGTCGAGATGAACTCCGTCTTCCGTATCGTACCGCAGCTCTCTTTCAAGGGTGGACCGTGCCGCTTCGAATGATTTCCGTGTCAGTGATTCTTCGGCCTTGTGGTTCATGCGCTCTTCCGGCGAAAAACCAAGGACCCTGATGATGGACGGGCTGACATACACGGCTTTCATCTCCAGGTCCGCGGTCCACAGAATATCGTGCATGTGTTCGACCAAGAACCGATATCTCGCTTCGCTTTCCTTCAAAAGCTCTTTAGCGCGAATCATCTCGTCCAGTTCCCGCCGCAGCTGGTTGTTCGATGCCGTCAGCTCCGCAAGACGTTCCTCGAGATCTTGGAAGGTTTGGTCAGTGGTCCTGATGTCCTCTTGCATGCGGGGCCCCCGCGAATTGGATAAAATATGGGCTCAGGGCACGTCTTATTGCGTACGCACGTGTCAATGGTTCAAGTGTACCCCATATGTATCTAAATATCAAATAGATAACCGCCGCCTCGGCGGGCAAGGGATGACTTTGGTCTTAGGGTCCGCCGGACGCGTGTTCAATCATCCGTTTCCACTGTCGACTCGAACGAGGACAACCAGCGGTCCAGTTGGTCACATGAAGCCAACCACTGCTCGAGTTCGGAACCGGTGACGGCTCCGGCCTCGACCAGTTTCCCGAAGAGGCTCTGAAGGCCTTTCGCGGAGAGCCGGTGTTTCCTCATGAAATCCGATTTGCTCATTCCCGTGCGAATGTCTCTGATCGCCTCCGAGGCCTTTATTTCCAATTTGAAGGAAGGGCCGAGGTCTGCTCGTTTCACGACGCCGGCATCCAGCAACTTCTTGAAAAGGCTGTTGAGACCTTTGGCCGAAAGACGGTATTTGTCCATCAACGTGAAATGATTCACCCCGCCTCGAATATCCCTGAGAACTTCAGACACGTCTATCTTGGGCTTCACCATACGACAACCTCAGCGCCGTTGCGTCAGACGCAGTGATCGCATCATACGAACGGCCCTCTTCGGAAAGACCAAGTGTCGTTCAACCGGGCCGAACTTCACGTGAAGGGCCGTTCTTAACGGGCTTGAGTATAGCGCCCGAAATCCGTTTGAGCAAGGAAGAAACCCCGACAGAGTCGGGAACCGCAATGTACCGATTGCGCACGTGTTGCTCCTGTTCACAATTGCGGCGACTCATTTCCCCTTGAGCCGATTGCGGCCGGCTATGCCCTCGCAACGACATCATCGACCCCTGGATCGTTGCGGACCGGATCAGGATTGCAACGAAATTTAATGCGCTTCACCACTGGATCCGTATCGAGACCGAATGTCGGTTCCGCCTTGTGTCCGCCTTCCATGTGAGTTTCATCGTGATGACCGCCGGGCTTCTGCAGAATCGCTCCTGACTTGTACCGCGTGCGGGCAGGTTGACTTGTGTGCGTCAGCGCATATAGTTGGAGCGGAGCAGGAAGAGTGTTGCGGTCTGTCGGCATTGCGGGCGGACCGTCGGAATTGTCACAGCGACAGGTAGTGCACAAATCTTAGATAGTCGGTACAGGTGAAGTAATGCATGGACTGATCCGAGTCGGCGCGCGTACATGGTTCGCGGCGATACTCGTACTTCTCACGGCGGCGTGGGTGAACGCCGTGGACGGGGAGGACAGATTGACACATTTCAAACTCGAAAACGGTCTCGACGTATTGGTTCAGGAGGACCACGCGCGAAAAGTGGCCGCTCTTCAGCTGTGGGTCAAGGTAGGCAGCGCAGATGAGCAGCCGACCGAACGGGGAATAAGTCATCTTATCGAACACATGGCCTTCAAAGGCACCGAGCGCAGAGGAGTGGGCGCGATAGCGGCCGAGGTGGAAGCGTTGGGCGGAGACATCAACGCGTACACCAGCTGGGACGAAACAGTGTTTCACATCACGGTCCCTTCGAGCGCCGCGAATCAAGGGCTCGACATTCTCTTGGACGCGGTGCTGAACCCCGTGATCGACGAGGAGGAACTGGTAAAGGAAAAACAGGTAGTCCTGGAAGAGATTCTTGAAGGTGACGAGCGTCCTTCTACGAAATCCTTCAAGTTGATCCTTGAGACCGCATATGTGCAAAGTCCGTACAAGTACCCGATAATCGGATATAAGGAGAGCGTGGAGAAAATCTCTCGTGACGACATTCTCGCATTCCGTAAGAAATGGTATGTGCCCGAAAACATGTTTCTCCTCGTCGTGGGAGACGTGGAACCGGCTCAGGTGAAGGCGGAAGTTGAGCGTCTTACCGCGGACCTTACCCCTCGAGGTTCTTTCAGAGGCCCCAGGCCCCAAGAACCGCAACAAAACGAGATTCGGAGTGCACTTGTTCAAGACTACAACGCGCGTGAAACATGGCTGTACATGGCGTACCATATCCAATCCATAAAGGGAAATGCACTCAATGCCCTGGATCTGACCGGCGACATTCTGGGAGCTCGGGAGAATTCCAGACTCGTGAGGGTTCTGAAAAAGGAAAAGAAACTGGTGAATTCAATCTCTGCATACGCCCTTACCCCGAAGGACCCCGGCGTTATGGTAATCGCGGCAACACTCGATGCGGAAAATCTGAAGCCGGCCACGACGGCGATCATGCAACAGATCGAGCTCCTGGCCAAGGAGCCTCCGTCGGCAGAGGAATTGGAACAAGCGAGGATCCACATCGAATCTCAGCATGTCTACGCCAGGGAGACGGTACAGGGAACCGCGCGAAGCATTGGAAATTTCTATGCCGATCTGGGTGATCCGCACTACGAAGAGAAATATCTGAAGCTCAACGCCGACGTGACCGCGAAGCAGATCTCTCAAATTGCCGCGAAGTATCTGTCCGTACCCAATGTCACCGTATCGGTGCTCGTTCCCCAGGAGGACGGAGGCGATGTGCGCATCGAGGACCTGACCGGAATCATCGGTTCGTTTGGCGAGGAATCCCTCTCCCAGACGGCTGCAGATTCGACGGAAAGCGATGTTCTCGTGGACACTTTGTCCAACGGCATCAAGATTGTACTGGTCTCCGACACATCGAATCCGGTGGTGTCATTTCGCGTAGCCCACCTTGGCGGCAAGCGGTTCGAGGACAAGGATGACGAAGGCATTATGAACTTTCTGGCCAGGATGCTCAACAAGGGAGCCGCGGGCATGACCGAGGAGGACATCCTGAGAACGATCGGTTCCATGGGAGGGAGGCTTTCAGGTTTTTCCGGCTACGATTCATTCGGATTATCGGCAAGTTTTTTCAGTCGTCACCTCGTCGAGGGGCTCACGCTTCTCGCCCAGATCCACGGAGATCCGAGCTTTCCGGAAGACAAGTTGGAACGGGAACGCGAGCTCATCATCAACAGAATTGAAACCGCGCCGGATCGACCTGTGACGTATACCGTCACCAAGCTCATGAGTGAGGTCTTTCCCCATCATCCGTATGGATACGATAAGGAAGGGACTCTTACAACGGTGGCGGGTTTCACCCAAGACGATTTTAAACGGGCTTACGAGAAGTATTCGGTCCCGTCCAACACCGTGATATCGGGCGTGGGAAGGATGGACCTCCGAAAGACGAGGGATCTCATCGATGAGCTTTTCGGAAAGATCCCTCCGAAGGATCTGGACAGACCGGAGATCCCCGCTGAGGATCCAGTGACGCAGACAAGGGAAGAGGTCATCAGGATCCCCCGGGCAAAGGCCCACATTGCGGTCGGCTTCAGGGGAACGGCTCTGTCCCAACACGACCGATACGCGATGGATGTTCTCAACAACGTGTTGGCCGGTCAGGGCGGTCGTCTCTTTGTTCAACTCAGAGACAAGGAATCACTGGCGTACATCGTCACGTCGTTCGTCAGACACGGTATCGACCCGGGTGTCTTCGCGTTGTACATAGCCTGTGATCCCTCAAAAACGGATCAGGCGGTTTCCGGTCTCTTTCGAGAGATCGAAAAGATTCGGGAATCCGAATTACCCGAAAGGGAACTGCGTCACGCGATCACGAACCTGGCCGGCAATCATTTGATCTCGTTGCAGAGTTCATGGTCCAGGGCTGAGAACAGGGCCCTCAATATCCTGTACGGTTTGGGTCATGACTTTGACGAGCGATACATCGAGAAGATTCAACGGGTCACGGCAAAACAAGTTCTCGACGTTGCTCGAAAGTACCTGGATCCCGACAAATGTGCTATCGTGAAAATCATTCCGGAGGAGAAGAAGTGAACGATCACGGCGAGGGACACGTACACGTAACGAGCCACGGGAAAGGACGTCGACCTTGTGTGAAAACCCGGACGCACACACTTGAGGAGCCCTATTGAGCGTAGTATTCGGATCTGTGCGAGGCTTGAAGCCTTCTCAAAGATATAGACTGGAGAAGTTGGGTCTAAGAAAGATTCCTCCGCGGCACGTAGTAACTCACGAAATTTCGAGGAGTCTTACGGAACTCTCCTCAGAGATTCGTCGGCAGATCGGCATCTTGGTGGATCGAAAAGGGAAGATATGGAAGGTTCTCGTTGGAGACGCTCGATCCATCTTGATACCGAAACTCGAGGGGTGGCGCATCGGGTCGGGCAGATTGAGAGGGTTGAGGCTCATTCACACGCATCTCAAGGATGAGGCGTTGAGCGTCGAGGACTTGAGTGACCTGGCCCTGCTCAGGCTCGACCTTATCGCCTCGGTGGGAATGGACTCGGAGGGACTTCCCACGCTGGTTCGCATCGCGCATTTGCTTCCCGACAATCCGGCAGATCAGGTGTGGCAACTGCTCGACCCCGTGTCGCCGTCCCAGATGGATTTGGATTTCATAGACTTCATCAAATCGCTGGAAGACGAGATCGGCCGTTCCCTGGGCCGTCTTTCAACAGCGGACAAAGGCGACAGGGGATACTTGATCGGCCGGAGCACCGGCAGAGACTGGGAAGTTTCGGCCTCTCTCGAAGAACTTGCGGAATTGGCACGTTCGAGCGGACTGGAGATTGTAGGTTCCGCGGTTCAGTCGCGTGCCTCCGAAGATCCGCGATTTGTCGTCGGCAAGGGAAAACTCAAAGAAATCGTCATAGACGCTCTGCAAAAGGGCGCAAACCTTCTCGTATTCGACACGGAACTCAACCCGACCCAGGTCAAAGCCATCGGAGATTTCACCGAACTCAAGGTCATCGACCGCGCACAACTCATACTTGATATCTTTGCTCAGCGGGCCAGGTCTAGGGAAGGGAAGATCCAAGTGGAGCTTGCTCAACTCAAATATGCCCTGCCCAGGCTCGCGGAAAAGGATGACGCCCTGTCGCGACTCACCGGCGGCATCGGCGGGCGGGGACCGGGAGAGACACGTCTGGAAGTGGATCGGCGGCGCATCCGAAGCCGCATCGGATTCCTGGAAAAGCAGATCGAAAAGCTCGGGCTGAGGCGTTCCCTTCGACGTGAGCTGAGGATCAGGCGCAATGTTCCCGTCATCTCCATAGTCGGGTATACGAACGCGGGAAAATCCACGTTGCTCAACGCGCTCACCAAGTCGTCCGTTCTGACCGAGGACAGGCTCTTCGCCACCTTGGATCCCACGAGTAGAAGGCTCAGATTTCCCAGGGAAACGGAAGTCATCATCACCGACACGGTGGGATTTCTTCAAGATCTGCCGGAGCAGCTCGTAGCGGCGTTTTCCGCAACTCTGGACGAACTCGCCGACGCGGATCTGCTGCTGCACGTCATCGATTGTGCCAATCCCGCGTTTGAGACTCAGATGGCCGCCGTGGAAAAGCTGTTGGAACAACTCGATTTCCAGGATATCCCTTGTTTGAGAGTCTTCAACAAGACGGACCTTGTCGCTCCCGATATTGTAGACAACATTTGCGGGCGCTTCGGTGGAATAGGCGTTTCAGCCCTTGATTCAAAGACGTTTCCTCCGCTCATCGCGAAAATGGAGGATGAGATTCTCAGGGCCGCCTCGAGGCAAGAAAACCAAGATCAAGGGGAGCTTCCGGCTCCTCGTCCCGGAGTTCATTGATGCAGAAAATCACCCGACAGGACAGGACTCGACTCATCATATCGGTCACACTGCTGACGGCGGTCGTGTTGCTGTTTGCCTATCTCGCCCTGTCCGGTCGGCTCTCACCCATGGTTTCTCAGATGTGGGAACTCTTCAAGGACCGCAATCAAATCCGGACCTTTGTGGAGAGTTGGGGCAACTGGGCGCCGGTCGCTTTCATTCTCATCCAGGCGTTTCAAGTCGTGTTCGCTCCCATTCCCGGTGAGCTTACGGGAGCCGTTGGGGGCTTCATATTCGGCGGCGTCCCAACCGTACTCTATTCTACGCTGGGCTTGATGATCGGTTCAGTGATTGCTTTTCTTGCCGCACGGATCATGGGCCTGCCGCTGGTAAAGTTGGTTGTAAGCAAGAAATCGCTGGACAGGTTCCACTTTCTCACGGAACGTCGAGGCGCTCTCCTTGCTTTGGTGCTCTTCATAATTCCGGGGTTTCCAAAAGACTTTCTATCGTATATGCTCGGTTTGAGTCCGATGGGATTTCCCGTGTTCGTAACAGTGTGCACACTCGGTCGCATTCCGGGAACCATCATGCTGAGTTTCAGCGGCTCCGCGGTGTACGATGAGAACTGGACATTCCTGATAGTGATATCGGCGATTTGTGCGGTAGCCTTGGGTGCGGTGTTTGTCTGGCGTGACAAGATCGATTCTTGGCTCAGAAGCAAACGAGAAGGATCCGCGGAGGGTACCGACAGGGTCTCATGACTCTTGCCGCGCGGCACATTGACCTATCGTGCGATCGACCTGCCGGCGAATTCCTGAAGTTCGCAACGGGAAACGGCTCCCCCTGGGCTCTTGTTACCGGTTGTGCGGAGTCGATCGCTTCCGAATAGTCCCGGAGCTTAATGTGCGGGGAACATGCATCATGAAAAGTCGTGTTGTCTCCCGAGAAATTTCCGATAATCGATTCAATCCGAGATTTCTGAAATTTATTGAGCTGTTTGTTCCCATAGACACTCACGAGAAACTCTTCCCCAAAGAGTGCCGAACCTGCGGGAGAACCTATGGAAGTCTTTCCGAATACTTACTCAGAACCGTGGCAAAGGGACATACGCTTGACAATGCCGAAGAAGTTATGGGAGAGCCCTTTACCATGACCTACCGGCACTGTGCATGCGGTAACACGCTGGTGCTCACGTTTACCGCGGAGACGTACCCCGTGCTCGGTGAGCTCTGGTCCATGTTGGGCGAAGAAGCCCGGTCCGCCGGTAAGCCCTTGAACGAGGCGGTGATGGATTTTGTGGACCAGTGGGAGCGATACATGTTGGCTCATGCGAAGCGGCATCGCGAGGTTTGAGTGAAGCGGCATCCGGAAACAAAGGAAAGGACGCGATCGGAGCGCCTGCTTCGATGGGTCGAGTGGGGACGGCTTCCGGTACATGCGGGCACATAAAGATACGGGGACACCGTCCACGCATGCGTGACCGAACTGATGAATCAGAGCGCCAAGACACTTCTCATCGTTTATCATACCCAGTCCGGCAATACGGAAAGACTTGCAAAAGCCGTGGCACAGGGAGCTCGGCGGATACACGGCATCCGGGTTCGGACGGCGCGGGCCGGCCGAGTTTCAGCGGAAGACTTGACCTCGTGCGGAGCCCTGATAATCTGCAGTCCCGAATACTTCGGCTACATGGCGGGCGCGATCAAGGATCTGTTCGATCGTACATACGAAGAGATCAGGGACTCCGCGGCGGGCAAGTCATACACCGTGGTGATTTGCGCCGGCAATGACGGCACGGGTGCATTGACTTCCATTGAAAGGATCGTTGCCGGTTATCGACTGAAAAGAGTCCAGGACCCGGTGGTCTGCCGAGGCGGGGTGACCGAGTCCGACTTGGAGCGATGCCGCGAGCTCGGGCAGACCATTGCCGCAGGACTGGAACTCGGCATCTACTGAAAACTAAGTGCTCTGTGGCATAAATACGGTCGCACATTTCTTCCGCGTCGAGATTGC
>JAVHLK010000055.1 GCA_031082285.1 Desulfomonilaceae bacterium
CGGGGGACACAATACTGATTTTGTAGACAAGTCGGCTGCTCAGCAACAGACTCGTGTCATGGCTCGGCCGTCGCGCATCGTGGTCCCCGGCTATCCGCACCACGTCACACAACGTGGGTTCGGTCGTTGGAGTCTTGTGGGGCTGAGGTGTTCGTAGCAACGGCAGCGACACTGACCGGCCGGGATTTGAGGACGTGACTGCGGGGCAGGCCACGAAAGCGGTCGCTGTGAAAAAAGGCCTCTTGTGTCCCGCGAATTCCGAACGGGTTACAAGAATCTGTGGCATCGGATGGCTGAATGAAGCCTGCCACCAAATCAGCCCCCCTCACCAATCAACTCCACAGATCCATGCCTTGACACCTTCTCCTTGAATTTGAGGTCCGCTGTTGCCATCTTACAGCCGAGCCGCAATGCCGGAACAAGGTAACAGGCATCGTAGACACTGATCCGAGCATTGTGGGAAATGCGCATGGCCTCCAGGAAATCGTCGCCATCCAGGTCGCAGACCTGGAACTCGAAATCCCAGAAGAGTCTGAAGGCCGCCTGTGCTTCGGTGGCGGAGAGTCTCACCTTTGTGGCCAGGACATTGGCGACTTCGTAGAAGAAGAGCGATGGTACCGCGACCTCGTTTTCACCCGAAATGTGCGTATCGCGGATGGCGAGGGCAGCCTCGGCGCCATCCTCATCGGCAAAGATCCACTTCAGGGCAACGGAGGCGTCCAAAACGATCATCGTGAATCCCTGATTTCGCGCACCGCACGCACAGCATCAACCTTTGCCGTCTCCTTCCGGTGCAGCGCTCGCCAGTCATCCATGTCGGCTGCCAACTCCCGCAGCTTCTCCTTCCGATTCTTCTTCAGCACCTTTTCTTCGAACTCCGCGATGGAAAGGATTACCGCAAGAGGACGGTTGGCACGGGAAATTATCACCTGCTCGTTCTTCTCCGCCACCGTGTCGAGAATGTGTCCCAGCTTCTTCCGCAAGTCCATTGTGGTCATCTTGATCATCGCGAACCTCTCTTCAACCTCTTGCTCTACGATAGACTATGATAGTGGATATGTCAACAGCGGCGAGTCAAGGGTGAGCGACACATTCGAAACTAAGAAAGGCGGCATGTGACTGCCGCCTTTCTCGCCCGGTTGTCCGGTTCCTCGGTTAGTTAGGATACTCGGAACTTGTAGACCTCGTTGGTCTGCGGATCGATCACATGCACCGCGCAGGCGATGCACGGGTCGAACGAATGGACCGTACGGAGGATTTCGAGGGGCTTCTTGGGATCGGCCACGGGCGTGCCGATGAGCGCGTTCTCCACCGGGCCCTTCTGACCTTTTGCGTCGGCCGGGCCGAGGTTCCATGTGGAAGGAACCACCTGCTGGTAGTTCTTGATCTTGCCCTTCTCAATGTCGATCCAGTGGCCCAGGGATCCGCGAGCCACGTCGTTCAGGCCCATTCCTTGACCGTTGGTGCTCTCATCCAGCTTGTAACTGGTGAAGGTCTTCGTATCGCCGCTCTTGATGTTGGCGATCAGTTCGCCGCACCATTTCTCCGCAGCCTTCGCGTTCACCAGGCACTTGATGCCGCGTGCCGCGATTCGACCGAGCGTCGAAAACAGAGCGGTCGGCGGGGCATTCAGCTTCTTGAGACACATGTCCACGGTATCCTTGATCTCCTTGTTGCCGCCCACGTAAGACACGAGGCACTGAGCCAGCGGTCCGACTTCCATGACCTTGCCGTCGTACCTGGGGGCCTTTATCCAGCTGTACTTGCCGTCTTTGTCCGTGGTGTTGGGAACCGCTCCGCCGAGGGCATCGCCCGACAGAGGCTTTGTCTCGCCGACGGACGGATGGAGGGGTTCGCCCTTCTCGTACCACCCGTGGGTAACGTCCTCGGTGATCTTGGCTGCATCGAGTTTTTCCAGCTTGAGCTGTTTGTCCAGGATCATGCCTCTCGGGAAATAGAAGCTGTCCGGCTCCTCATCGCTCTCCGGGAAATCTCCGTAGGCGAGGAAGTTGTCGTTGCCGCCGACCTTGGTCCAGTCCTTGTAGAAGGAGGCCACCGCGAGCAGGTCGGGAATGTAGACTTCCTCGATAAACGCGATCTGCTCTTTGAGCTGGAACATGTACTGAGCGATCCGGTCCGCGTTGAGCTGCTCGATTACGGTCACGCCGCCGGGAAGGTGCCCCTGCAGATGCGGGTTCTTGGCCCCCCAGATGGCGGTCATTTGAGCGGCATGCACCTGCTGGCGGAGGTTGTCAAGATAATGACCGACGGCCATCAGGTTGGCTTCGGGCGGAAGTTTGTACGCCGGATGCCCCCAGTACGCATTGGCAAAGGGCCCCAGCTGGCCGGACTTGACAAAAGCGTCAAGTTTCCCCTTCAGGCCTTCATAATACTTCTTGGTCTGGGGACGGCCGCTGACTGATGCCGACAGGTCCGCAGTCTTCTTGGGATCCGCCTTCAGTGCCGAAACCACGTCCACCCAGTCCAAGGCACACAGTTGATAGAAATGGACTGAATGATCGTGCATATTTTGCGCTGCATGAGTAAGATTGCGCACGATCCTCGCGTTGGGCGGAATCTTGATTTTCAGAGCGTCTTCGACGGCCCTGACCGACGCAAGTGAATGAGTCAACGTACACACACCGCAAGAACGCTGGGTCAGGAGGTGGGCATCCCGGGGATCCCGTCCTTGGAGAATTATTTCGAGACCCCTGAAGAGCGTTCCGCTGCTCCAGGCGTCTTTCACCTTTCCGTTCTGTATTTCCACTTCAATGCGCAGGTGACCCTCAATCCTGGGAATGGGGTCAACGACGACTCTTGCCATTGTATCGCTCCTTTTGAAAAGCTTACCTCATGGGGTTACGTTTCGTTACTCCATCTGCCGTGTCACTATTTCTCTACGTAGAAGGGGCTCATTTCATCCCAGAACTGGGGCTGGCTGCATCCTATGCACGGATGACCCGCGCCGACGGGCCAGTTGGTTCCCTGGTTCCATCTGATCTTCGGGCAATTGTTGCCTGTTTCCGGTCCCCTGCAGCCCACTTTGTAGAGGCAATAGCCTTGGGCCGCTCCCTCGTCGCCGAATTCCTTGACGAATTCGTCGTTCTCAAAACGTCCCCTTCTCTCGCAGTTGTCGTGGATGAGGTAGCCGTAGGCAAAGAGGGGACGACCAAGGTCGTCAAGCGCCGGCAGCTTGCCCAGCACGAGGAAATGCAAAATGGTTGCGACCATGTTATCCGCGTTGGGAGGACATCCCGCGAGATTAACGGTCTTCACTCCGGTCACCTCGGAAACGCTCTTGGCTTCCGTAGGATTCGGTTTGGCCGCCTGCACGCCTCCGTAACACGCGCAGTTCCCCACGCAAATGGTTGCGGCAGCGTTCTTGGTCACATGGTTTGCGATCTCTGCGAAGGTCTTTCCGTGGATCTTTCCGTAGACTCCGTTGTCTTTGGTCGGGATTGCACCCTCGGCGATGCAGATATACTTCCCTTTTTCGTTCTTGACGGTCTCTTCCAGGATTTCTTCAGCCTGATCGCCGGCCGCGGCCTGGATCGTCTCGAGGTACGCAATGTTGACGATATCCAGCACTATGTCCGCGGCCCATGGATGGGCCGTGCGGATAAAGGATTCCGTGCAGCCGGTGCACTCGGCGAAGTGCATCCATACCACGGTGGGACGTTTCCTCGCTGCGGCCTCGGCGATCCGAGGTGCGAAGGACATCGGTAGGCCCAAAACGGTTGCCATCAGGCCGCAGAACTTCATGAAGTCCCGGCGGGAAACGCCCTTCAGTGCCAACCTTTCGGGTACATCAATACACCTGTCCATTAGTAACCTCCTTGCATGGACTTTTCTCATCCGTCCTGTCTTGCTTGCATGGACTCTGAAATACAATTGACCTTACTTGCACGATTCACGACACGTCACGGCGCTGCCGTGACCGATCGAGGGAAACTGCGATCGGCAGTTCCCACGGTACGAGTCGGCTCCTCCGGTACTCACTTGATGTGCTGCAAATGAAAAATAAAGGCTCTGTTAGATTCCAACATGGATGACAGTATCCTGGTCGCAGCCGTGCATGAGTAACAGACTACTTCAGACAATTGGGAAAATCAAGCTGAATTGAGCAGTGATTCCACTGTGCTACGCTTTTGTTGGACGTGCTACACATCCGGCCCCACCTACCTGCAACCCCGGCACCGGAGTGCCGGAAGTCTCCTCACATCCCCTCCGGATCCGCAACAAAAACACTCCCGTCCTCCCGACCCGTACGCAGGCGTTGCGCACGGCACGCAGACCGACTTCACCGCGGCGCGCATAACCTGAACTATCATGCCGGCGAAGGCACAGCGAAACATAAAAGTCCTCGCCCCCCGGCCGGCCCTCCGAGGCTTCGCCTCGGAGATGAGTTGTGAAGAGCGCACGTCGCGCGATAAATGGGGGTGGAGACGCTATCTCCCCCCCAAACCCCATACGTGGTCCGAAACGGCTCTGCTCCATTTAGGAGCCTTTCATGGAAAACGTTTCCACTACCTGAAACAAAGTTCAAGAAAATACCGCGTCTTATACGGCGCCTATCAAGAACCGTCCAACACCGGCCGGTGTCCGAGACGCACCTTTCAACGGGCCTTGCCCCGGTGTGCTCAAAGGCTCTTGCGGGCCGCTTCCAGGGTGGCCTCAATATCCCGATCACTGTGGGCCGTGCTCACGAACCACGCTTCGAAGGGTGATGGGGCAAGATATACGCCATTGTCCAACATGCGACCGAAGAACGCACTGAACGCGCGTCTGTCGGCCAGGGAGGCTTCTTCGTAGCAGGTCACCGGCCCCTCATGAAAGAAGACGGACAGTAGAGAACCGACTCGGTTCACGGTATGGACCACTCCTTTTTCCGTGAAGACCTCATGAATCCCGTCGGCCAACCGTGCGGCCTTTCGTTCCAACTCGGGATACGGGTCGTCTCTCCGAAGAATCTTCAGGGTGGTCAGTCCCGCCGCGACGGCAAGGGGATTTCCGGAGAGCGTGCCTGCCTGGTAGACCTCCCCCACGGGTGCGAGATGCTCCATGACGGACCTCGGCCCCCCGAAAGCCGCAACCGGCAACCCGCCGCCAAGGACCTTTCCAAGGCACGTCAAGTCCGGGATCACTCCGTAAAGTTCCTGAGCTCCACCCGCAGCCACTCGAAAACCGGTGATCACTTCGTCGAAAATGAGCAGGGCTTCATGCCTGGTGCAGAGATCCCGGAGCCCTTGCAAGAAACCGTCCTTGGGCGGTACCACCCCCATGTTGCCCGCGATGGGCTCCACAATTACCGCGGCCAATCGTCCGGCACATTCGTTTGCCTTTGCCTCGACGGCCTGAAGGTCGTTGTACGGTACCACTACCGTATTCTGCACGACGCTTCCGGGGACGCCTAGGGAATCGGGAAGAGCAAAGGTCGCCGCACCCGAACCGGCTCTGGCCAAGAGGCTGTCGCTATGGCCGTGGTAACAACCGGAAAACTTGATGATCGTGTCTCGGCCGGTATATCCCCGAGCGAGACGTATCGCGCTCATGGCGGCCTCGGTGCCGGAGTTCACCAATCTGACCATCTCTACGGACGGGACCATGTCCGTTATGGCCCGGGCCATCTCAACCTCTCGACGGGTCGGGGCGCCAAAGGACGTGCCGTTCCGCATCGCAACGTCCAGGGCCTCGAGAACCTCGGGATTCGCGTGCCCGAGAATCAACGGTCCCCACGATCCCACGTAATCGATGAACTCGTTTCCGTCCTCGTCAACGATCCGGCATCCCTTGCCCGACTTGATGAACCGCGGGGGCAGCCCCACGGACTTGAATGCCCGTACCGGGGAATTCACACCGCCTGGAATAATCTCAGCCGCTTCTGAAAAAAGCGCTTCGGACTTGACAGTATTTTTCATCGCATACCACCTGAAGCCTTGTGGGCGGACACATAGGTCCGCCCCTACCATCAACACCGATCATTCCACATCATTGAAGTACGTCATACTGACCTTCTTCAATTCTCGTTCACTGAAAAGGATCTCGTACTCACGGACGTCGGCCTTCTCCGACATTCTCCTGACGATCTCGAGGCATCCCTCCTCGGAAGAAGAATGAACCATCGTGAAGAGCGTGCCTCCCAACTTGCCGAACCGCGGCCGCCGGTAGCAGTGGGTCACTTCCGGAAACGCGGCCAGAAGCGGTCCGACTTCGTCAATCCTTTCCGGCGGGACTCGCCACACCACCATCCCGTTGAACTCGATTCCGGCCTCCATGTGCCTGATCATGGCTCCCAGCCTTCGAATGACGCCATTCTCCAGCATGCTGCGTATACGCCCAAGTACCTCCGATTCGGAAAGCCCTACCTGCTCCGCAATCAACACGTACGGTTCGGGGGATTCGTCGAAGTCACCCTGGAGAGCCAGCAAGATCTTCTTGTCAATCGAATCGAGTTGTGCACTGGACATGATTCCGGCCATCCGCGTATAATTCGCTCACTATATAACGCCGTGAAAAGCATGAACAGAAAAAACCGAGGCCCGTGCATCGTCTTTCCCATGGGTATGGAAGCCTATCCTTTCCTGCGGCGTGTCGAAGTGACTCACCGCAGCCGCATGGGAAAAGCAATATACAGGGAAGCGTTCTTCGAGGGACACACGCTCTCCATAGTGAGAAGCGGCATCGGACCGGACAAGGCGGCCGCGGCCGTAAGGAATCTTCACGTCAGGCCCTCGGCGATCATTTGTGCGGGAACCGCGGGAGGACTCGTGCCCGACTTGCGCTTTGGGCACGTCATTATTTCCGCCGAAACCGTCTCGGCCGACTTGCCCGGAAATCCGGTCGCCTGGTCGGGCCCTCTCACGGCCGCAGCAGAGAAAGCGTGCGGGAAAGAAGGCATCCCGTTCAAGACGGCCCGATTGGCAACGGTGCGTAAACCCGTCTTCCGCCGCGAGGACAGGGAAAACCTCCATAAGAGCACCGGCGCGCTTGCGGTGGACATGGAGAGTCATGCCGTGGGCCTGGAAGCCCTGCGGCTCGGAATACCATTCGTCTCGCTCCGAGTTATCTCGGACGATGTTGAATCGCCCCCGCTTGACGACCGTCGGGGGTTCGCCCGGATTTGGCGGAAACCGTCGGACGCCCCCGAGCGGTTCAGAGCAGGCATTCGCTGGTGGAAATTCATCAGAAAGTTCAAGCAATCAGTGGATATGCTCCATCCCTTACTGGTGCGACTTCTTCGAGAGGAGAACGGACTCGCATGCTTCCTGAACGGGCCCGACCGCGCCGACGAGTGCTCCGTGACGCGTCCGGAGCATGGAATCCGTGAGACAACCTAGTGGACGGGAGGAAATGCTCAAGCCGTACACGTTCACAACGGAGCAGAAAGAACCGTCAAGCCTCCAAGGAACCAAACAAAGCCACAGGAAACAGATTGGTAGGGACCCGGCGTCCCGGATCGCGGTCCCACAAGATCCCCGAGGATTACCGTAGAATTGTGAGCAGCAGATTCTTCAGAGCTGCCAACCCCATTGACAAGAACCCTTTTCTTATACTGACGCTCTTTGAATTTCGCGGTGATCTTCACACACTTCCTCAACGCTCCTACCGGTCTCTCCTGTCAGTGCGAGGAGCGCAGTCCCGCGCAGAACGCGGGAAAGCAATCTCAATGCTTCATGAAAGGGAGGGATTGCCACGCCCTCCCCTCGGTCGGGCTCGCAATGACAAACGTGATGGTTCCCCCAGTATTCAAGGAGCGACTCTATCGCATGGAAACAAAGAAATTGCTTGACAAGAAAGTATGTCGCTGGTAAATCTCAACTGAATCGGTCGAGCTAGTGGTATATGGCAGAAACCATGCCCATTTCTCAAAAATCTCAGTACGCTGTCCGAGCAGTCTTTGAATTGGCAAAACGCCAAGGAACGGGTGCAACCAAAATTAGCGACATTGCGGAGGCCCAGGCTATCCCTCAAAGGTTTCTTGAGAATATCCTGAACCACCTGAAAGGCGGAGGTTTTGTCGAGTCCGTCCGAGGCAAGGAAGGCGGCTACTTACTGGCCAGGCCGGCAGGAGATCTGAGTGTCGGCGAGATATTGAGGTTCATTGAAGGCCCTCTGTCCCCGGTAGACTGCAGGGTGGGTGCAAGTAAGAGCTCTTGCTCCATGTACGGACGCTGCCCGTTCAATTCCCTCTGGGAACGTGCTGAAAAGGCGCTGGAGGCCGTGTACGACGGAACGACTTTCCGGGAACTCGTTGTCCGGGAAGCCGAGGAATGTCAAGAACGGATTGTGGATTTCTCGATTTGAACCGGCAACCGGTCGGATCGTTTTGGGCCACATGCCGGGCTGAGGCAACGCGTCCGGAACTGCCGACGTTATTCCGTGAGTATCAGATGACGAGAGCCCATTCCCGGTAGCCTTTTCAGAGGTGTTTCTACCGTTGAAGTGTTCCGGCTGGTGATCGAGACGTGTTCAATGTGACGAAGCTTGAGTACGGTTTTTCGATTTAATCTCTACCATGCCGATCGAGTCACTCAACTGACGGGCCCTTGACCGGAAATCCGTCCGTCGGAAGGCCAAATGCCTTTGGCCTTCTCCGCATGGACCCTTGCGACAAAGGAGAATCAGCAATGCCGGGAATCTATCAGGACAACAGCCTCAGCATCGGCGGAACCCCTCTGGTAAGGTTGAACAGGGTTGCCGCGGGTCTTCCGGGGGTGCTCCTCGCGAAGATCGAAGGACGAAATCCTTCCTATTCGGTGAAATGCCGCATCGGAGCGTCCATGATCTGGGCCGCGGAGCGGTGCGGGAAGTTGACGCCGGGCTCCAATCGGGTTACGGTCCTGGAACCCACAAGCGGGAACACCGGCATAGCTTTGGGCTTTGTGTGCGCTGCCCGCGGTTACCCTCTTGTGCTTACCATGCCGGAAACCATGTCCCTCGAGCGTCGAAAGATGCTTCGGGCATTCGGAGCCGAACTCGTAGTGACTGAAGGCGCCAAAGGAATGCCGGGAGCTATTGCCAAAGCTGAAGAGATTCTTGCGGGCGACCCTGAAAAGTATTTCATGCCTCAGCAATTCAAGAATCCGGCAAATCCCGATATCCACTTCAAGACCACGGGGCCGGAAATCTGGCACGACACGGGCGGAAAGGTGGACATTCTGGTCCTGGGCATAGGCACGGGCGGAACCCTCACCGGCGTATGCAGGTTTATCAAAGGCGTGCAGAGGAAGAGCATCCGGGCGATCGCGGTGGAGCCTGTTCATTCTCCCGTGTTGACTATGATCCGAAACGGTGAGGAACCAAAACCCGGACCGCACAAGATTCAAGGTATCGGGGCCGGTTTCAAGCCGGACGTCTTGGACCTGGACCTCGCGGATGAAATCGCAACAGTGTCCAATGACGAGGCTATTGAAATGGCAAGGCGCTTGCACCGTGAGGAAGGAATCACCTGCGGCATTTCCAGCGGAGCTGCGGCGGCGGTTGCCGTCCGGGTGGCCGGCCGGCCTGAGAACAAGGACAAGCTGATCGTTACCGTGCTTCCGGATGCAGGCGAACGTTACTTTTCGACGGTTCTGTTTGATGATATTCAGGGCTGAGCCGGGCAGCGAGACTCAAAGGTGCCGGGAAAGGAGTCATTATGCATTTTGAAACATTGGCCATTCATGCCGGACAATCGAAAGACCCCGCGTACGGCGCGGTGATGCCCCCCATCTATCAGACTTCAACCTTCGCATTCAAAGGTGTCGGTCAGCCGGGGGAATTCGATTACTCCCGGAGCGGAAACCCCACTCGAAAGGCCTTGGAGGACTGTCTGGCGGCCCTGGAGGGAGGCACTGACGGGTTCGTATTCGCTACCGGAATGGCTGCAGAGGCTACCCTACTCGACATGTACGGTCCGAGGGATCACCTCATCGTCCACGACGACCTTTACGGAGGGACGCACCGGCTCTTGGTGAACGTCACGCAAAAGCACGGCGTAGAAGTGGATTTCGTAAACCTGCGGGAGCCGGACCTCCTGCGCAAAGCAATACGACCAAGCACGCGCGCGGTGTGGACCGAGACCCCCACCAACCCTCTCATGAACATCTTGGACCTGCGTGCAATCGCGGACATCGCACAGGAGCATGAGATTCTCACGATTTGCGACAACACTTTCCTGTCGCCCTATTTTCAACGGCCCCTGGATCTGGGCATTGACGTGGTCGTACACTCGACAACGAAGTACATAAACGGCCACTCGGATGTGGTCGGTGGTGCGATAGTCGTCAGGAGACCCGACCTCGCGGAAAAGATCAAGTTCCTCCAGAATGCCATGGGTACGTGTGCCGGACCCTTTGACTGTTTTCTCGTCTTGCGCGGGGTGAAGACCCTCGGAATTCGAATGGAGGCTCACAACCGGAATGCACTGGCAGTGGCTCAATGGCTGGAGTCTCACCCCAAGGTGGAGCGCGTGTTGCATCCTGGTCTGGAGAGCCATCCGCAGCACGGACTCGCGCAACAACAGCAAACAGGTTACGGGGGGACTTTTTCGTTCTGCGTCGAGGGAGGCGAGGCGGGGGCTTTCCGCCTGCTGGGTGCAGTCAGACTGTTTACGCTGGCAGAGTCCCTGGGCGGCGTCGAGTCTCTCATCGAGCATCCCTGGTCGATGACACACGCGTCCATGCCGGAAGATTTCCGCTTATCCATGGGCATCACGCGCAATATGATCAGAATCTCGGTCGGGATAGAACATATCGACGATCAGATTGCCGACCTGGCGCACGCGTTTGAGAATGTTTGAGCGGCTCGTCCTCACTCGGACGGAATTCAGGGAACATGTTGCGAAGTGGGAGGTTCGGGAAATGACGACGCTCATTGAGATCCTCGTGCAAGCAATTCCAAAACGTTCTTGACACTCCGCACTTGATGGGATATGATATTTTGGCTAGCCTTGCAATCGCCCGGCGGAACGACCGTATCCTCCTTGTTTGGAGCCATACCCTTTTGTCTTATCCGTCGGGCTTCTTTTTGGCCGCCGCCGGTCCGTTCCGCGGCCCAATGTGCACCGAAACGTAGCCGGTCCGGCCGGCAAGACGGACGTGAGCCCTCCCTATGAACCATCCCCCCAACCAACCCGAACGTGAACCCTTTGGAACGTCCTCTCATCCGGGGCGCACCCCGCGACCCGTCCCTGCAAACCACGCGGACCTGGTACTCGCGTTCGGAATCCTGTCCCTCTTTCTCTGCGTTCCCCTGGGAATCATCGCGTGGATCATGGGTAGTTCGGACCTGCGCAAGATCCGTGCAGGCATCATGCCCCCCGTGAAAGTGCGCTTCTTGAAAGCAGGCAGAGCGCTCGGAATAATCGGGACCGCACTCTTCCCTATTGCCTTCATCTTCGGAGCCGCTGCAATCCATCACGGACCTTGGTTGTCCAGCTGGCCTCCAAGAGAGTTTGAGGGCCTCGTTCGGCCGAATCCGCTCTCGCCGGCACACATGTCCTTCGCGGGGGAGTGGTACGGGAATCAGGGTACCGTGATAAGGATTCGCCCCGACGGTACCGGCGACTTCGAGAGCGTGCGCACCACTTTGACCGGCGGTCGAGTCAACATTCGTGAAGACTCGCTCTCCATAGGGCTTTTCGGACTCGCCAGAACCTGGCACATTGACAGGCGTCCTCATGTGAAAGACGGGATGTGGATCATGGAATTGGACGGTGAGGAATTCGAGAGACAAGTCGAGGGATTGCTGGTTCGCGGATCTCATGAAGCGGTCGGCACGTCGTAGTTGTTCCACCCGTTCGAGTCGTTCCGCTCTCTCATGCGAAACGAGGGTGCCTCGCACGGCGCATGACTCAGTGTCGGCTACTCCACCAAAGCCGCCGACATGTGCAGGATTTCGGATTACATGCGCAACTTCCGTTCGATTATTCTTAACGGATCTCAGAGGTCATGGGCGTCCGGGCTTCTCGGTCGAGACCGAAACCAGGCGGCGATACTCGAGCGCCGAGGATATGAGCGGATGAAAAAATCGGCGGAGTTCCTTGTCGGAAACCTTTCTCTTGTGTTGCACCATCCCGCGATCGCTCATTAATCGGCCCAAGTTACGCAAGGTGGTCACATAACCTTTGAGAAGCATCTTGAGCAAATCGCCTCGTCTCATGACGATGTACCGGGCGGCTCGTACCGTGTCGTATGCCAGGGAGACGAAGAGCGCCTCAACCAGCATGCGAGGCCCCATGTTCTTGATTATATTGGCAAGTCTGTTCTTCTGACAAAGATAGGCCTTCCACGGGTTCTCAATACTTTGGATCGTTCCGCCTCCAAGATGATGATACACGACGGAATCGGGAACGTACATGACTGAATAGCCGAACAACCTCATCTTCCAGCACAAATCCACGTCCTCGTGGTAGATTATGTAGCCGGGATCGAACCCGCCCACTTCCAGATAGACGTCCCGTCTTATGAGCAGCGAGCATCCACAGCCGAAACCGATTTCTCTCGGACTATTGCTTCCTCCCGGGTCCTTGGTCCACTTCCCCAGGTCGTGCCCCGATCCTATGAGGGTGAGCATCCCGCCCGCGTGGTCTATGATCGTGTTGTCCCACATGGTCACGATTTTCGACCCACATGCCGCCACCCGGTCGCTGCTCTCTGCAACCGTGTAGAGTTCCGCGAGCCAGTTTTCGTCCACTTTGGTGTCGTTGTTGAGAAGCACCACATAGTCATGATCCAGTTCACGAATCACCCGGTCGTATGCTCCTGCAAACCCGTAGTTCCTCTCGTTCTCGATGACGATGATCATGGGGTACTCGGCACGAGTATACTGTACGGACGAATCGCTCGAATGGTTGTCGATCAGGTAGATGTCAAAACAGGGCTTCGTGATTCTCAGTAGAGACTGAAAACACTCGTCCAGGAAGTGCTTGCCGTTAAGGTTCAACACAAGCACCGCGATGCTTGGGGGGGTGCCGGCCGGAGACATTACCGGTTACCTCTTGACCCAGCTCGGCGGAAGGTTCTTCTCGATCTCGATATTCTCAAATTCCTTGCTTGTCCTGGCACCGACGGTTTTCGCCCATTCCACCATTCGACGGACCCCCTCTTCCAGGGACGTCGCGGCCTGAACGCGGAAATCTCGTACGGCCTTCTCGTGGCTCGAGAATGCATGCATGACTTCGTTTCGAGCGTCCAGCCGGCGAACCTTGCATTCCAGGCCCATGGCTTGGGCCACCACGTGGGCAAGATGGTTGACCGTGTAGGGCGTGTCCGCGCCCACGTTGTACACCTGATTGTACGCGTGGGGAGTTTCCACGCTCACGGCAATCACCGGCGCGACATCGCCGATGTACGAGAACGCCCTGGTCTGCTTGCCGTCCCCGAAAACGGTCATCGGCTCGTTGCGCATCAATTGATTGATAAAGATGCCTATGACGTTTCGATACTTGTCGCCGATATTCTGCCTTTCCCCGTACACATTGTGAGGTCTGAAAATCACGTAATTGAGCCCGAACATCTCACGGCTGGACTTCAGATCCAGTTCCACCGCGTACTTGGCTATACCGTACGAGTCCTCGGGCAGCGGAGGGGTTTCCTCGGTCATGGGCAGTTGTGCCGCACCGTACACCGCGATGGACGACGTGAACACAAAGCACTTGACGCCGAAGTTGACCGACGAGTTGATGAGGTTGACCGACCCGATAAGATTGTTCTCGTAGTTGAATTTCTTGATGAAATGACTCAATCCTTCCGCGGCGTACGCGGCAAGATGAAACACGTAATCGAACCGATGCTCTTCAAAAAGCCTGTTGACCAGGGAGTCGTCAACGACGGAACCCTCGACGAATCGAGCCGAGTCGGGAACGTTGTCAATGAATCCTCCGCTGAGGTCGTCCAGGACCACCACGTCGTGACCTCTCTTGAGAAGTTCATCTGCAATGTGCGAGCCCATGAACCCGGCTCCGCCGGTAACCAGGGTTGATTTTCCCATCGCCTGTCCCTTCTGAGCGTAGTACCCCGTGTGGCAAATCCAGGCGGGTTTGAAACCCGCCCCTACGACCAGCCGTCCCTACGGGACGGAAATCCTGTTTAAATTGTTGCGTTCTTTCCGGGGGATGAATCCCCAGGCTCACATCGTATGTGCCTTCAGGGAAGACGGCGGGCATCCCGCGTTCCGCGCGGACGCCCGTCACCTTCATCAAGATGACCGCAGGTTGTCCAGCCTGTTCTTGACGATGACCCCGGCAGCGGTGACCACGCTCTTGACAAACTCCCTGAACGGCAACCTCCTGTACTGCACATACAGGTGGTCCACGTAACCGAATCCCTTTCTCGACGTGGGGATCATCAGGAACTCCCCGTCGCCGGAGCGTTTCCTCTTTGTCGGATTCTTACAGAACTCGGCAAGCGGTTCGATCACGCGGTCGTATACGAGGTTTTCGCGGACGAGTCTGCGAGCGTTCTCCGAGGCTCGCGCCACCTCCTCTGCATCATCTTCAATGCGCGCGACGACTTCAGAGAGCGCCCGTCGGTCGCCGGGAGGGACGAGCCACCCTGCATCGTACTCTCTGATGAGCTCGCTGAGCTCGGCGTAATCATTGTAGATTACCGGAAGCCCGGCCCAAAGGAACTCCACCGTTCGCGTGGTGAACGCCAGTTCTCGTTCAGCGCAGCGCGGCATGAGCTCGAAGGCCGCGTATGCGGTCCGATATCTCTCAAGAACCTCTTCCCTGGACACAAAGCCGTGAAAGGTCACGCACGGGTTTCGAGACATCTCGTTTCGGAAGGTCTCAAACCCCCTCTTGTCTTCGGGGTTTGTCTCGTGGCTTCCGCCGTAAATGTCGAGGTGTCCCTTGCCGTTGTTGAGCAGCTCTTCCGCCAATGCCTGCAAACCCGGGATAGGGTTCAGCCAGGGATAGAAGCCTCCCGAGAATACGATCGATCGTCGGTCGAGATCCGGTTGGTGATCCGGGAGATCCGGGGACAGAGCCACGGGCATATAGTGAACGTCCAGATCGGAGATGTCGACGCCTGCGAGTACCAGAAATGCCAGGAAATAGTAGCGTTGACGCTTGCCTGCGCAGGTGAAGAAATCGCCGTGGGAAATGTTCTGCAGTTTCCGTGTGGCCACCGTATACCGTGCACTGGGGATGTACACGCCGGCCATCTGCTCGAATTCGATGAGGTCTGGTCCGTGAAAATCGATCACGAGGGGAATCTCATGATCTTTGCGCCATTTCTTGGTGGCGGGTTTCACACAGACAATGACGTCCGGTCTTTCTCGTTCGATCAATTCGTCCTGATTGGAGTCGGTCCATAGTCGACTCTTGGCTTGTTCAGGGATGGCATCGGAGTAGGTGCGGCGAAGGAACCTGTTCCACGGCATGGAGTACACCACTTCGAAGCCTTTGGACTCGAGTCCTTGAACGATCTGCCAACTTCGCAATCCTCCGCCGGAGGTGGCCAGTCCTTTGAGAGGAACGACATCCGAGCAAAAGACAAGTATCTTGTTCATGAATGGTGCACCTGTCGTTCCAATTCCAGCACGAGGCACTCACGGCCCCAGTCAGCCTGCCTGAGATCCTTTTCGTCCCTCATAGTAGTCCTTGAGAAAGTGATACGTCATCTTGGCCGCGGGGAGGAAGCCGTGTCGCCGGAAATACCCCCAGCCCCGATTGATCAGGCGACGCTGCAGATCCCTCGAAGGATACGAGTATAGATCCTCCCCCGGGAACATGCGTACTCCCACGTTAAGCCTTCCGTTTCCGCGATAGCTGTATATCTGGTCCACACACAGACAGTGCTTGCAGGGCAGCATCCAGCGGTCTCTCGGCATGGCGTACTTGCCGTACAGGAACTTCCGAACTTCCTGAACCATGGGCGTGTTGTACAACTCACGAAAGGACACTTCTTTGAGATTGCCGAAGACAAAAGTCGAGCAGCTCCCACAACTCTCCCATTTGATCCAGTCCTTGCCGTCGAATTCGGTGGTGGGGGGCTTGAAGAACGGGCGAGTGAAGAATTCGCACACCCCCACGTTGGAGCCGTCATCCGCCTCGACGCGGGTAATCCTCATATCGTTGCTCCAGACGTACCCCTCTTCCAACTGTTCCTTATTACCGAAGATGTCTCCCACCCGCACCTCGTCGGAATATCTTTCAAATCCGGTATTGTCGGCTCTCGGCTGGGTGTCTGCAATCTCCTTGGACCTCTCCACGGAAGTCTTATCGATCCAGGTGCCGTCTTTGCGCGGCATTCGAGTAAACGCCAGGCGTAATCGATACCTGTGCGTGATACAGTGATCGATCAGGTCGTCCATCAGCTGATTCACTCTTTCAGGTATGTCCCAATAGAACTCGTCCGCCATCGGCTCATTGGAATAATTAAGGCACATGATCTCCATGTCGTCGACGCCGATCTCTTGAAACACAAAGTCCGCGTATTCCTTGAGATGGAACAGGTTGCTCCTCGTCAGGACCAGCCCGACGCGAAACCAGGGATACGGGTCCATCGCGTCGCGAGCCCTGGAAAAATGCTTGAGGTTCTTCGCCACGGTATTGAAATTCCGGTTCAGGTAGAGGCGTTCGTAGATCTGCTCGTTGTGACCGTCGAAGCTGCATTTCAGCCAATCGGTCACACCGGCGATCAGGTCTATCTTCTCGTCCGTCAAGAGCGAACCGTTGGTCGTAGGCCGGTAATAGACCCCGTACTTGCGGTAGAGTTCCATGAGACGTGTGAACTGGGGTGAAAGAAAGGGCTCCCCGAGCAGTGTGCTCTCCGTGTACCGCATCGTGGGAAAAACTTCGTCGGCCAGCCGTTCTACGTCTTCCCAGGGCCATTCCGGCAATTGTGCGGCAGAAAAGCCCTTCCCACGGTCGAGAGACGAATAGGTGCACTTCTTACACGTGTAATTGCATCTCCAGGAAAGCTCAAAGGTGCACCGCGGAGGCAATGCGGTCAAGACCGGCTTCTTTGCTTTGATCTCGGAAAGCAGAGTTCTCTCGTTGTCCTCTTTGAGTGAAAGAAATGGCCTGGACATACGCATCCTCCTCATGATCTCTCGGCCGCTCATACCGCCGACCTCTGAAGTATACTATACTCCGGCTCATCGATAAAGGTTCGCGATGGTCGGCCGCTCGGGAGGGTGCAGCAGGAAGGTGAGCTTGTGTAGAGATGTGGTTTCGAGTCCCGCGTTCAAGGCGCGACGAAGAATTCCCCCCGCGTGGAGATGAGTCCGTTGGAGAGACGTTGAGATGGCATTGTCACGTTGTTGCGGGCAATGAGAAGCGCGCGAAGACTCGCTCGCGGATGAGGCCGAGCGTTTCGGAGGGTGTTACGGCTTGCCGTTCTTGCTGAGTATCGCGTCCAGGAGCGACCCGAGATCTTCCGCGCCGTACGGCTTGGGGAGCACTGCGGTGAATCCGTATCGAGTGAAATCGGCCATGACCGGGTCGTTCGAATAGCCGCTCGACACCACGGCTTTTACCTTGGGATCGATAGCCGAGAGCTTCTTCAATGCCTCGGTGCCGCCCATCCCCCCCGGTACGGTCAGATCCATGATCACCACGTCGAACGGTTTTCCCGTTTCCCGCGCTTTGGCATAGGCTGCAACCGCTTCCTCGCCGTCTTGACAGACCACGACGTCATAACCCAGTACCGTCAGCATCTCGCACGACATCTCTCGTATGATGACATCGTCGTCCATCAGGAGGACCCTGGCCGAGGCCGGCTCTGGTGATCGTTTCCTCCGCGTCTCGCAATCGACCGTTGCTTCGGATGCCGGTAGATACAGAGAGAACGTGGAACCCTCGCCGACTTTGGATCGAACGGTCATCAGTCCTCCGTGCTTTCGGATCACGGAATACGATGTAGCGAGTCCTAATCCGCTCCCGTGCTCCTTGGTCGTGAAGTACGGATCGAAGACCTTCTTGAGGTTCTGTTCCGGTATGCCCACTCCGCTGTCGCTGATGGATATTCTCACATACCTGCCGACTGGTAACGGAGTACCAGACCCGGACGAGACTTTGACGTTCGTTGCCTGCACACGAACGACTCCCCCGGACGGCATTGCCTGAATCGCGTTGATTACCAGGTTGTTGATCACTTGATGGATCTGCCCTTCATCGACATCAAGATTCCAAATATTGTTCGGAATGGAATACTCGCTTCTTACCTTGGAGCCCCGCAGGGAGAATTCGACCGAGTCTCTGAGCAAATCCCCAATGCATGCCGTTTTCTTTATGGGCGCCCCGCCCTTGGAGAAAGTGAGAAGCTGGAGAGTCAACTGCTGAGCTCTCGAGCAGGCTCTCATGGCCGCATCGACCCGCTCGGACTCCTTGTCCCCCAAGTGAGGGCTCATGTCCAGGAGAGACAGATTTCCCAGCAATGCCGTCAGCAGGTTGTTGAAATCGTGCGCGATACCCCCCGCGAGAATACCCAGGGAATCCAGTTTGTCCTTCTTGAGCATCTCTTCTTCGCTGCGTTTCTTCTCGGATATGTCCCGCTTCAGCCACCAAAAACTCAGGACCGTCTCGTTGCCGATGTTGCCGATGAATGTGTTCTCGTAATAGCAAAGCTGCCCGGATCTGCGTCTCTCCTTGGTTTCGAAGGTGTGGCCGGCAAAACCCTCCCTTATCCAATTCAGGCACAGGCCCTTTGCCTTGCCGAAACACGGGAAGAGCTTTGAGAACTCCATGCCGAGCAGATCCCGGACGTGTTTCACACGATAGAAATCAGCGAATTCAGCGTTGCCGTCCACGACTTTCGAGCGCATGACGGCCGCCAACAGCATTTCCTCCGGAAGGGAACGATCCAATGGTTTCGGTGGGGCAAATTCCACCATTCCTACGGGGAAGATTTTGACGAGTTTCCGATATTTTTCCACAGCGAGAAGCTGCTTCTGAGCGGTCAAGTTCTCCAGTTGAAGGAGCACCAGCCGCTCCTGTGCCAATCTGATGGTACGCAAGTGTACCCGAGCCCACATCCGTTTCCCATAAATCCGCAGCGTCTTCTCCCTCACCTCGGGCCGGCGTTGCCGGAAAACCTGTTCAATCATGCGGTCCATCGCCCGGGCGTCGGCCGGGTCTGAAAACACCGCGGCAACACGCTGACCCACCGCGGCCGCAACATCCTTTGAAATCCCGGCAAAGGCCTCATTGACGAATTCTATTCTGTGCAACTTGTCAACAAGAAGCGTCGGCACCGAAAGGGCCTGTAGAAGCTTTCCAAATGAAGCGTACTTGACCCGTGTGAGGTCAAAGGATCCTGATTCGGTCACGTCGCTTGGAAAAAGCAGTCCCAGGTCGATCGTCTGGGTTTGCTCCCCGTTGCGGGCCCGGATTCTCGCCCTTTTCGGGTCACCGATAGAGTCCATGGGAACCGGATGCTCTTCTTGAATTTTAGGCACGTATGCTTCCTATTGTGTCTTTTGGATCGGATGTTGCTCGTACGCACCATAACGCTTCAGGAGTTCCACGATCTCGACGTGGTGCCTGCTCAAAGCCACACTCAATGCCGTTCGTCCCTTCTTGTCTCGCGCGTGCACGTTCGCACCATTCTCCAGGAGAACAGCGACTACGTCTTTCCGGTTACTCGCGCAAGCCATCATTAATGAGCTCTGGCCCTTATTGTTAGCTGCGTTGACATCCGCACCGCGTTGTACCAGCAGTTCCACGATTTGCACTCGCCCGTTAAGAGCGGCTCTCATCAGAGCAGTGTTGCCGCTGTTCGTCCTGCTCTCCGGAGACGCACCGTGATCGAGCAGGAGTTTCACCGTTTCGATGTGCCCTGCACCGGCCGCTCTCATGAGTGCGGTCTTCCCAACCTTGGTCTTGGCGTTGATCGCGGCCCCTCGTGCCAGCAGTTCCGCGGCCACGGCCGTGTGCCCGGAACGTGCGGCCGCAACCAAGGCCGCGTTCCACTTGGAATCGCTCCCGTTGAACGACGGCCCCGTGTCCAGAATGGTCTTGACCAGCGTCAGGTGACCGTCCCCTGACGCGTTCACAAGAGCGGTTATGCGCAATAAGAGGTCATTGCCGAAATCGGTTCCGGCCGACAAGAGATCATTGACCGCGTCATGATCTCGCCTGACTACGGCTTCCGTGAGCACACCGGTTCCCATGTCGTAGGCCGATGAGTGTACTGAGCCGCCCGCCTGCCGATCCATGACAATCCCATCGAGGTCTTGCGCACGCGCCCGTTCTCTGAGTTCGCCTCCCGCGGCATCGGTGCTGCCCGTTTCCGCGAGAATGAGCAGTTCCACTACCGGCATGTGGCCTTCTGAAGAGGCCTTCGTTAACGCAGTGTGTCCGTTGTTGTTTCTGATCTCGACGCGGGCCCCGGCTTCCAAAAGACGTGCGGCCACCGCGTGATGACCTTTTGCGCACGCCTTGATAAGCGCGGTATCGCCGGAACGGTCCTGAATATTCGGATCCGCTCCTGAAGCCAGGAGTAATTCAACGGTTCGGACAAAGCCTCTGTACGACGCGAAGAACAAGGCCGTATCGCCCTGGGCGTTGACCGCGTCGACCTCCGAACCTGCACGGAGAAGCATATCCACGATGTGAACATGGCCTTTGTAACTCGCTCTCATGAGCGCGTTGTTGCCGTACGCGTTCTTCGCGTTGATGTCCGCTCCGTTCTTCTCAAGCAGCTTGACCATGCGATGATGTCCATTGGAAGCCGCTTTGATCAGGGGCGTGTCGCCCAACGGATTTCTCGCGTTCGGATCCGCACCTTGGGCCAACAGGAATTCAGCTGCATCGAGATAATCGGCCGCGGCCACGATGTGCAAAGCCGTCATCCCGTCGGAGTCCACGGAATTCACCCCGGCCCCTCTCAGAACTATTGCGCGTAGTGCGTCGACTCTTCCCCGGGACGACGCTTCAAAGAGAAACGAGTCCTTTACCGCTTGATCCGCGCCTCTAAGATCGACCGCTTCGGCCAGCAATTCCATAACGGCCGGATCATGCTTGTGCAACGCCCAATACAGCGGGGAGCGACCTTCGTCGTCAACGGCCAGAACGTCGGCCCCCCGTGCCAACAAAAGTCCTACCAGGTCCGGGCTCGCGCTCGAAGCCGCAACGGACAACGCACTCCGGCCTCTGTTGTCTCGACAATTGACGTCCGACCCACAATCCAGAAGCATTTCCGCAATTCTCACGTGATCCCCGAGGCAGGCCTCAATCAATGCCGTGTTGCCGTATCGGTTCCTGAACGTCGAGACGGCCCCATTGTCGAGAAGCAGCGCAACGACCTCGCCGTGACCTCGGTACGAGCTCCGCATCAGAGAGGAGTTTCCGTAGCGAGTACGATGATTGACGTCCGCCTTGTTCTTGAGCAGCACGTCGACCACGTGTACGTGCCCCTCGTAGCTCGCAGTGGTAAGTGCCGAGTCTCCCGTATGATTTACGGCGTTGGTGTTCACTCCGTATTCAATGAGCAACTTCACCATCTCGGCCTGCCCCGCGGACGCGGCCTTCAGGAGTGCCGTATTTCCCGCTTCGTCTCGAACTTCCGGATTCGCACCGCTTATCAAAAGCAACGACGCCGCGTTGCGGTGTCCTGCCTCACAGGCCTTCATCAGGGGAGTTACACCGCCACTGCTCCGAACATCGCGATCCAATCCCGCCTTCAGCAGAACCGTCAGTACGCCGTAGTGACCGCGACTCGCCGCCCAGTGCGGCGCGGCATAACCGTGCCGGTCATTGAGCGTCGGGTCGGCCCCGTATTCCAGAAGACATTCCACGATTCCTGCATGTCCCCAAAACGCGGCCTCTATAAGTGCCGTCCTGCCGTCATTGTCCCCGTGCGCCGTCCGCGCGCCCACTCGAAGCAGGGCGAGCACCACGTCTTGACGGTTCCACAGGCACGCCTCCAACAGAGGGGTTCGCCCGAGGGAGTCGACGCAATCCACATTCACACCGCTCTCCAGCAAGCGTTCGACCACCGTGCACCGGCCTTTGGACGCGGCCTGAAACAGAGCCGCCGCGCCGGCTTCCTCGCGGGAAGCTGTGAGTCCTTCTTGGGCAAGGATGGACTCGACCGCTTCGATATCGCCCCTCCGCGAAGCATCCACCAGAACATTCCGTCTGCACAGATCCACTGAATAGGGTTTGTCCGTCATGATCTCACAAGATTCGCATTTCAAAGCACCCAGGCCCATGTTCCCCTCGACAATACCGCAACGCCCGCGCTGCGTCCTCTCCCCTCGACTGCCCGACTCCGGGCTCCACCGGATCAGCCTCCGGCGACCGGCGGGTCGCGGAAGTCTCCCCTCTGCTCCTTTGGACTCGCAAGAAAATCGCACTAATGGAAGGTCACGCTGAGTGAACAAAATTGACTCACACCGCGTACGATTGACCCGGCGGAGCCTGCCGCCGCGTGCCCCCGAGACGTCGATGTGGACTATGCAAAAAATGGGCCCAATGTGACCGAGGCAGGAAGGATGACGCCTTTAATCAACTATATTAGCGGGTTAACGCTACACCAAACGCCTCGTGGACTCAGGCCATGGGCCGGTGGGGTTACGCATTGTATGGGTTTTACACAGTTTCGTGCCATTTTGACGCTTAAATTGAATTAAGTGCTCAAATTATCAAGTATTTCGAGGTCGAACCTCATCGTCCCGTTCGGGCGAAATTTCCCCGCGCGGGTGAAAATTACCCGTCCGCCGCGGATCCACCGGGTTCACAGCAAGAGAGCGCCCTCCTCTCCCGAAAAATCCGAAGCCCGACTCACAGAACGACACATACCGTCCGTCACCCGTCATGTTCGCGAAGCCTTTCCAGGAAAGCCGCGCAAAGGGGCGACATCTGTCGATTCCGTCGCTGAATCAGGTACAGGGGCCTTGTGAAACGAATACGCTCGATATCCACCGCGGCCAAAAGTCCGTGATCGATGTCATCCGCGGCTGCATTTCGAGACAGGATCGAGATTCCGATTTTGGACTTGATTCCCTGCCGGACCGCCTCAGTGCTTCCCATTTCGGCAACGACCGACAATCTGGACACGTCGAAGCCGTGCTCGTCGAGTATGCGCTCCATTACCATCCTGGTTCCGGATCCCCGTTCCCGAAGAATGAAAGGTTCTCCTTCCAGGTCCGTCCTCTTAATGCGCTTCCTGGATGCCCACGGGTGTTCGGGATAGACCGCAAGGACCAGTTCATCGGTGAAGATCTCTTCCATGACAAGACGACGATCGCTCCACTTGGACCCTATGAAGCCCGCTTCCAGATCGCCGTCGAGTACCTGCTCCACGATCAGGGCGGTGTCCGCGATTCGTAGGGTGATCTGAATCGCGGGGTGGGTTGACTTGAAATCGCCGATGATGCGAGGAAGCATATAAGTCCCGGGAATTGTGCTCGCTCCGAGAACCAATCTTCCGGCAAGGTTGCCCTTGAATTGCTCCAGCGCTTGAACGGCTTCATCGCGCATCCGGACGATGTTGCGGGCATACTGGTAGAATACCTTGCCCGCGGGCGTGGCAAGCACCTCACGACCCAAGCGGTCCAGAAGCCTTTCGTTCACGATCTCCTCCAGCGTGCGGATATGCTCGCTGACCGTGGGTTGAGACAATGACAGGGCCTTGGCCGCCCCGGTAAAGCTCTTGAGTTCCACTACCTTGCAGAACACTTCGAGACGCCGCATGTCCATGGTTTTCGCCCCCTTTCTCGAATTCAGGCGTGCCGGGCCTGCCCGCTTCTTGACCGTTGCCGCCAATAGAGCACGCCGTACAGGGCGGCTCCGAAAACGTAGGAGTAGTACCGATGAGGGAGTCCCAACCACCATTCAAGTGAATCGGGCCTCAGCATTAGCAGCGTGACCGCCAAGAAGAACGGGATCTCGTACCAACGATTCGCGGTCACAAACCATCCCTGGGTCGCGGAAACGAAAGCCCATGCACCGATGATGGAAGCCGCCAGGATGAGCGCCCCCTGGAACACGCCGGTTACACCGATCAACAACAGCTCGTGATTGAAAATGAACATGAAGGGCAGTATCGCGGTTCTGAGGTCGTAGAGAAAGCTCTGAATTCCCGTTGGGATCGGGTCGGACTGAGCGATCGCCGCGGCGGCATAGGCGGCGAGTCCCACCGGCGGGGTGTCGTCCGCGAGGATGCCGAAATAGAAGCAGAAAAGGTGAGCCGCAATCAGAGGCACAACGAGTCCGCTCGCTTCTCCCAGCGACACGAGGGCGGGTGCGGTCAGGGAGGCCATGACGATATACGTCGCGGTTGTCGGGAGCCCCATGCCGATTACAAGACACGCGAGAGCCGTGATCAGCAGCATGGCATAAAGATTGCCGAAGCTCAGTTGATCGATGATTTCGGTGACCAGCCCTCCCAGCCCAAGGGTTACGGTGCCCACGATGATGCCTGCGCAGGCCGTTGCGACGGCTACCGCCACCATATTGCGTCCCCCTGCGATCATGCTTTCCACCAAGACCTCCATCACACGCTTGATACCCGAAATGACGGAGCCGCCGGAGCGAACCGATTCCAAGGGACACTGGATCAGCATGACCAACACGAGCGCGACGATTGCCCGGAAGACCGACATCTGAGGAGAGTGCCTGAAATAGATCAGTTCGACGAGCAACACGGCAATGGGAATCAGGAATTGTACGCCGGTCGGAAACACCTCCCGGAAACGGGGGACGTCCTCTCGAGCCATGCCTTCAATGCCCAGTTTACACGCCTCCACATGGGTGATGTACAGCAACGCCATGTAGGACACCACCGCCGGAATGAACGCGGCCTTGATGACGGCCAGGTAGGACACGTTGACGTACTCTGCGATGATGAATGCGGCAGCGCCCATTACCGGGGGCATCAACTGACCGTCGGTACTGGCCGCGACTTCGACGGCCGCGGCCTTTTTCGGCGGGTAACCGACCTTTTTCATCAGAGGAATCGTGAATGTCCCGGTTGTGACCACATTGGCAATTGACGACCCGGAAACCATTCCCGTCAGACCGCTGCCGAGAACCGCGGCCTTGGCGGGACCGCCCCTGAAACGCCCCAAGAGGGAGAGTGCCAGTCGTATGAAGTACCGGCCCGCTCCGGCCTTCTCCAACATGGCTCCGAACAACACGAACAGAAACACCACATTGGCCGATACGTCCAGCGGAATGCCGTACACCCCCTCCGTGGACATGGTCATCTGTCCTATGAGGCGATCCAGGGACACCCCCCTGAACGCCAGAAAATCAGGTAGATGGTTGCCGTACAGCGCGTACAGCAAGAAGACAATGGAGATGACGGGAAGAGCCGGCCCCACCACCCGGCGGGCCGCCTCCAAAAGAACCGCCAGTAGGAGTATCCCCACGAGAATGTCCCGTGCCGCGGGATCACCTTGCCGCACACTCAGGCCTTCGTAATCGAGAACGATGTAGATTGCCGACACAAAGGCGATCACCGCGACAAACAGGTCGAAGGGACGCATGCGATCGGGGCTTGAGAGCTTCGACAGGATACCTCTGCCGGGCCTCTTCACCATCGGATAGGCAAGAAACGTGATAACGAGAGCGAATCCCAGATGAAGAGCCCTGACTGCAACACTGTCCAGGATGAGGAAGCTGGCGAGTGACAGATGAAATGCCGACCAGATCAGCGCAGTGAGACCCACGATCCGGTGACTCCACAGCCGGCCCGGCACTCCGCGCCCTTCAGCCGCGGTCACGGCATGAGGAGGCCGCGGAGCCTCCTCGGTCGACACGTTGGTCCGATCGGTCATGCCGGCACTTTACTGTTTGGAGAGATGGTCGGTCAAGCCGGCCTCTTTGAAGTACTTCAGAGCACCCGGGTGTATGGGAACCGGCACCCCCGTGAGCATTGCTTCCTTGTCGAGGTCCTCCAGCGCGGGGTGCAGCTTACGAAACGTGTCGAGGTTCTCGAACAGCTCCTTGGTGACCGCATAGACAATCTCATCTGAAACCTTGTCCGTAGTCACGAGGCACGCCTTTACGCCGAAGGTGGGCACGTCTTCTCGGTTCTCCGCGCCTTCGTAGAACTGGATGGGTATGACCGCCTTACTGTAAAAGGGGTTCCTCTTGAGAAGTTCGCCAAGGTTCGTGAAGGGAACGAAGCGTACCTTTGTGCGCCCCGACGCGGCTTCCTTGATCGATCCGTTCGGGTGTCCCACGGTATAGAAGTACGCATCGAGGCGACCGTCCTGGAGAAGTCCGGCGGCTTCTGCAGCCTTAATGCCTTCGGCCTTGCCCAGATCTCGAAAAGTCAGTCCGCAGGTGGCAAGAGCATCGAGAGAATTGTCGCGGGTACCGGAGCCGGGATTGCCGACCGCCACGATCTTCCCCCTGAGATCGGAACAGGCCGTGATGCCGCTGTGGACGGCCGCAATGAGGCACACGGTCTCTGATTGAAGCGTGCAAATGCCCCGAAGCTCCTTCCTCGGTCCCCTTTCCGTCCAGTCGGCACTCCCTTCCCACGCTTGTGTGACCTTGTCCGACTGAGCCAGCCCCAGATCCATGTCGCCCTTGCCCAGGGCATTAATATTGAAAACCGAACCTCCGGTAGCTTCCGCGGTTACTTTCAGGCCGTATACGCCCCTCTTTTTGTTCAACAGTTTGGCAATCGATCCCCCTACCGGATAGTAGACGCCGGTCACGCCCCCGGTACCTATGGACACGAACCTGGTGCCGGCGGCAGACGTTTCCATGGGGAGGAGTAGAATGGGAAAAGTGAGAAGAGACGCCAACAGCTTGTACATGAATCCTCCTGCTCTTAATCGGTCGGACCATCGCGCTTTATGATCGTAACATAAGATCGTTCCCGATCTATCTTCTCGTTCCCGGGCTCCTGCCCTGGGAATTCCCCATATCCTGGGTCGCCGGCACCGTTCTCATGCCCTGAAAGGGTCAGCACGCGAATCATGGCGGTTTATGAGAAGATGCCCGGAAATTACCCGTCCGACCCGGTCCGCCCGCGACGATTCAACGGGTAGTTGCCCAATACCCCCACAAACGGCATGGCCAACATCCATCGCAAGGTGAGGCGAGCGGGATCTCGATACTGGTTGAGTCCGATGGTCATGTACTCGTGTCCCTTCATCGGTTGCGCGCGGTACGTTCCCATGGTCCGATCCCACCACGGGAGGTTAAATCCAAAATTGGAGTTGGCCTCGGTAGGAAACACCGAATGGTGGACCCGGTGCATGTCCGGCGTCACCACGAACAGCCTCAGTACTCGATCCAATGCGAGGGGAAGCTTGAGGTTGCCGTGATTAAACATGGCCGTACCGTTGAGCAAAATCTCGAATGCAACGACGCCGAGTACCGGAGGTCCGAGGACTGCTATGGCTGCGGCCTTTATTCCCATAGAAAGAAGTATCTCGACGGGGTGGAATCTGGTTCCCGTGGTGACGTCGAAGTCCAGGTCGGCATGGTGCATCATGTGGAAACGCCACAACGTGGGCACGGCATGAAACATGACGTGTTGCATGTAGATCACGAAATCGAGGACAATGACCGAGATTACGACCGCGAGCCAATAGGGCATATCAACGTTGTTGAGAAGCCCCCATCCGCGGTGAGAAACCCACGCGGCCATTCCCACGGCCCCCGCGGGAACAATGAGGCGCACAAGTACCGTATTGATGACCACGATGCTCATGTTGGCGAACCATCGGCCCGCTTTGGAGACGGCCAAAGCCCTTCGTGGAGCTGCCGCCTCGGCGACGGCCACTACGGCAAAGATGCCCAGGAAAAAGCCAAGCCGTAATGCCGCTTCATTCTTGATTACGAGATCGTCCATCAGGTTCACGCCCTCGCGGGGTGCTCTTTTCATCGGGTTGAATCGAATCGCCTCGGCGGGACCGAAAAGAACGCTTCCGACGCAGCCCCGGATTCCATGAGAGTAAATGATTGCCCAAACTTGTCAAGATCCATCCGGGCAGGCGTTCTATGGTATGGTTGAACAAAGCGTCCCCGTCCCATGAACGGGGGATGCCGGCCGGGACATTGAGCCCGGGCCGGAGACGAAATCCGCGGATACCGTACCTGGAGGTCGGCGTGTCGTACCTTGAGGTCATGGAAGGCCTGTTCTTCATTCAAAGGGGCTACCTTAACGGAAACCATTTCGCGTTGCGTTCGGAAGAACCCGTATTGATCGACACCGGGTATTCCTCCCACTTCTCGGTCACGGAATCCCTGCTGGAGAATCTGGGCATCGACGTCTCGCGAACCCGGCTCATCATCAACACTCACTGTCACTGCGACCATATCGGTGGAAATCGACTCATCCAGGAACGCTCTCAATGCGCCGTGGCAATGCACGAGATCGGGAAGCACTTCATCGATACTCGGAACGATTGGGCGACTTGGTGGAAGTACTTCGACCAGGAAGGTGATTTCTTCGAGTGCTCAGTCGGTCTGCATGACGGCGATACACTCTCCATAGGTCCTCACGAGTTTACCGTGATCCATACTCCCGGACATGCATGCGAGGGGATCGTGCTGTACAACAAGAGTTCCAAGGTGCTCATCTCTTCGGACACGCTTTGGGAACACGATATGGCCGTTATGAACGTTCGCGTGGAAGGAAGCGCCGCGTGTTTCACGATGCTGGAATCGCTTCGCAGGATCGAGACCCTCGATGTGGAAATGGTATATCCCGGGCACGGGAAGCCCTTTGCCGACATGGGCCGAGCGATAGCCGACACCAAGAAACGGCTTCAGTCCTTCATCGGTGATGGGAAGAGGATCGGAAACGACCTGTTGAAAAAGATCATCGTCTATACGCTCATGATGAGAGAGGAGGTCGACGAGGCGGGTTTCTTCGATCAACTGGTCGAGACCTACTGGTTCAGGGAAACGGTGGATCTCTATTTTGACGGGGATTATCAGGGAAAGTACGAATCCACAATGAGAGGTCTTCTCGGCAGAGGCATCGTCAAGAAGAAGCGGGACCGTTTGTATACGATCGTGAAACCGTAGACGACGAAGAATCACCGGCACGCGGAGGCCCGCCTCCGGGGGCGGCGAAGACGGAGAACATTGACGTCTCACCCTCCGGCCCGGCCAAACCTTATGAAAGTCGGATGGAATGCAAGAGAAGAGCAAATGCGTGGTGCTTCTGTCGGGAGGCGTAGACTCGGCCACATGTCTGGCGATTGCCCGGGCTCAGGGTTTTGAGACGTATGCCTTGAGTTTCGACTACCAACAGCGGCATCGTATCGAAATCGAGGCCGCGTCACGAGTCGCTCGTTCCCAAGGGGTGTCCGGCCACATGATCCTCGACCTTCCTTTGGGCAATATCGGAGGATCCGCGTTAACCGACGAATTGGAAGTTCCCAAAGACTGCTCGCCCGAGGACATGTCGAGCCGTATTCCCGTGACGTACGTGCCGGCCCGCAATACGATCTTTCTGTCTTTTGCCTTAGCGTGGGCCGAAGTGTTGGAGGCCTCGGACATTTTCATAGGCGTCAATGTTCTGGACTATTCCGGGTACCCGGATTGCCGACCGGAGTACATCGAGGCATTTCAGCGAATGGCCAACCTTGCGACTCGAATCACCGTGGAAGGGAAAGCGTTCATCACCATTCATACCCCGCTCATAAGGCTCACCAAATCCGAAATCATCCTCAGAGGGGTTGAACTCGGCGTGGATTACGGCCTGACCCATTCATGTTACGACCCGGATCCGCGGGGAGCGGCGTGCGGAAGATGCGACAGCTGCATACTGCGGAGGAACGGTTTTCGGCAGGCGGGAGTCGACGATCCGACGGTATACGCGATGAGGTAAATGTACCTCAAATGCCCTGCAGGTCGCTCGTGTCCACGCTCTTAGCCAAACGGCGGCGGATATTGTCGAGCGATCCCCCGACATAAAGGTTTATGGCCGGGGCTGGAGTATGGAGAGCTGCCAGAAACGTCTCGTTTCGACAATGCAACAGGACCAACCTCGCCTTCCCCGAGATTCTCATGTTGTCGGCATCGAAGTTCGCTGCAAAAGCCCGCTGTTCCAGATATGCGGCCCACCCGTGGCGGCTGATGAACTCCATGGCTTCTTCTCGTTTCTTCTGGGATCCTTGCGGGCGCGCGGCCTCGGATTCCAACATCTTCACCGCGCCTCTGAAGAGGAGTTTTTCCACCACGAAGGCGTACTTTTTCCCATGCAGATTCACTTTGAATTGTGCCCCCGCCATGCGCTCTCGCTCGGTGGAGAAGAGCTGAAGAGCCCACGAGTTGTTCTTTTCAGGATCTTGGATGACGAAGGTTTCAACGTTTCCATGCTCTTTTTGAGGGGCACGGGAACCAAGGTGGTCGGGTCTCGGCTGGGATTCCGACGCGGCTGCCCGGACCGGACGCCGTGCTTTCCAAGCCCTGAACTCATCCTTGGTGAACAGACCTTTCCGGATCAAACTCTTCAGTATGCCCTCGAACTCGGGCATGGAAATACCGTATTTCTCCAGAAAGCTCTTGCTGCGCATGCCCGCGCGCAGATCCCGGAGGACTTCATCAATGCTTATCGTTTTGCTTGGCGACCGGGACTCGCCGACTGCCGACTCATTCACCGATCTTCCTTTGCCCTTACCTGAATTCATGTGCGACACGACACTTCTGAACCGGAAATGTGGTCTTGAGACACTCCGGGGTCCTCAATGGGGCCCGACGATGTCCTGACCGACTCCGGACGTCTTGGCGGGTCCGAATTCGGCGCTTCCAGTCCGGGCCGGGGTTGACGTCATCCGCCCTATGAACGGTTGAGATGCCGTTAGTATAGTGCATTTTCCGGGAATAGAGAAACCTTCTCGTCCCGCGGCCGTATAAGAATTCGCCCACACCCGGCGATCGACAAAGGGCGCTTTAGGCCGCGTCCGTCGGAGACGAAACCTCGGATGCATTCCCTGGAATCCTTTGGCCGAGATCATTCCCGACACTCCATTCCCGGCCGGCGGGTTCATGATACCACATAACCGCGGGTCACCGACAGAGAAAACTCAAGCAATCTGCAAAGCTAACCGAGGAATGTCACACGGTATCTCGGAGATCGCCTTTCCATTTGCTCGACCACGGCGCGGTCGCGAGTTTTTCGCTTTACGACCCCGCGTCTTTGTGAGAAACTCTTTTTGAAATGGGCGATTAGACCGCTTCGGTCTGATACGAGCGACTAGGGGTCCGTCCATGAATGACCGTTACAGCGAAGCGGCGGTTCGTTTTCCGGTGGCGCATGCGTCTCTGCCTGCGGTCAATGGCGGGCACAGCCCGCCCTACCAAGATCTGTCACCGCCGATACGGTTATTGCCGGACAGTCCCTAAGTGCGCTGTGGCATAATACGGTCGCGTTTGCGAGCACCGTCTCCCCGGCGAAGGCCGGGG
>JAVHLK010000056.1 GCA_031082285.1 Desulfomonilaceae bacterium
AACGGCGACGCACCCGGCGGACAACTGATGCACTTCTGTGCGCCGCTGTACGCCATATCCACATGCCAACGGTCGAGAAATACCGGCACGCCGCCGAGACTCGTAACCGTGTCGAGCAAGAGGAGACAGTCAAACTCTCGGCACAGCTTGCCGATGCCCTCCATGGGCTGTAACGCGCCCGTGGATGTTTCCGCGTGGACCAGTCCCAGGATGGTTGGACGATGCGCCTCAAGCCCTTCACCAATCTCTTCCGGACTGAAAACCTCGCCCCAGGGTTTTTCAAGGCGACGAACGTCCGCTCCGTACCGCGAAGCCATGTCGCACAAACGCTCTCCAAAGTAGCCGTTGACGCCTATGAGGACTCTGTCCCCCGGTTCGACACAATTCGCAAGAGTCGCTTCCATTGCGGCGCTTCCCGTCCCACTGACGGGAATGGTAAACTGGTTGTCGGTTTGCCAGACATATCGCAAGAGTTCTTGCGTCTGATTCATGACTTCCAGGAAAGCCGGATCCAGGTGTCCGACCTCGTTCATTGCCAGCGCCAGGCGCACTCTCGGATGCACGTTGGACGGTCCCGGACCGAGCAGCAATCGGGGCGGCATGTCCAGTTGCGGGACCAGTGTTCGATGGGAGTCATCCACGTCATGAGATCTCGTCTTCATGTCAGGCAGCCTCTTTGGTCTTCTTGTAAATAACTTTCGGTTGCGAAGCGCAGCACAGATAATAGGGAATCATCAAGGAGATTTCAACTCCTTCTCTTCGTGCGCGGTACGCATTCACTATTGCGACGGAAAGCCGATAAGGCATCACCAAGCCCGGACCACAATCCCATCCCCACCGCCGGCGCATTCCCTTCCATGTCGGCCGCGTACTCATTGACAGAACAACCGTTGATCCGGATACTGGGTTTGCCCCATTGACGGATACTTCGCACGTGGTACGGATTCGCTGAATGATCGAAATCAATCACTTCGAGGAAATAACGCAGATCAGAATGAGTCGAGCGTCACACGGCAACCCTCCGTACTGGGTTTCCGCGTATTATGTCGACGGACTCCTCATTGATACCGGATGCAGTGACACGGCCGAGGAACTGGCGGAATTTCTCGAGTCACAGAAGCTCGACCTGGTCGTCAACACGCACCACCATGAGGATCATATAGGCGGCAACGAGCTCATCGGCAGAAGATTCGGTGTGGAAATTCTGGCTCATCCCGACTCCCTGCCCATGATCGATCGTCCACCGCTCCCCCCTCCCTACAGGGAACGCGTGTGGGGAAGCCCCCCGGCATCGGACGTATCTCCGATACCGCGAAAAATCGTGACGAATCGCTACCGCTTTGACGTGATCGACACTCCGGGCCACTGCCCGGGACACATCGCGCTGGTTGAGAAGAGCAGGGGTTGGTGCTTTTCCGGAGACCTGTACGTTGGTGAAAAGATCAAAGTCTGCGGACCCGAACATGACGTGGGCGAAATGGTGACATCAATGAACAGGCTCCTGTGTGTCGACACGGACAGGCTTGTGCTGTTCACGGCCATGAGGACTATCGAACCGAACGGCCGGCGTGCACTCCGGTCCGGCATCAAATACTTCGAAGAGATGTCCCGACATGCAAGAGATCTTTACCGAGACGGTTTCACCGTGGAAGGCATCGTGGATGAGCTGTTGGGAGGGGAAAGCGTCTTCGACCGCATCACAAAAGGTCAGTACTCTTCAGCCAACCTGGTTCGCCTGCTCCTTTCGGCGGATTTCGAAGAGGTACGGTCGGATTCGGAGAACGCGGCATCATGAGTGTTTCTTGTACCGGTAGGTTACAAATCTTCACACGCGGGATGGTTTTTGCGATCCTTGCGGCGGCTCACGATTCTATCCTGTACCACTTTCCGTCAGGAATGAGCAGAACTTCCAATCGCTTCTCGGCATGTCGGTTTATGTGAAATGAATCCCCGGCGGTTGGACCGACAAGAACAACGGGCCCCTTGAACTCCTGGGCAAAGCGCTCGATGGTCGTGGTACCCCCGAAGTCGGCGCCCGGCTCATTGTACCCTATGACGAGCACCTCATATTGCCCCTTCCTGAAACATTTTTTCAACTCCCACTCACTGTTCCCCTCGCAAAGCCGAAAGCCCACATCAACATAGTCGCCGAGGCGATCGTCGAACGCGTGCCTCAACTCTTCGTCTTTTGCAGCAATGAGATCCGATGTCACACGCTCCGTTCGTCTTCTCTGAGGATCCGAAAAGACCACGTCTCGCCGGAAACTGTACGGGGATTCCAGAAAGTGAAAGATATTTAGGCGAGTCTGGTGGTGTCGTGCAAGCGCTAAGGCATAATCGAACGCCCAGTCTCCTTGCCTGGAAAAGATCGCACACAGCCCCACTCCGTCCGCGATTCTCCCCGACTTTCTGCGGCGATAATCCAGGAAGTCGATTACTTTCTTCTTCGGTTCTTTCATAGTGCTCCCCAGCCTCGCTCGTCAAGGGATGCATCGTGTCCCTGCCGCCGGCCGGCACTCGACCCTCAAACGAATGTTCAGTTCTAACCCTGCGAAAGAATAACACAATCTTCCCCCCTGCCGAATGCTAGCAGAAGCCTGGTAAACCCGCAACACCTTTCGTCCATACATGTGCGCTCGAACCCCCACAACTCGTTCGCTCCAAGATAGTCGACCTCCCTTCCGGTTCAGGAATCCATGGGCCGATCTTTACCGAATGCGTGCGGCGAGTACGAGTTCTTGCCGGTACGTGCCGGCACGGTTTGATGGATGTACGATCATGTAGTATATTCCCTTTGAGCATGGGAGGTTAAGCAATGACGACCGTGTATCCGACCGATGCAGAACTCAAGAACATCTTTCTGCAAGCCAAGACCGTGGCCGTCGTAGGCTTGTCCGTCGATTCGCACAAAGACAGCTACCAGGTTGCAGAGTACCTGAAAAGAAAGGGCTACCGAATTATCCCGGTGAATCCCAATGCAACAGAGATACTTGGCGAGGCAAGCCGACCGGACCTCGCTTCGATCGACGAGCCGGTAGACGTGGTCGACGTATTTCGGCGTCCGGAGCACCTGCCCGAGATTGCGGAACAGGCCGTTTCGATTGGTGCTCGAGTGCTCTGGATGCAATTGGGAATCAGAAATCAAGGAGCGGCTGAAAAGGCTCGGAGCGCGGGATTGACCGTCATCGAGGACCGTTGCATGATGCAAGAGCACTCCCGCCTAATGGACTAGAACCCGTGACGGCCGCGGAAGTGGAACCGTCACGGCCGCGTGTACGATTGGGACGACCGGAAGAAGAAACCACTGCGGATCTTCAGAGCAGGTTTCTCGGGAGAGGACTATTTGATGGCATTGCTGTTCTCCAGAGATAAGAGCAAGGCGTTTTTCGAAGCCGTGCAAAAGGGTGATTACGAACTTGTCAAGCAACTGGTAAACAAGGGTGTTGATGTCAATTCTGTGGACGATTCGGGAATGACCGCTCTCATGAGAGCTTCAGCTGCGGGTAACCTGCGGATGATGAAGACCCTCCTGGACGCGAAGGCCGATGTCCAGGCGACGGACGAAAAAGGTCAAACAAGTCTCATGTTGGCCGCTTTGGCTGCGCGTACGAACCCGATGAAATTGCAACAGCAGCAGAACGCGATAAAGATGCTTCTGATGAAAGGAGCCGACATCGACGCCCAGGACTCGGAAGGCTTTACCGCGCTCATGAACGCCGCCCAGTATGGGCACCTCGAGATGATCAAGTTCCTCTTGGAATGTCGTTCTTCAATGGACATGCGTACAAATGACGGGCGGAATGCGCTAATGGTAGCCATGTTGGCGGGGCAACCCCTGGCCATGACCCGGCTTCTGGACGCAGGCGTCAAAGTGGACGCACCTGCACTGGGCGGATGGACGCCGCTTATGAGGGCCTCCTTTGACGGTCACCTCGGGATGATGAACTTGCTCCTAAAAAGAGGCGCGGATGCCGACGCGGCGGATGAAGCCGGGCGCACTCCCCTCATGAAGGCGACGTATTCCGGTCACCGTGAGGCCGTAGAGGTACTCCTTGACAAAGGAGCCTTTGTCGACGCGCAGGATCGTGCCGGATGGACGGCGTTGATGGTTGCATCGGACCGAGGCCTCACGACTATCGTCAAGTTACTCCTGACCAAAGGCGCTTCACCGGATGTTCAGGACAGGGCGGGGAGGACGGCGCTGATGTGGGCCGCCCGGACGGGTAGGACCCAGGTGGTAAACCTGCTGCTGGACCACGGCGCAAGTGTGGACATTGAAGACTCGGCGGGAATGACCGCTCTCATTTGGGCGTCTCAGGAGTCCAAAGAAGAGATCGTTGAGCTGCTCTTGGAACGCGGTGCGTCGGTGTCCTCGGAAGCCGAGGAAACCATTGAAGCCATGATCGAGGTTTCGGGAGGCAGCCGCACGGAAGCGCTTGAACTGACTCTCGAAAGAGGCTTTCTCGTGGAGCCCGGTAAGAAACGCGGCGAGCGTGATTTGAACGATGCCGCAGCGGCCGGTCTTGTTGCAGAGGTCAAGCTCATGCTGGACACGGGCGCCGACATAAACCGGATCAACAGATTTGGTCATACCGCCCTTATGAGAGCCGCGTACAGGGGACATCTGGATGTGGTCAACCTCTTGCTGGCGAGAGGTGCGGACGTGGATCTTCAGGACAAGGACGGCAAGACCGCGCTCATGAAGGCCTGCTCCACCGACCACTTGCCCGTGATACGCAAGCTGATTGATTACGGTGCCGATGTCAACATGGCCAACCGATACGGTCTGACCCCCATTGTGAGAGCGGCCTACAAGGGGAAGGTGGAAGTCGTCAAGGTCTTGGCCGAGAACGGCGCAAATCTCAACACCCGCGATCAATCCGGCATGTCCGCGCTCGGATGGGCGGCGGTCAAAGGGCACACCGATGTCGTGAAGTTTCTCCGCGGGGCCGGCGCGGAAGTGCACTTGCAGGAACAAAGCGAACAACCCGCCGTCAGGGACGCGCCGAGCGAACCTATCGAGAAGACACAGGATGAGGCCTCAAACCGGGAAGCGAATGTCGACGCGCTTATTGAGGCGTGTGTTCACGGACAGCCGGATGATGTCGAGAGCATGATTGATCAGGGATTTGATTTGAATGCTCGAGACAAGGTCGGACGGACGCCCTTGATGTGGTCTTGCTACAGAAACCGCATGGACGCGGTAAGACTGCTGTTGAAACGGGGCGCCGATGTGGACATCCAGGACGACGGGGGACGGACGTGCCTCATGTGGGCGGTACGGTACGGGGATCCAGGTATCGTGGAAATGATCGTTGACGAGGCGGCTGTCATCGATGCACGCGACGGACACGGACGAACCGCGCTCATGTGGGCTTGTCTCAGTGACAAGAGTGAAATCGTTCGGTTGCTTCTTGGAGCCGGGCCGGATATCGACGCGGTGGACAACGACGGCAGAACGGCACTGATCTGGGCATCGCGAAAAGCACACGCGGCCATCATCGAGATGCTGTTGATGTGGGGCGCGGATACGGAGATAGCCGATCACACGGGCAAGACGGCTCTCGCTCACGCTCTGGAACTCGGCTTCACGGAGGTCATCGATATCATCTCACGAGGCAGGAACTGAACCATATCGTGCAAAGATTTCGCACGCATGGGAGACCGGTTTCGAGAGTCCCTACCAAATATCCACGAGTGCCTCGAACGGACGGCGAACACAGAGGTAAGAGCGAGGTAAAAGTTGTGGAACATATATCTCATGGCATGATGTCGTCCCTGTTCCCCCATATGGTGAGATTTGCAGGGTGCGTCCTCCTCGCCTACTTTGCGACGCTCGCAATGCCGGCCGCGGGAATGAAGGTACATGCGTCCGACCGAGGCGGTGTGGGAAGTCCGACGGCCCAGTCCGAGTCTAAGACTCCCAAGTCCGGTTCAGTGGCCGGCCCGGACCACTCAGAGGATTTGATAAGCGGCCTGCGTTCACTGCGCAGAATCCGCTCGCCCGCCTACACGAGGGGGTCGGGCGGAATCCGGCCGCGCGGAGGGTCCGTGACCGGGGGCGCGCCGAGGTCCGTGACGAGGACGAGGCAGGATCTCCAACGAAGTATGAAGAGCATCGATGACAGCGTCAGAAGCATGAACACCAGCATCAACCGGATCAGAACATACCGGAGGCGTTTCTGAGCGTTCAGATCGCGACAGGCGGTCGACCGTGACGATGTCCGGTCCCTTGGCGTACGCGAACGCGTCGGATCCGACGGCGGCCTGAGCGTCGTGACAACGAGGAGTTTGTGAACACCGTTAGCGATGAAGAACTCGTGCGGAAAGCACAGGCGGGTTCAGATGCTCATTTCAACATACTGGTGGACCGTCACACGCCAACCGTCTATCGACTCGCTCTGGGAATCACGGGTAAGCGACAGGAGGCTGAGGACATCGTTCAGGAAACCTTTGTGAAGATCTACGTCAATCTTCAGAGGTATTCTCCTTCAAAAGCGAAATTCAAGACATGGTTGCTGACCGTTGCACGAAACCAGAGTATCAACGTTTTCAGATCGTTAAAGAGAAGAACCTCAAGACTGCTCGTCGATTACGATGTGGACCGTCTCAGTCCGGACATCGGCGACAATCCCGTCGCTCAGTCATACCGCAACCCGGAGCAGATGCTGTCGCTCAGACAGGAGACCGCGCGAACGCAGAGCGCGGTGAAACAACTTCCGGAGAGACAGAGGACCGCACTTCTTCTCAAGGCACAGGAAGGGATGACCTACGAGGAAATCGCTTCGATCATGAAGACCTCGGTTTCCTCCGTAGAGTCGTTGATCTTTCGTGCCAGGAGGAAGCTCTTGGAAATCTTGGAGTGACGGTAGACATTTTTCGCGGGATTCATCTGCTTCGACGGTATAAATGTGTGGAGAGAACTCATGAGTTGCACCAAGTATCAACAGATGATTTCCAAGCTCTTGGACGGTGAACTGCATGAACCGGCCGCGGAATCATTGCGTTTACACGTGAGCAGGTGCAAAGAATGCCGAGCCTTTGCCGAGCGGACGACCGCGCTGGAGCAAGACCTGAGAATCCTTCAGGAGATCCGTCCACGTTCCGCACTTGCCGAACAGGTCAAGGAGCGAATTGCAGGCCTGAGATCCGGTTCCCCCAGTCGACTCTGGTTTTCTGCCTGGGTCCAACTCCCTTTGGCGGCAGTATTGGTACTGTGCGCACTGGGAGTTGGAAATCTTGCGGGAAAATCTCTCAGCGAGATGCTCGTGTCCCACCGCGAGGCCGGCTCGATCGATCTGCTGGTAACGGACGCCGGGCACTCATTCACGGACGTTCTCCTTGAGATCGGCGGGGAGGGTAACACTCCATGAACCGCACCATCTTATGGATTCTGCTCATCGTTTCTCTCGCCGTGAATGGAGCGGTCGGCGCGACGGTGATCTGGAATCTTTGGCGCGCCCCACATACTGCAGTGACGCTTGACGCGACGGAAGACCCGGCGCTCGACAAGTCCGCGGTTCGAGACATCTCGGCAGCCTGGCCGCGGGACCGTCGAACCGAGATGCTGGAGATGCGGCAACGGGTTCGAGATAAGAAGCTGGAAGTCCTGGAGTTAATTGCCGAGAATCCCGGCAACCTTTCGGCCGCGGAGGAACGGATCGATGAGCTCGTACAGCTCAAGGGGCAGTTGGAGAAGGCCGCGCTCGTCAGAATCGGCGAGATAATGAGCACGCTGCCTCCGGACAAGCGTAACTCCTTCCTCGAATTCCTGCGTCACCGCACATGCATGGGCCCTGGAATGGGACAGGGAATGATGCGACGGGGAATGGGGCGAGGAATGGGACGCGGAATGATGGGACCGGGTATGGGACGCGGGCGAGACGCGGGTCCGCCGCCCGTACCTTCTGAACCGCAGGGCCGATGACGCAACGAATCACACCATAGAATCTCTCATCATACACGAGCGGGGACTTCGAGAAACAACGACACGTGAAGTCCGTTTCACCGGCAGGGACGGGAGCAAGGTGCCTGAATCCCACGTTGTCGGGAGGCCGGGGATCGGCACGGTAGGCCGCGGAGGACTACCGCGCTTCGGACAGAGGTGTCGGCAAGGTCCACAATCTTCGACCGTTTTGCCACGCCTCGGATGGAAATCTTCTCCACACGTTTTTCACGATCGGATTGCTTCGTGTACTACCGCAGTTCACGATGCCTTTGTATGGACATTCCAGAAAAATGACGAGGGGTGCGCGAGTTTTTCCACGCGACCTTGTATGTGATTGCAGGACAGTGAATTTACCTGCAAAGGAGATGTATCGATGAAACGTAGATCGGCAGTGATTGCAACCGCGGTGTCTCTGATGGTCCTCGTCGCGGCTTACGCGGCGTACCCCGGTCCTCGAGGCTGGGGCGCGGGTCCTGGAGCGGCAGGAGTGCAACGGGGCGTTTGGAACGACCTGTCGGAGGAGCAACAAAAGCAAGCCGAGTCTTTGAGACTGGAATTCTTCAAGAAGATGGAGACTCTTCGAGGAGAATTGGGGAAGAAGAGGGTCGAGATGATGGAACTTGCCGCAAAGGACGCGCCTGATGAAGAGGCGATTCAGAAAAAGCGCGAAGAGATTTGGGCGCTGAGGGACACGATGCGGCAAGAGCGACGCGAACTGGGAACCAAAATGCGATCCCTGCTGACTCCCGAACAGAGGAAGAAGATCGGGCCTTACGGCTTCGGGGCCTTTCCACGGGGCGGATACGGCCCCGGAGGCGGGTGCTGCTTCGGTGGAGGAAACGGTTTTAGAGGCGGGGGCCGCTTCGGTGGAGGAAACGGTTTTGGAGGCGGATGTCCCTGGCGAGTCGGCGGTGGGGCAACCTAATACCTGCCACGTGCTTTTCGCGGTTTTCGGAGACGCGGACGGGAAATCCTTCCCGTCTCCGAATTCCATACCTGGTGCTGCGATCAAGCGCCCGGCCGGACTAGCCGACGCGCGAGTATCCGTCGGCCTTCTTTGTTCCGGACATCGAGTTCCTCACCAAGTGCATTCGCCGCAATTCCTTGCGCAAGACTTTGCCGGCGGGACTCCTGGGAAGGTCGTCCAGAAACTCGATTCTTTTTGGAACCTGATACGGTTCGAGATTCATTTTGCAATACTCTATGATTTCAGAGGGTTGTGCGGTACGCCCCTTCTTTATCACCACGAACGCGTGCACGCACTCACCCGATTGGGGATCCGGCACGCCGAGAGTGCACGCATCCATGACCTTGGGGTGCGCAAAGAGCACTTCGTCCACGTCCCTGGGATAGACCTTTCGGCCTCCAGCTACGATCATATCCTTTTTTCGATCGACGACGGCAAAATACCCCTCTTCGTCCATCGTAACGATGTCGCCGGTGAGCAGCCAACCGTCACGAACCGCCTCCTCCGTCTGGGCCGGGAGATTTGCATACCTGCGCATGACCTGAGGTCCGCGTATGCACAGCTCGCCGGGCTGCCCGGGTGCCGTGATTTCCGTCGCGGGGTCGTCCAGGTCGACGATCTTGGCGTCCGTGTCGGAGATGGGAAGGCCTATGGTCCCCACCTTGGACTTGCCTCCGAAAGGATTGATGTGCGAGACCGGGGAGCATTCCGTGAGTCCGTAGCCCTCGCAAATCTGGGCTCCGGTGAGTTCCTCGAACGTGCGAACGATCTCCATGGGCAATGGGGCCGCGCCTGAAAAGCAACCTTTGAGCGATGTAAGATCGTACTTTTTCAAGCTCGGGTTTTCGATCATTCCTGCGTAGAGAACGGGCAAAGCAGGTATGTACGTAGCTCTATAGGTGTGTATGGCGTCCAGGATGCTCTTGGGTTCGGGCAGCGGAACCAACACGTTGCCGAATCCGTAGAAGATCCCTATGTTCAGGGCGCACGTCAGGCCAAAACTGTGGAAGAAGGGAAGACATCCGACAAGAATCTCTCTCCCATCCTGAAATGATGGAAACCACTTGCGAATCTGCTGAACATTCTTTGACGTGTTGTTGTGGGTGAGTTCCACACCTTTTGATTTCCCCGTCGTCGCGCTCGTATAGAGAATGAATGCCGGATCGTCCATGGCTGCCGGATGCGGCCCGCCGACAACCTGACGCCCCTCAATGAAATCCGTGAACTCAAGTACCCCTTCCGCGCCTGCCGGGGTTTCCAGGTGCAGATCCTTCTTGACGATGGGAAAGAGCTTCTTCTTCATAAATGGGAGATAATCTCGAATATGACACGAGATGATCCGGCGAACTCCGGTCTTTCTCATGATCTTCAGCAACCGGGGTACCAAGACGTCCAGACCGACTATCAATGAGGATCCGGCGTCGTTGATCTGATGTTCCAGAGACAAATCGTCCAACCGCGGATTATGCATCACCACGGTCGCGCCTGCGTGCAAGGTTCCAAACACGGCGATCACCGTCTGAATCAGATTAGGAAGAACGATCGACACCCTGTCCCCCGGCGCGATCCCCAACGATTGCAGGCCCGCAGAAAACCTCGACACCGCGTCTTTGAGTTCGTGAAATGTCATCTCCGTACCCTGGAACATCAGGGCCGAAACATCAGGGAATCTGCGCGCAGTTCCGGCCAGAGCCTGGGACAACGTGATTTCCTGGAAATTGATTGATGAGGGTACCCCGACAGCGTAGTTTTTCGTCCAGATTGGTTCCATGGCTCCATCTCCCATCTCTGCAGGCCAATTCACTTGACCCGGGTTTTCGATCCTGTTCGAACGCGACGCTCCAGTGGCTGCTTACCGGAATTCTATCACGCGGTAACCGTAACCACAAGACAATACTCATTGTATCGGTACTTCTTCACGTACGGACAGCCGGTCGACGAAGCACGGATCTTCTCAAGGCTCGGGCAAGATCCGTATCAGAAGACGACATTGTGAATGGATTTTCCGGGACAAATTCTACCGGTTGAAACCATCCTTTGCGGACTGTGGAAGAGGCGTCCAATGAAAGGCTTATCCGCCTCGCGGGAAGGGTTTACCGGGGATTTTCCATGTGATAATCGTAGATGAAATAGTCCACCAGATTCTCAACTTGTCGTTCCACGGTCGCCGACAATCGCTCGGTGGGCGTGATCCCCCTGCATGACGTCTCCCACGTGGTTCCGATGGTTCGGCACGCCTTGTTGCGCTCGAGACGGATCACTTCGTCCAGCCTCACGGTGACGGAGTAGAAATACCCACTTTCGGCTTTTTGCGTGTTGACGAAGATGTTGAGCCAAGGATTTCCCGGCGGTTCGGGTACATTGCCTATCCCAAGAGCCTTGATTCCCGAATCGAGAAGACGCACGACCACGGCGTCCTGCAGATGTTGTCTGGCAAGACCGTCTTTCGCCGCATCTTGTTCGATGTCGTGAACCCACACGGTCACGGCCTCCAGTCCGCGCAGCGTTCGGCGAAAACGTTTGGTCTGCTTCATCCCCAATTGCCTTCCGTCCCGACCTGGGACAGGACCACGATCTCCCTTCCACGGCAGGACATGGACACTCACACCAGTGCGTTGAACCGGATATTCCGTTGTGCCGAGGCCGGGTGACAAACCCAACATCGACTCGACGATCACTTCTTCGCTTTGGCCAGATCCAGCCCCAGGAGCTTTGCGCCGACGAGGTTCGCGCCGGTGAGGATCGTTTCCGTTATGTCCGCGCCCGTGAGATTCGCTTCGGATAGATCTGCCCAACTCAGATCCGCTCCGGCCAATGTGGCGCCGGACAGGTCCGCCATTGTCAAAGATGCCTTAGACAGGTTCGACACCGTTAACGTGGCTCTCGCAAGATTGGCCATCGTGAGATTCGCTCCGCCCAGGTCGGCCCAGAAAAAATCCGCTTCGGACATATCCGCCATGGTGAGATTGCTCTTGGCTAGATTCACTTGTGACAGATCCGCAAGCTTGAGTCGCGCTCCCGTGAGAACCGCCCAATACATGTCGGCGTTCACCACGGTAGCTCCTTCCAGCACGGCCATGGTCAAATCCGCCCCGGTCAAGTTGGCGTCGGTCAGGTCGGCTCCCGTCAATTTCGCGTAGGCAAGATTGGCTTTGGTAAGATTGCACCCGACCAGATATGCGTTTGAAAGATCGGCCATCGTGAGATTCGCTCCCGATAGATTTGCTCCGCTCAGGTCAATACCGGCAAGGTCTATTCCCACCAGGTTTGCCGCCGGCAGGTCGGCCCCACAGAGATCCTGTACCGATGCCCGAGCCCTGGCAAGATAGCGCCTCAACGATTCGCCCTCGCCGCTCAATACGATCTCATGACTGAACCGATTTCTGATCTCGATTTTCAAGTTGGCTCCGCCGTCCATCGGAATCGCTGAGTGATGCCGTGTACCGACAATGACCGCACATGCCTCTGTCCGCCAAACGAGAACCATGCTCCCAAGGGAGACTAATTATCAATAAGGATCCCCGACGCCCCTGCGCGAGAATGTGAATGGGTCCTAGTTGAGGTCCTTTCGATATTCATGCATCCCGAAGAGTATCCATTCGCAGACTTGGCGACAACAGTTTGTAATCACAGGGTAATGAATGAGTTATGAGTGCTTGACATCCTGCTCCCGAGTATCCACAATAGGCGCAACAACCCGCATCTACGGACCGGTAACTGCCATGGCAAACGCGAAGCTGTTCTTGGACCACTTTTTCTTCTCGCTTGTATCCGTTTTCGTTGCGATCCTGGTGTTCAGTCTGATCGTCGGCGGCATTGTTCCTGATTTCTCACTGGGAGATCACCTTTGGACCGCGGCTGCGGCGTGGATCGTTTTGTCGTGCATCCTGGCGTCCGTTCTCACCTATTTGAGCATAAGGAATCGGCCCGCCGAGAACATCAATTATACCCAAAGAAAATATTAGACGCCCGCAAGAATAGCAGTTGTCGCTGTTCTGTTCAAGGGAGCATTGACTCTTTCGGGACACACGCGGACGCGTGCACGAGATACGCGTTGCCGATGGCGGCCTCAGAACGAGGAAGACCTCTTCCCTTACGGAAGAGGTCTTCCTCACATTTCTCTCAGCAGGTTATCGAAACGGCAATGCGGCCGCACGTCACGAGACGAGTCTCGTCAGCACTCGACCGCAGCTTCATGCTCGAAGGTTATTTCGCGGGCTTCGGGCACACTACCATGCTGATCCAGCTGCCTGAATAGCTGATGCTCGGGCGGGTGATTTTCCCGGGACCGCACATGGCCGGCCCGCACAGAGGTATTGTCCCAGCTGCTTTGCCCTGGCAGAGTACTTCGTCTTTGCACTCGACTTTGATTTTCGGCATTTCATAGCAGTCCCAGCCGTAAAACGCGCCGGCCGAACCGGCTACGGCCAATGACGTCAACAGCACCACCAACAGAACCAACGACTTCTTCATCCTTAACCCTCCTTAATTGAAACATACTCCACTACACGAGTTGTTAGACCAAAGATTACGGTCAACCTAGCATGTGGATACCTTGCTTGTCAAGAAAAAACCCGGTGACCAGTGGATCAGCTCTCTCCGGCAACCTCTTACGAATGAGTTCACGCTCATTCCCCGATCCGGTCACACGTAACACTGCTAATCACGTAATCCAACCGGGACGGGATTGCAAGGAAAATCTTTTGTCTCCCCAAAAATTTTGCCTTGCAGGCGCTGCGCGCTCCGGAATTATACGTTCAGGATGACGGTCAACACAACGGGTTTCCTCCCCAGAATCCGGTTGATCTGACGACGCACCGCCAACCTGATTTCCTCCTTGGATTCTTCCCATTCCTGGAGATTCTTAGGCGACAGTTGTTCCACACGTTCCATCAGGCCGGCTCGAACGCTTTCCATCAGTTCGGGTTCAACGTCGCCGAAGGTCACCCCCGACGAGTGAAGCACCGGTCCCGAAACCAGCTTCCCGGACTGCGACTCCACCGCCAGCACGACAACGACGACGCCGACCTCGGACAGTACTCGCCGCTCCCGGAGAACGTCGTGCCCAATGTCCCCTACTCCCTTTCCGTGGACGAACACCCTTCCCGCTTCGAGTCTATCGGTAATGCGAGCCTCGTCGGGCCCGAACTCGATGAGATCCCCGTCTTCAGCGATAAGTACTCGTTCCCTCGGGATCCCTTCTTCTACCGCCAACCCCGCATGCCTGAGGAGATGGCGATACTCTCCGTGGATCGGTACGAAATATCGTGGATTGACAAGGCGTATCAGGTACCGCAGTTCGTCCTCGCTTGCATGCCCGGACACATGGACGTTGGAGATTTTTTCATACATCACCTGGGCTCCGCGGCGGGAGAATTCGTTAATGATCTGGTTGATCGCCTTCTCGTTACCGGGAATAAACCTGGACGAAAAGACCACCACATCGCCGGGCTTCACCCTGAGATACTTGTGCCGATCATAAGCCATGAGCGAAAGGGCCGACATGGGTTCGCCCTGTGAGCCGGTGGACAAGACCACGGTCCTCTCGTCGGGAACGGATTCCATGTCTTTGATGTCCACCAGGAGACGCGGCGGCACACGTAAGTATCCGCGTTCCGAAGCAATCCGCGTGTTCTCGATCATGGATCGACCCACCAGGACCACTTTCTTGTCAAACTCACTCGCAATGTCGAGCACCTGCTGAATCCGGTGAATGTTCGAGGAAAACGTCGCAATAAGAATCCGGTGCTCGGCCTCTCTGAAAATACTCTCAAATGCCGGCCGAATCATACTCTCAGAGAGTGTCGTTCCCTTGTTCTCCACATTGGTACTGTCGGAGAACAGGGCCAACACGTTCTTACCCGAGTAGAACGCGAGCTTTTCGATGTCGCAGAGCCTGCCGTCGATCGGGGTCGGATCCAGTTTGAAGTCGCCCGAATGCACGATGATTCCTGCCGGCGTCTGAATGATGAGACCAACCCCGTCCGCCACGGAGTGACACACGGCGAAGAAGTCGATTCCGAATGGGCCGAGCGTTATCGGTACGTCTGCGGATATGATGTTTCTTTCGGTCGTACCAAGGAGTCCGAATTCATCCAGCTTATTCTCCACCAGCCCCATGGTCAGCCTGGTTGCGAATACGGGAGCCGGGGCTTTCTTCAAGGCGTACGGCAACGCACCGATGTGGTCCTCATGCCCATGGGTCAGTACGTAGCCGTGAATCTTCCAGTCCTGTCGCAATATCGCGTCCATGTCGGGTATCACGATGTCGACCCCGGGCATCGAGTCGTCGGGGAACATCAAACCCGAGTCTATAATGAACGCGTCCTTGCCCGCGGACACCACCATGGTGTTCAGGCCGATTTCTCCCAACCCCCCGAGGGGCAAGACCTTGGTGTTCGTGTAATTTCCGTCGGTCATAGGCCGTTCACCGACCGAACTCTACCAATTCTCATTGGGATGTGCCCGCATTGAGGGCGGCCGCGCAGGGCAAGGGTCCGATCGAGGACGGGAATGTCGATCCCGTCCCCGAACCTTCCGTCACACAAGTATTTCACGAGGACTCTTCTCTCTCTTTCAACATGGATTCGATCTTGTCGAACTGCTCCTTAATAAGGTCCAGCTGCTTGTCATTGGCCTTCTTGATCGTGTCCATAGACTCCCGCATCCTCTCCTCCATGGCTTCATTATACAGAGGGGACTCCTTGAACATTCGGAAAAGCAGGCCTTCACCGTGATCCATGAACGTCCGCCACCAAGACGTGTTCACTTCGTAGGTGGAGCGCATCGCCCCGATCAGGGACCGCCAGTTGTCCGCGAACGGGATATCCGCCTTTGAGGGCGAAGGCGCATCTTTCATCATTTGTCGCCACGGTTCCCACATGTTCTCCATTGTCTTGGTCCACTGATCAAACATGTCTTTCATTGTAATACCTCCTCAATTCGGTTTGGCCGGCGTGTCGGACTTGCCCGGCGGCACGAAATCCACGCAACAAGCCGACGTCCCATCAAGCCGGTTCGTCGTTCAGATCCAATTGGAACCTCACCGGACCTCGTGTTCCGCCGGGATACCTCTTGTGGAGAGCAAACTCAGTCGAAGGATCCGACCATGACGTGGCAATTGCCGCATGGCCCTTAGGGAACTCGGTAGTCTCGACATCTATGAATTCCTTGGGCGCCAACGCGGCCGGCGGATCCACTAGATCATCTCTGGATGCGTAGCAGATTTGAAAACGGATGTCCTTTTCACGAAAATAATCAAAGTTTAACCGTCGACCGAACAACTTCACGGGCAAATCCCCGCGGGAGGAGATCGGCACGGTGTACGAATCGAAGCTCATCCGGGTGATGTCGACAGGCAAATCGGTGCGATCGTAGATGAGCCAGTAGTTAATTGCCGCGGCGGTCTTGCCGATACCTCTTACTCCCCGTCGCAACATCGCTTCGAACAGATTTATGTCACGGTAGTACGTGAAAACAGGCGCTTCGCGTTCAATGCTCTTCAGCTTATACACCCAGCTCATTACCTTGCCGTCGACGACCTCATTCCCGCCGGCAGTGGTCTTGACCGCATACGCAAGGTTGCGGAATCGGGGCGCAATATGTTCGAGATAACCGACCAATCCCCTGCTTCGGGTGCCGTCCAGCGGTGCGACACACGTGATGACGGCATCTACCAGTCCGTCCAGTTCCCCGGAAAGGAGATCGGCCACCACGATGAAGCCGCCCTGGCAAAACCCATTTATGGTCACCGGCTTATTGTGGCGTTCTTTGATCGCTCGGCAGAAGTGGGCGGTGTCCCGGGCGTCGTCTTCACCCGTCATTGTCTGCACTGCGTCACAGGCGTCGATATTCTTCACGATTCTCACGTACGTAGGAATTCCCTCATTGGCGAACGCGTGAACGTAACTCTTGTTCTCGCCGGGCAGGAACGCGAGGATGCCGGACCCAAGAACGTAAGGGTGTACCACCATGATCGGCTTCAACTCGTTACGCACGGCAGTTCCCGGCTTATTGGGCAGCACCTGGTAGAGCTCCATTCTGTCGGTCTCGGCGACGCGGACGTATCCTCCATCGTCGAAATGGAATCCAAACAGTTCCCCGGCAGCGCGTATGGCTTCGGGATAATCCACCACGAGCCTCCGGAGCACTTCCACCTTTTCCGCGAAATACGTGTCCGGCGTCTCCCCATCTTGTCCGTCAAAGGTGTTGAACCACGCATCGATGAATCGATCGATTTCTTGCCGGTAATAGTCGCTCATCTGAACCAGGGAGCTCTTCGCACCGGCCTGTGCAATCTGCAGATTGAACCTGGCCAACGCTCCATAGTCCTCGACGTTGACGCTTGGGGGGGTCTCGGGAAGGACGATCCTCTCTCTCGCCCAAAAGGCATTGGATGCCGTGAGATAGGGAACCAGAAAATCGTGATGAGACCGAGCCAAGCCGGTGAAGAATAGTATGGACGCGGTCAGAGAATCACACGAGGCCGAAATTAATCGTTCCGACAGACTTCGTGTCTTAGCCTTCGCGTCTATTCGTTCGTCGTTTCGTGAGCAATTGACCACGTTATCCTCTGTACTTGCACCGACTTTCACGTACATTCAACTATACCGTGGCTGATCCGCCGCGTCAACAAAGCCGTATAACGTCGTCTGTTTCCGAACACTCTCATTCCCGGGTGCGGTTCTCCGTCTCTCGCCGTACGGACAGGCCGACCAATTCTCCACCAGGATCGCGCGAGGAATCCCAGGGCGAAGTCCTCGGGTCACCGTGCAACGTCCATTGAAAGAGTTCGACCGTCGTAGGAGATCAACCGAGATTTTCGGCAACCAAATCACCCACTTCCTGAGTGGTATGCCCCATTTTCCCGGCTTCGAGCCCGGTCAGATGCTCTGAGAGAACCGTTACGACAGCCGCTTCCACCGATGCGGCCGCCCGCGATTCCCCAAGAGTCTCGAGCATCAACGAACCTGCCAGTATGCAAGCCAAAGGATTGATGACGTTCTTGCCGGTATACTTGGGAGCGGAACCGCCGATCGGCTCAAACATCGAAACCCCGTGCGGACAGATGTTTCCACCGGCGGCTATCCCCATACCCCCCTGTATCATGGCTCCCAGGTCGGTAATGATGTCCCCGAACATGTTGTCCGTAGCAATCACGTCGAACCATTCAGGATTCTTGACCATCCACATGCAGATCGCGTCCACGTGAGCGTAATCGACGGTCACCCCCGGATATTCCCCTGAGATTTCTTCGAACGCCCTCATCCATAGATCCCACGCATACGTGAGCACATTGGTCTTGCCGCAGAGAGTAAGCTTTCTGCCTTTGTCTCGGGCGACTGTGTAATCAAAGGCGTATCTCAACAGTCGGTCCACCCCTTTTCGGGTATTGATCGATTCTTGGACGGCAATTTCGTCCGCGGTGCCCTTCTTGAGAATCCCGCCGGCACCTACGTAAAACCCTTCCGTGTTTTCGCGAACCACGACAAAGTCTATCTCCTCCGGTCCCTTGTCCTTCAAAGGGGTCGCCGTGCCGGGATAGAGTTTTACCGGCCTCAGGTTCACATATTGATCCAACTCGAACCGTAGCCTGAGCAGGATGCCCTTTTCGAGGACTCCGGGCTGCACGTCCGGGTGGCCTATGGCCCCCAGGTAGATCGCGTCCACCGTTCTCAACTCTGAGAGCACTGAATCCGGGAGGGTTTCCCCGGTCCTCAGAAACCGGTCTCCTCCCAGATCGAAATCTATGAAATCAAGTTTGAATTGGTTGAGAGAGGCAACTGCTTGAAGCACCTTCCTGCCTTCCCGAATCACCTCGGGACCCGTGCCGTCTCCCTTTATGACGGCGATTGTATAGGATTTCGACATGGTCACTCCATCTCAACAGACAATTTTGCGCACGATGATCGTTCATCGACGAGCCTTTCTTTATACAACAAATTGGCGAGGGGCATGCCTTTTTTTCGCGGTCTTTGTTTTCCCATGATGCATAGGTCGGAATAGGCATAGGCCGCTCAGGATCGTCAAGAAATGTGGCACGCTTTTGCGTTCAGTAACTTCTCTAAGGTTGTCTCATTGTTGACCGTAAACTCGCGTATTTTGTCCAGGGGTACCAAATCCGACAAATTACGCCTTGACATTACGCGGTGAAGCTTTATCCTGATGACGACCCGGTTGGTATCGGAGGCTTCGGGAGTCGGGGTCAGCCCTTGCGTTTTTTTTGCTCGCAGGGGTTGACTTATGTACGGGACAGAGCTATCTTAAGAAGCGCAAGGCCGTCTTCCATTTGTATCATGACTCCCCCCCCTTGATACCTTACCGGAGACGGTCTTCATTTTTTCCACCGAGACCATGAACGAACAAATTCCTCCACCGTCGGCACGCCTCCCTCATTGGATTCGTACGAGACTGCCGGCAGCATCCACGGCAGCTTCAATCAGACGCCGTACGTATGCGCAAGGCTTGGCGACGGTGTGCAGAGAAGCGCGCTGCCCGAATCAGGCCGAATGCTCGAGCCGAGGCACCGCGACCTTTCTTATCCTTGGCGATCGCTGCACAAGAGATTGCAGGTTCTGCGCGGTTCGTCACGGTACGCCTTTGCCGGTAAATCCCGAGGAGCCGTTCCTGGTCGCCGCCGCAACCGCGGATATGGGACTTCGGCACGCGGTCGTGACATCCGTCACCCGAGACGATCTTCCGGACGGGGGAGCGGAATTGTTTGTCGCGGTCATTCGCGCGATCCGGAGTTGCTCACCGGGGACGACCATCGAGGTACTGATCCCTGATTTTCAAGGTGATTGGCAGAGTCTCAAGAAAGTAATCGACGCAAGGCCGGACGTCATAAACCACAATGTCGAGACGGTACCGCGCTTGTACCCGGTGGTCAGGTGGGGCGCATCATACGAACGGTCCCTGGAACTCCTTGACCGCGTGTATGCACACGACAGAGGGATCGTGACGAAATCGGGGCTCATGGCCGGCATGGGAGAGACTCGAGCCGAGATCACGCATGTCATCCGCGACATGGTCGGATCCCACGTGACGGTGCTCACCATCGGTCAGTACCTGCGGCCAAGTGTGCTCCATCACCCGGTAGACCGATATCTTCCACCGCACGAGTTTGATGAACTGAAAGATCTGGCGCTCGCGGAGGGAATCAAGCGCGTCGCGGCGGGTCCTCTAGTGAGAAGTTCCTACAAGGCCGGTCTGATGTTTGCGGAGGAGACGGGCACCGCGGAGTAAGGCTTCGTCCGGCTTCATAACCACAGTTACGGATTCCCGGGGGTCGAATACAGGTCGGTCCGACTCACGTCTTCTGTCCGCCCATGTGGACCGCGTCCCGCTTAGCATTAGGATTTCCAAGATACGGTGACGTTTTCTTGACTTTTCAAGAGTGCCGTGGGCCGCCCCTCGCAATGACGACATTGCCGACGTCTTTGCGAGGAGCGAACCATCAGAGCGATCGTGTCCCGCAAAATGCGTGACCCAAATTAAGACCGACGGTGCTCAGGTGCCTACACTCCGCATGGCTTCCCGGAGTTTAAGTCCCATCTCAGTGGCCAGGTCCGAATCCGATTCCGTGAGGACCGATGCTATTTCGAGCCATTCGTCCTCGTCCCCGGTTAAGGTGATCTCAATGATATCGTCGTGGGAATCACTTACGACAGCTTCGGTGAGTTCCATCCTTAAATCTCCTTAGGAATGACATATTTTGACGCGGGCGGCCACGCGCGTACCATACCGTCCATTGCACCCCGTTCGGGAAGACCTCTCACGCCTATCCCGGTCATGTTTCCTTTCGTCCCTCTTGCGGGCGGCGATCCGTGCCTCTGCACGCCGGTAATCGGCCGATGAGTTCTACGATGAATGCGCGGCATGCCTGGAACGCCGTGAAAGACCGAACTCGGAAAAATCCTAGTCAAACGATTTTGAAAACGCAACTATCTTGTGAGGTCGTCCGGCGTTTATATCGGTCGTCAGGTCCGATCGCGTCCAAAGATCCCCCCATTCTTCGCCGAAAGATTGAATGCTCCCGGCGCCCACCGGTCATGGGATGCCCCGGGCGCGGTATGGTATGGATCGTCGGGGTGAGGGAATAGCGATTTCCGGTTGACAAGCGCGCGCGTTTGAACTATGAGCGGTGACCATCACCGCCGGATCCTCCAACAGACGGCTTTCAGGACAGCGACGCCGGATGAGTCCACATTTCGCCGGCTTGCGGCAATTCGTTGGACCGGCGGGGCACGGGCGGCAGGATGTGGTTGCCACGGCATGCGCCATGGCTGGCTGTTGCGTCCATGACGGCGCACGGAGAGCAGGTGCCAAAGATTTTCCCCAAATGCAGCGGTCCGCTTCGTTCCGGGGCACTGCCGGCCGCCAGTCCGTAGACAAAAGGCGATTCAGCGCGAATTTGTCCATTGAAAGCCGTTGAATCCAATTCCGCGTGTCGATTCCGATCTCAGGCAATCGCTCCGGCATGACACCTTCACGAGGAGACTCACGATGCAATCCACGGACAGATTTGCGGCAAACCGGGGGCCGAAACCCTATCGACGGCTCAGGGAAGACCCAAGGTATCATGAATTAAAGAAATTGGTTGACGAATTCCCGCCGGAGAAGATGGAGAGACTCAGAATGTACATTCAACAATGGTCCCGCAACGGGTGAACGCAGACATTCCCTGCGCGTCGCGGCCGGCATTTCACCAAATGAACCGTGTCATAAATACGGTCACGTATTTCCGTAAACGCTCGGTAGCGTCCCGTCCAACGTTCTGCGCGGGATGCCGGGCGACTGAGAAAGCATACCGGCACGACGGGGAAATGCTCATTCCCACTCGATCGTGCTGGGCGGTTTGGACGAAACGTCATACACGACTCGATTGATTCCGCGGACCTCGTTGATAATCCGATTTGATATGGTTGCCAGCACTTCATGAGGCATTCTGAACCAGTCCGCGGTCATGCCGTCCCTCGCCTCAACAGCCCTGAGAGCAGCGACATGTTCGTAGGTTCGCTCATCACCCATGACGCCCACCGACCGAACGGGAAGCAAGACAACGAAGGCCTGCCAGATATCACGATACAACCCTGCCTTGCGAATCTCGGCTATGGCGATTGCATCCGCTTCCTGCAGCAGCGCCACGCGTTCCGCGGTGACTTCCCCCAAGATCCTGACGGCCAGGCCCGGGCCGGGAAAAGGATGCCGCCAAATGAGATCTTCGGGCAACCCCAGCTCGGCCCCCAGTTCCCGCACCTCATCCTTGAACAACTCTCTGAGCGGCTCGATGAGACGCAGATCCATCCGTTCCGGTAGTCCGCCGACATTATGGTGGCTCTTGATTGTCGCCGACGGCCCCCCTTTGAACGAAACGCTCTCGATGACGTCCGGGTACAGAGTTCCTTGAGCCAGAAAGTGCACATCAGGGATTCGCCGCGCTTCTTCCTCGAATACCCTGATAAACTCCTCCCCAATCACCTTTCTCTTCCGCTCCGGATCCGTGACGCCCCGCAACTTCGCCAGGAATCGCTCCGAAGCGTCCACGTAGTTGAGGTCCACACCCAGGAAATCTCGAAATGCCGAGCGTACCTCATCGGCCTCGTTTTTCCTCAAGAGGCCGTTGTTGACGAAGATCGGGTGGAGACGGTTCCCGACGGCCGTATGGAGGAGCGCGACCATGACCGACGAATCCACGCCTCCCGACAAAGCGGCAACCACATGGGACGTGCCCGTGAGCGCACGCACTTCAGCAGTGGTGCTTTCAATGAACGACGCCATAGACCAGTCGGGTTTGAGGCGCGCAATCTTGAAAAGAAAATTCCGGAGAATCCGCTCTCCATCAGGGGTGTGGACCACCTCGGGATGGAACTGCACCGCGGAGATACGGCTGTCCTCACTCTCCATGGCCGCAATGTGCGCATCGGCCGTACCCGCGGAGCCGACGAACCCCTCAGGGACGCGAACGACCTTGTCTCCGTGGCTCATCCACACTCGGGCACCGGGTGTAATACCGTCCAGCAGGACCGAATCCGGCCTGACCGTCGCGAGCACCGCTCCTCCGTATTCTCTCTCCCTCGCCCGCTCCACCGTGCCCCCCAGGGTATGGGCAAGAGCCTGGAGTCCATAGCAGATTCCGAGTACAGGTACGCCGAGGTCCAGGACATCCTTGTCCAGCTGGGGTGCGCCCTCGTCATAGATGCTTGCAGGGCCTCCTGAAAGAACAACCGCGGCCGGCATGTGATCCCGGGCGGCATCCACACCTTTGTTGAACGGATGTATTTCGCAATATACGCGGTTCTCCCGGATTCGCCGTGCGATAAGCTGCGTGTACTGAGAACCGAAATCCAGGATTAAGACATAGGAGCTGATAGCCAAGGATGATCCTCCGGGAAGCAAACTCTGTGGGGATTCAGCGAACGCTTTCTGTTCGCGAACGCAAAAAAAGACCGGGGACAGCCCCGGTCTCTTGTGTGCCTGTATCTGGTTGTAGGTCTTATTTTACGACCTGCTGCTTGACCATTTCATACTTCAGTCCGGGCTTTACGCACGGATTGCAGCCGGGGGAATTAACCTGATACTTCTCTACGTTGCTCACCAGCTTGGAATTCGGCGGAAGAGCCGGGGGCGCACCCCAAGCCACAGGGCCGCCATAGGCGGGGCCGACACACTTCGGAGGATGAACCTCAACCTTCATCGTGCAGGTCGTGCCTTTCCAGATGCCCCAGGGACGGAAGCCCGCGGTGTACTGCTCGCAGCTGAAGGGATTCATGAGAGTGCTGTCGCCACCGGGCGTGCCCGATGTGTTCTTCGTGAAGGAGTACGTCACCTTCATGGGAATCATGATCATGTCTCCCGAGGCAAGTGGAGCGATCATCTGAGCACTGGCGACTCCCACCGCAGTTATGATCAGAGCTACCGCGCTGAGCACAACAATCATTTTCTTAACCATACCCAAATCCTCCTTTTATTAAGCCCCACCAGCCCGCAACCGTGGGACCGCATTTGGAATTATAGACAAATAACACCTGTTTGCCATTTTGATTATCAGAACAATCCCTCGAAGTCAAGACATTTTTTCTCGGGGCCGTCCAATAGTGGCGTCGAATGAACACGAGCATACCAGAAAAAAAACGCGTTTCAAGCTTTTTTTTGCCTCGCCCTCCCGATCGGGAATGAACCCGGGGCGGCCTTGCCGCCCGGCGTTCCCATACACGTTTCACCCAATGGGAGAGTACGGTCGGTACGGACGCAAGTCGGCAAAATGCCGTCCCGCCCCCCCGCAAGAACACGGGAACAGGAGGCGACGGCGCTCGGTCCCGAAACCTTGCGGCGCTGCGTGTGGGTAAGTCGGCGCCGATCCAGGCGATCTTTCACAGTTTCCTCCTCGCGGAATACGGCACAGATCTCACAGATCCCCCGGGTCGGCAAGGCATCCCGTCAGCGCGCTGGCGGCCGCTACGGCAGGCGAGGAGAGAACTACCTCGCTTTCGGGATGTCCCATTCGTCCCACAAAGTTGCGATTGGTCGTGGAGACTGCGCGCTCGCCTTTGGCAAGAATACCCATGAAGCCTCCCAGGCAGGGTCCGCACGTGGGAGTTGAAAAAGCCCCTCCGGCACGTATCACGTCTTCGACGATCCCTTCCTTCACTGCCTGAAGCATGATGGCGGGGGTGCCGGGAATCACGATCAGGCGTATGCCCTTTGCCACCTTGTTTCCCTTGAGGATGGACGCGGCAACACGCAGGTCTTCGATTCGCCCGTTGGTGCACGACCCGATAATCACCTGATCCACCTTCATCCCCGATACCTCCGATACCGGTCGCACGTTGGACGGCAGAAAGGGTAAGGCAACCATTGGGTCGAGCGAACTCAAGTCGATCTCGCGGGTTTCGACAAAGTTCGCGTCGGGGTCGGACGCGTATGCCGTGTAGGGCTTTGTGCCTTGGCCTTCAACGTACTCCCTGGTCCTTTCATCGCAAGGGAAAATACCGTTCTTCGCCCCCGCTTCAATGGCCATGTTCGCGATGGTGAATCGATCCGCCATAGTGAGGCTTCCTACACCCTTGCCGGCGAATTCCATGGCGCGGTAAAGCGCCCCATCAACGCCGATCTCGCCGATCACGGAAAGAATCACGTCCTTTCCCGACACCCAGCGCCGCAGTTCACCTTTGAGGACAAAACGCATGGTCTCCGGAACTTTGAACCATGCTTTGCCGGTGAGCATCGCGGCTGCAAAGTCCGTGCTTCCCACACCGGTGGAAAACGCGGCCAGAGCGCCATACGTGCAGGTATGGCTGTCGGCCCCGATCACCAGATCCCCGGGCACCACCAGCCCCTGTTCGGGCAGGAGCACGTGTTCTATGCCCATGGAACCCACGTCGTAAAAGTGGACCAGGCCCATCTCTTCGGCGAAGGCTCTCGCCTCGGCCATGTTCGTCGCGGAGTCGATGTCCTTGGCCGGATTGAAGTGATCCAACACCACGACCACCTTTTCCCGATCGAAGACCCGCGTTCCCCCCGCGTCACGAAAGGGCTTCAGAGCAATCGGCAGAGTAATGTCGTTGGCCAGTGCAATGTCCACGTCCGCCTGGATGAGTCCCCCCGGTTTCACCGTTTCCAATCCCGCATGAGCAGCGAGTATCTTCTCAGTTATGGTCATTCCCATTTACGGTCTTCCTTTCGAACTTCCGGTATCCGTTTTGGCAAAAAACCCGGTATTCCGAGTTCTCTCGTTGAGATAGTGAACCAGAGCGGCTCTCCAGTGTCTGAGCGGCTTCCCCACGAGTCTCACAAATTTGGCGGTGTCCAGGACGGAATACGCGGGACGGGGCGCCGGCCTGCCCAGCTCCTCGGTGGTTATGGGTTCAACGCGCACGTTTCCTGCACCCGCCTGCTCGATGATGGCCGCGGCGAACTCGTGCCACGTCGCGTTGCCGGAATTGGTTACGTGGACCGTCCCCGTGACGCCCTTGTCGCACAGTTCGACGAGCGCTCCCGCAAGGTCGGCCGCGTATGTGGGACTGCCGCGCTGGTCGTCGACCACTCGAAGCACGTCCCTGGTCTTCGCGGCCTCGAGAATGGCTTCCACGAAATTCTTGCCGTGACGGCCGAAGAGCCATTGAGTTCGGACAATGCAGTGTCTGTCGGGAAGGATCTCCCGCACGCGCATCTCTCCCCGGGCCTTGGACTTGCCATAGATTCCCACCGGATCCATCCTGTCGGTTTCCCCATAGGGAGAACGTGCTCTTCCGTTGAAGACATAGTCCGTGCTCAGGTGGATCAACCCTCCCCCGCCCTCGGAAACAAGTTCCGCAAGATTGGCCGGACCCTGAGCATTGACCTCGAACGCCTCTTCCCGCCGACTCTCACATCCGTCCACATCCGTCATGGCCGCGACGTTTATGATGGTTCCCGCCGCGTAACGCGCGGCCGCGTCCGCCACCGATTCCCGTCGGCGTATGTCGATCTCGTCAATATCCACCCCTATTGCCTTCTTGCCGCAATCGCAGAGACGCGCGAGCAGGTCGGTACCGAGCATTCCTTTTGATCCGACCACAAGAAAGGGTTCTCGAAATTCCACTGTACCGTACTCCCATTCCATGTTAGCTATTGATCTCACGATCCGGTTTCACTATGATGTCAAGTCGCTGATACCCAATAACCATGTGAGATATCAAGCGCTTGAGCGGCCATACCGGTCCTGCGGGACCTGAGACGCCTCTGATTCGCCGGCCGAACTCTCCGGCGCAATCGGCATATCACGACATGGTTGTGTTCCCAAACCATACACTATGACACTCATTGCTCTTCGAGCGCAAGGACCGTCATGAAAATGATTCTCAGACCGGCCCACAATCGGGACTTTCCTGCACTCAGGAAGCTGTTCGAACTGTGGACGGACGACCAACCGGAAATCCCGGATCTCCTGAAAGGCCTCTCTGAAGGGGAGTCTCAGGACCGAGTTCACTGCACCACCCTGGAAGCCGATAGGACCTTACTGTGCGCCTCGCTCTGGACCCTGGAGACCCCCGGTACGGTGAGACTGTGGGCCTTGGGTGTGAACCAATCCGCTCTCGACACAGGGGTGGATGTCAGGTTCCTCCGAGAGGAGATCCTGGACTGGGCGGAGATGGGGATTGAAAAGGTCGTGATCATGGTGCCCAAACACCTTTCGCGGACGATCATACGACCTCTGAGAGCGTGCGGCTTCTTGTTCGAGGGAATCGCGGCGGAGTGCGCGCTCGATAGTCGCCCCCGATTCCGACTGACCAAGTATTTCTTGTACCGCTCGATAGCTCATTCCGAAGTCATGGGTTTTCTTAAGGACTTCATGCTGTCGCTGGGGTATGAGGTCAGACCGGAAGGCGAGGGCTTCGGCTACCGGATCGGATCGGAGTATCGGCTTCCCTTCATGTTCAATGCCTGGCACCGTATTACGCGCAGCGGGCGGGAAATAATCGTTCATCCTCCGGCACGGATTCTGGAGATGCACGAGCTCGAAACCATCTTCTATCCTCTACGCATTCGGACGGCCAAGGAAAAGCCCCTCCTCCTGCCGTTGGACAGGAAAAGGGCGCTGAGCCTCATCGACTTGCCCGATGAGGACGTTCACCAGGGCAGCCTCTTTCACGATGGTTGGCTTCACCGATTCCGACCTCTCTTTCTCAACGATCTGACCTATGGGTATCCTGCGGGGCTCAAGGGGGTACGCAAAGGCCTGCCGATCTTGTTCTACGTGAACAGAGTCGGGGTTGTAGGATCGGGCCGAGTCGAGCACTGGTACCTCGACGAACCGAGAAACCTGTACAATCAACTTGACGAAATGGGATTCTACGATCCTGAAGATGTGAAAGAGTGCGCGGCATCCTCGGGCCCCAGCGCCGGCAAAGTCCTGGTGATCCGTTTCCACTGGTACCGGCCCCTCAGAAGACCCGTGGCCCTGGAACAACTGCGCGAGCTTGACGTCACGTTCAATCCTCAACGGACACGCGCCCTGTCGACCGATCTGTTCGACTCCATCCTGGCGGCCGGGAATACGTGACGGCCCCGATCGGAGCAATCAGGGTGGGAGCGAGAACCTGCCCCAACTTATCGCGTTCCCACATAGGAGCCCCGGAGATGGAACGGAACCATACGCTCTTCGAATACAAAGGAATACGGCCGAAACTGGGCCGCGACGTCTTTCTCGCCCCCGGCACGGTGATCCTCGGGGACGTGGAAATCGGCGACCACGGTAACATATGGTTTTACACGGTCGTTCGCGGGGACGTGAACGCCGTCAGAATCGGACCGCGGGTCAACATCCAGGATCATTGCATGCTGCACGTGACATCCGATCGCTTCCCGCTCACCGTGGGGGCCGGCGTCATCGTCGGCCATCGCGCCGTGCTGCACGGATGTACCATCCTTGACGACGTACTTATCGGCATCGGCGCGCTCGTCCTCGACGGGGCCGTGGTCGAGGAGGGAGCAATCGTGGCCGCGGGCGCGGTCGTAACCCCCGGCACGGTGATCCCGGCCGACACCGTCGCGGTCGGCGTTCCCGCTCGCCCGACACGGCAACCAACCGAACAAGAAAAAGCCTTCCACCGTGATAATTCCGCAGCGTACCAACGGTACGGTCGTGATTTCCACAACCTCGTGCACGAGATCGACTCCCCTTAATACTTCATCTGTTACTTTAAGTATTGACAATAGGTAGGCGGTATGCTTTATTAATTTTCGTTGCTTGGCAACCGCATCCACAGAATACGGGAGGAGTTCCCATGCCTCATTCGCACAATATCGACTACTACATCGGCAGCATGGACGATGAATCGCTCGCTGACGCGTTGGCTGATTTTGAAGATCCCCTTGAGGGCAGACCGGTGGATTTGTTGTCCTCCCTGGATTTGGACGATGAGTACGGTGAGGATGAGCTCAGAGTGGATTTCGACGATTTCTAGTTGTCCTCCTCGGAAGACGTGTCAAGTGGCCGGAAGGGTTGATGAGCCTTTCCGGTCATTGTCGTTTTGGGGAACGCGTCGTCTCGCTCCATGTCCGCCACATCGAGTCTTGAGTCGAATTTCTCCACCGGCACCAGATATCAATCCACACGGTTGAATCCATTCTACGGCCAACTGACGACCCTTTTCGGGCAACCTGAGGCCTGCCCCACATTCCCGCGTTTTGTTGTCATCCGGGTGGACATCCCGCGTCCCGGTTCTTGCGGGCGGACACAGGGAAATTGTCTCAAAACTCTAATTTACGCCCAAGTCGTGGCACGTCGCGGTGTAGGGGCGGGTTTTATACCCGCCCGATTCTGGGTGCTCGATTGCGGGCGGGTTTAAAACCCGCCCCTACAGTGGTCTGCAGCAAACGTCCGCGACGAGCAGGCAACCCGTCGTGCATTGCGTATCGAAAACGAATCCGCATCGTGCTACGATTTGTCTCCATGCAGGAGTTTTGAGACACTCTCCAGCGGTCCGCGCCGTACAGAAATCGTGTCCGACACACACGTGTTCGCCGTCTTGCGGCCGGACATCCCCCGCCCTGCGCGCCACGCCGTACAACATTTTTCAAGCCGACCCTTCAAGAGACTTAAGGACAGCCTTAAGCAGTCGTTTGAGATCAGGCAATTCAGTCTCAACGACATCCCATACTATACCGTAGTCAACTCTGAAGTAGTCATGTACGATTATGTGGCGCATTCCAAGAATGCGTGGCCATGGCACCTCCGGATGCCGCGAACGAAGGTCTGCACTCAATTTATTGCCGGCCTCTCCGAGGATCTGTAGTTGGTGAACAATGTAGGTCCGAAGGAGCTCATCATTGACGCACACCTCACGGCCGCGTGGCGCGTATTTCTCTATCTTACCGATAGCTTCGATCATGTCCCGAATGCGCGCACGGTCATCCCTCATAGCGGCACCGCTTCATCGAGAACACTTGACCGCACATGTCGCTTCAGTCCTTTCTCGGTTACTACGTCCACAGGATGCCCAAGCAATTCCTGAACTTCGTAGAGAAACCCACCGAGATCAAAAAGGTTCCGTCCGGGATCCAACTCGATCAGGAAATCGACATCGCTCTCCGGCCCCGACTCCCCTCTGGCAACAGAACCGAAGATCCTCACGTTTCTCGCGCCGTAGCGGTCCGCTATCGCGAGAATTTCCCGTCTCTTCCGCTTGACAAGATCGTTAAGGTTCATTGCTCGACTTCATTCCCCTCATCATAAGGAGCTCATTGCCCCTATCATACCGCGGTGGTTGTTCTTTGCCAACAACGGCTTAACTCTTCCGGGCGGACATCCCGCGTTCTGCGCGGGCCCCCTACTCCATTGCAAGCGAACCACGGCAATTCACACACAAAAAAACCCGGAGGCAAAATACCTCCGGGTTCCTATATAGATGCCTAAGCTCTCTGCTTAGAAATCAATGACAAACGAGCCGTTGATCGCGTGAATCGCGTCACGACCCGAGACGATGGCAAAGCCGGCAGTCGGGATGGCACCGCCGACCATTCCGATCGCCTGATACGCCTGGTCGAACCATTCGCCGGGCTGCCAGTAGGCGTACCGCACGAACATATTCAACCCTTCCAACAGCTTCCAGTCCACTCCCGCGTTCACTTCCCAGCCGATGAAGCCGTCGTCCACGTACGGGTTGGCATTTCCGCCGAAGCCGTTGAACGCCTTAAACGCCTGGGCTTGTGCCACTGTGGTGTTGCCCACGCCGCCGTCCGCCGCGATGCCGCCGGCGAAGAATCCGGCCCTCTCAAGACGATGCGCCCAAATGTAGCTGGCCCACACGTTCAGGTTCGAGGCCACCGCATAGTCCGCACGTCCCGCAAAGGCATACGCGTCGGTCATCTGACCGTGATCGTCGGATACGAACGCGATGTCCGTCGCGTTCCAGCCGCCGTTGTTACCGCCGGCATAGGTGTTGAACATCAGGAACTCGTACGGAGCCATGGCCTGGTAGTTGATGGCCCACGGCCTGTACGACTTGGTGGCATTGCCGCCGTTGAGCACGAGGCCCGACGCCAGAGCATACAGAAGACGAACCTTGGCCGGTCCCGCTACCGCGCCGACCTCGGAGAACCAGTGGTACGCTTCGATGGCCAGAGGCGGACGACCGCCCAATCCGCCCGGAAGCGTCAGGAAGTGAATGTCGGCCTGTGCCCACGCATACTCGGCCGCGGCAAAGAATCGTCCGTTGTTGTACTTGAAATACGCCAAATTAATCGACGTTTCCGTGTCTATGCCGCCGGAAATCGCGGTCAGAGC
>JAVHLK010000057.1 GCA_031082285.1 Desulfomonilaceae bacterium
GGTAATACAGGCTCGACCTGGAGAGGCCCAGGAGCTCGCACTGCCTGTACACCGGGATCGTTTCATGGTCAAGGTCGATCAGATCCCGACGCTGGTCAACCGACAAGTCCAGCTTTTTTTTTCAGCCAATCCAGCTCCACCTTGAGCCGTCCTATCTGCTGATACAACTCGGCCACCAGCTCACTTTGTTGTCTGTCACTCCTTTCCCGGGACCCGGAGAATACCTTCGGCATCTCTTCCAGAGCTTGTTTCTTCCACTTCGTAATCTGGGTTGCATGTACCTCATATGCGCCGGCCAGCTCCGCGAGGGTCCGCTCACCCCTGACGGCCTCCAGCGCTACTCGTGCCTTAAACTGGGCGTCATACCTCTTTCGCATATCCGACTTCCAAGCCTCCTTGAATTCCCCCCGGTGTTCTACACCTCCAAGGTAGGCTTCTCAACCTTAACCCCCTGTCCAGTTTTCGGGGTCCATTATAGTAATACTGACGAAATAAGAGGCCTTAGAATATGCGTGCTGAAGCCATATTTTGATGCACGCAACATTCCCGTTTTCCTAACGGCTTGTAAGACTGCCTTATTATCGAGGAACAAACCCAAAGAGAACCAATTTGACGCTTGCTTCATTCTTTGATCGGAAAGGGCTTTCTTAAGATTTTCGGCCAATGAACGTAGTTCCCGCTTCGAGATGGCTATCGAGACGTCCGAATCTTTCCGTGCAAGAATCTCGCTCAACCACAGTTTGGATTTGAATTTTGAGATAAGCTGCTTGAGCGTCATCGCCTTACCCTCTTGAATTTAACCGCGAAGATGGCTTCTGATTCCTCTCCGGCAAACATCATCCGGAATTCTGCTGCCCTCTTGTGAAATCTGGTTTTTTGGCCGGAGTTCGATCGCAAGACCGTCTTTCGTGGCTCCGAGCCCCCCCCACCACAAGCCACAAGTTCCGCAGAGACCGAAGCGTCGCTACTCTAGAAAAGCCTGTAATTGGCTCATATTGTCAAGGTATCTGACTGAACTCCCCAGGTCAAGCAAGGCATTTAACGACAGAAGAGAGGTCGAATCTGGTTTTGCACCATAGGGAGATCCGTGGTAGGATGCTCACAGGCGGCGTCAAATGTCTCGTCCGTTACGAGTAGAGTATCCTGATGCCTGGTACCATACGATGACCCGGGGAAGGCGACGCGAGTCCATCTTCCTTGGCAGCGACGATTATCTCAGCCTCTTGCACGTGTTGGAGAAGGATCGCTCATGTGGAATGTCCGCATAGCAGCATTCTGCCTCATGCCAAACATTATCATTTTCTGGTGCAGACTCCTGATGGGATTGCTTCAAGACGGCAGTCTGCGCGGCCTACAAGACACAAGGGAGTGATGTACTATCGAGTAGGAGGGGGACGACCCACGAGGCGAGGAATGTAGCCGGCTATCTGTGCCGGCGGCTGTCCGGAGAAACGCGTGCACGTATCGGAAAGGAGTTCCATCTCGAAAATTACGGCAGCGTGAGCAGTGTCATGACTCGTATGAAGAAGACGCTGATGCATGACGCCCGGCTCCGAAAGCGAGTGGACAAGGTGGAGCGCTATGTGACCGGCCACAGCTCTCCGATCGTGCCTTGAATATGCGGCCGATTGAGGCATCCGCGGGTGACGATGCTATCTGCGTCTGAACGGGCTTTTCACCGGCACGGTCACGTACGTCCGAGCATGGGTGAAGTAGAGCCCGACCTCGGACACTTCCAGTCCCGTGATCTCTCTCCACGCGTCCGCGTAGCTCAACACCTGGGGTGTGTATAAGTCCACGAGTCGGCGTACCTTGCCTTCCGGCACACGGTCGCTCTTGTAATCGACGATGACCCACCCTTCAGGCTCCTCGAACGCCAGGTCGATGACGCCCCGTAGAATCGTGTCGGTCGCGCCGGCCTCTCCGTCCGCGGGCACGAGCCTCTGGAACGGAACCTCCACGAGTCGACGCGTCGACGTGCAGGCTCGCCTCCATACATCCGACTGGATCACCGATTCCACCGTTGCGGTCGCCTCTTGGGCCAAGGCCGAGTCCAGCCCCTGATCGGCAATGACCGCTTCAGCCAATGTCCGGATGTCCGCATCCCGGTCCAGCATGGCGGTCTCCAACAGGAGGTGAATGACCGTCCCCCATTCCGTGCCGTGTTCGCCGAACGAGTACGTGAATTCGCCGAGCTGAAGCGATGAAATCTTTGCAGCCGCGACGTCGTAGGTTCGCATGGTCGCGCGGTGAAGGCGCTCATCGATCTCTTTGCACGCGGCGGCAATTTCTCGCGGGGACACGGTCGCCCGATCGGCAGTGGGCAATGCCCGGGGCCCGGGATCCTCAAGCAGAGCGCGGCCGGCAAGATGCGTGTCAAAGAAGGCCCAGGGATTCATGTTGGAGTGCGATTCCCGACCGGTTATCGTAAGTCCGCATCCGGCACGGGTCGCGGCCACATAGAGCAAACGAAGTTCTTCCGCTTCCTGAAAGTTCTCTTCGATCGCGGAATACTCATCCCAACGCGGGGGGTGCGCAAGGAGGATCGGCGGGCCGAATCCCGTACGGGACTCTTCTATTGCCATATACCCGCGAACCTTGTCCGCGGTGCGGTCCACATACAGCTCCACCGGGTGCTTCTTCTTGCCGGTGGGGTCGGCCAAGAAGACCACCGGCGCTTCGAGCCCCTTGACCTTGTGGAGATTCATGAGCCGGACCACCGAAGCTTGAGGAGGACTTGCCGAAACCGCGTCATGCCCCTCGTCCTGGGCAACGAGCTTTCCCAGGTACGTCGTCAGGTCGGCAACGGACCAGTAGTCCCGTTGGGCGCCGCGGATCAGTTCGAGCGCCTTGAGGAAACTCCCTGCTTGTGCGTCGCCGCCGTTGGATGCCGCGGCCCGAGCGGTCAAGCCAATGTCCGCGGCAATACGCTCAAATGCCGACACCGGAGGATAACGGGTCAACCAACGTGCATACCGCGCGAGTCTTCCGAACGCGTCGGAAAATTGCGCCGCGGTCGATGAATCGAGACCTTCCGGGAGCGGCGAAGAGAACGAGAACGTCCCGCCTGCTCGCGTGAACGCGAAGAGTTCCGGATCGCTGATTCCGAAGAGATCCCCTCGCAATACCGCGACAAGAGCCGGCGAGTTGTCCGGTTGAGTGACGGCCGTAAGCAACGTGTGGAGGAGCTTGAGTTCCCTGACTTGATTCAACGACGTGCCGCCGGTGACTTGATGGGGTATGCGCAACTCCTCGAGCGTGCGGCTGTATACGTGCAAATTACCGGTCTTGGGAGTGACGATGAGGAAATCCCCGGGCTCAACTTCTTCCGGCACCCCCGCGGCAAGCTCCGACGGACTTCTCGGAATCTTCAAGCCGCGGTCGAGCGCGTCCCGGATCGTCCGGGCAATCAACGTCCCCTCATATTCGCCGATCAGGTCTTTGGTCTTGCAGCTCTTGGGCACGCGAACAGACCGTACACCGGTGAGCTTTGATTGCGATTCTCCGTCGCGAACCGCGTCAAGCGCCGTGTACTCTGGAGAACAGTCGGCCGGGTACTTCTGAAATTCGTTCTCGAATGTTGCATTGACCCAGTCGATAAGCGGTTTTGTGGTGCGGAAATTGGCGGTCAGGGTGACCACCTTTCCGCCGTTGCGCCGTATGATCTCCTTCACCTGGTTGTACGTGACGATGTCCGCGCGTCGGAACCGATAGATGGATTGCTTCGGATCGCCGACGACAAACAAAGAGCCCGGAACCGGTCTGCATTTCCTCCAGTCGGTCTCACGGGAATTCTCCGCGGTCAGCAGCATGATGACTTCCGCCTGAATCGGGTCGGTATCTTGAAACTCGTCCACCAGAATGTGTGTGAAGCGTGTACGAAAATAGTCTCTGACCCGGGAGGCGGTCTCATCGCGCAGGAGCCTTGCCGCCTTGATCAGCAGGTCCTGGTAGTTGAGTTTTCCGGCTTCCGACCGCAGTCGCTCATAGACTTTCAAGGCCGGCAGGACGGCCCTGAGAAGCGGTTCGTACCGGTGCTCCATCCAGGTCTTGAGCAACGGTTCGGCCACGGAGGTCCTGAACTCGTCCCATCGGGCAAGCTCCTCTTCGGCCTTGTCCTTTCCCGAGGGCCAATACTTGAAAACCGGTTTGACCCGTTTGAACTGAGCCAGAACTTCCATGATCTCGGAGGTTCGTCCGGTCCTCCGTGCCTGCCGGAACATCAGAGGAACGATGCGGTACTTGGGCATCAACGGGTCCGTTCCGGGCGATTCGGGAAACAGGGCCGCGGCCTGTTCCATGTGACGGACGAGATCCGCGAGCGAGTCCATTGCGTGGGTCAGGTCCGGGGCCGGCACGGCCGACGCGGGCCATTCGTCCACATCGAGGTAATCCGCGATCTTCCGAAACGTGTACCCCAACCGGCCGACCTCGATTCCCAGGTCCTCCAGTTCCTCAAGAATGGGGTGTCCCGATGCATAGAGGCTGTTGACGTACACGGCCCATGCATGTCTTCGCAGCGCGTCGTCCTCCGCATCGTCCATCTCTTCGAACTCGAGATCCACACCGGCTTCCACCGGCCTCTCTCTGAGCATGCGTGCGCAAAATGAGTGGATTGTTCCGATGAAGCACCGTTCCATGCCTTCCAGTGCATTCCGCAGAAGGCCCCGTGAAGAAAGAGTCGCTTCGCGGCACGCTTTCTCGAGCTCGATCTGAAAGCGGGACCGCAGTTCAGCCGCGGCCTTTCTGGTGAATGTGACCGCGGCAAGCGTGTCCACGGAGCATTTTCCCGCGGCCAGAAGGTTCACCATGCGGTTGACCATGCCCGTGGTCTTACCGGTGCCGGCCGCAGCCTCCACGAGCAAGGTGGTATCCAGCTCCGATCGGATGATGTTCCGTTGGTCTTCATCGGGCGGAACGAGATGATGCGTTGTTGCCACTGTTTCTCAACTCCCTCATGGGTTCCAAATTCGCGTTCTTCATGTTCTCCAGTTTGCGTTTCGATGAGGCCGCGACGGCCTCGAGATCGTCGCAGATGACTGCATAGTCGCAGAAAGTACAGTCTCTCTTGAAATCGTCGGTTGCCGGGAAGCAGCCTTGGGCTACCGTGGCGCACAACCTCTCCACGATCCGCAAAGCCGTTTCCCGGTCATCCGGCCGACGGATTATGCGGGCCCCGGAACTGCGACTGCCGGGAAAGAAATACCCGAAATGGGACACCTTTGCGGACGCGTCAACCCTCTTCCTCAGGGCCGCGGCCACGATTTCCAGGTACAGCGCGTGCTGGACGATCCTGCCTTGTCCGAAAGGGTCACGGTCTTCGTATTTCATCGTACTGCCGCTTTTGTAGTCCCATACCGCGAAGACCCGGTCGGATCCATCCCCAAGTATGTCGACACGGTCGATCCTGGCACGAGCCCTGATGGTGCGGCCTCCGGGCAGGCGGATCGGCATGGGTTCCTTCATGTCCAGACCGGTTGACTTTCCGTCCGAGGGCATTCCTATGGAGGCTTCGAGGAACACCGGCCAACTGCTGCGGGTCGCCAACTCTTCCTCCACGAGGAATATCACCGCGGCCCGGGTCAGCATCAAGAGCTGACGCCGAAACGCGCTCGGTCCCGGAGGAGGGGAGAGATCCGCGAAACGCTCGACCTGATTCATGAGAATGTCAAGCAACCGACCGTTGTCCTGCTCGAATGTCGGCCGAACCTTCCGCCGGATGACTTCGCTCATGAAACTGTAGAACACCTCGTGCATGAGCGTGCCGAATTGCAGAGGATCCAACCAGCGCTCCGGATCGATGGATACTTCTTCACGCGGCCGGATTTTCAGTACATACGCGAAGAAGAACCTCAAGGGGCACGCGCCTATGGTTTCCAATCGGCTGGAAGACATGACCGGACCGTTGGGCGAGAAGGGGTCCAGGTCGTCGGGAGGGGAGGGGAGCAGCCCATCGTAGATGGTAAAGACGTCCGAAGCCCTTTCCGCCGAGGCCCGTGCGCCTCGACTCAAATGTGGATGGAAGCGGTCGAGTATCTCATGCACGTTTGACACCCGCGCGCGGCAAAGATGGTTGAGCCGCCATTCGAAGCCGTCCAAGGATCTGTCCGGAGTCTCCGCGACAAAAGAAGCCGGCGCGGACAGCCGGCGCATCATGTCCCCCTGATCGGCTTCCCGGTTGTTGGACAGAATCCGGTATGCGGAAAAGACCACGGAACTGGGGAAGAGCTGCCGATTCTCGACCAGGTCCAAGCCGGCAAAGCCGAGAGTGACGGTGCCGCGCAGCCGGGCACACAGTCCCGCAAATCCCTCCAGTTTTCTTCTGAGGTTCGATGAGGCCTTTGGAAGCTCCGCGGAAAGCCGCTCACGTTCATGATCGAGCAACAGGGGATCGTTGAGGCCGGCCCCGGGAAATCGTCCGTCGTCCAACCCGATAATGAAGGTGTTGCTTCTGCCGGAATGTCCTCCGGAAAGGACGTGATCGACGTGAAGGCAGCCCGGTCGCGGGCCGCTGCCCCCCACCCGAACATTGCGAGGAAGGTCCTTCAGCCACTCGGCCGTGTCAAGGCTCAACGCAGCGGAATCTTCCTCCACCCACCGTGTGAGTTCCCGGATCCGATCCAGCAGCGCCAAAGCGGCATAGTTGTCCAACTCGTCGGATGTGCGGCACACGTCCTCGATGAACTTCTCAGCCGCGCGAAGAAGTTCCGGGGGCGGGGCGTCCGTTCCGGGCGAGGCTTGAAGCAGGATATCGACGAGATCTCGGAGCGTTTGCCCGTCTTGCGGGCACCGTGCCGTACCGTCCTCGGGAGGCTCATGCTGACGGCTATCGTCCGAAGAAGGTCCGGATGTACCGCTATCGGAGGCGGTCTCACGTGCAACTCGTGCCTCGAGTTTGGGAAGATACCCGTCGCGTCCCGCGGCCACGGGTGTTTGTCTCAGGATCGCGGCCAGGCGTGAAAACGCATGCGGATCCGAATCCGAGGGTATTTTCAAGAGCCCATCCTCGAGCATCTTGATCAACGTGTCCTTGCGAAAGTCTCCCTGCATCCACTCGACCCAGGCTGTGAGCGCCCGGCCGGGACGGGAATAGGTTGAAGGAATGCCTTCCGCGAAGGTGACGGGAAGGCCCGCGTCGTCGAACTTGGGATCGCGGAGCACCTGCATGAGCGTTTCATACACGAGCGGCACGTAGACGTCGCGGTCCGTGTGGAGCAGTTCCACCTCGTCAAATCGGCAACCTGTCGATACGACCCGTCGCAAGACCTCTCTGACTTCGTTGCATTCGCCCACTGCATGGAAGATGTCGGCCGAACCGTCCCCACGGGCCTCCGGGGCCTCGGTCGGGAGCAAGACCCATGCGAGCAGCCCGGCGTCCGAACTCGTAAAATGCTCCGTATTGGGCGCCGCATTTCTCGATGCACCAAATCCGCTTGCTCCCTCGCCCTCCGGGAGAGGGGTGGGGTGAGGGCAGTTATGAATCGTTCTACTAGGTTCACCCGACGTGACGCCAATTGTCTGCACCGAGTCCACGGGCAGGGTTATGATGCTGCGTGGATTGAGAGCCTTCACCAGGGACTTCTCCCGTCCGGTGAGGTCCGCATCCTCGGGCAGGAGCACGAGTGTTTCGGGATCGATGCGAGCGGGATCGTTTCTCAACTCGTCGGTTGCCAGTGCAAGCACGTCCGCATAATCCACCAGGTTCTCGTGTCGAAGTGTCTCCACATACTCGTTGAGCACGGTGACGATTTCCCGGCCCTTCTGAGTCGTTTCAAAGCTTTCGGGGTTGATTTGGTCGGCACTCATGCCGGCCAGTCTCAAGGCCTTGACCGCGGCGAACATGGTGCGGGAGAGGCTGGGGCTCGCCGGGAGTGATGCGAAGTAACTCGAGGCTTCGCTTCTCAAGCGGGTGAGAATCCGATCCACAAGGATTGAGGCGCCCAGGTCGGATACCAGCGACACCCCGGACCGAGCCATGGCCGGACCGGCCACATCGACCGCCATGCCTTTGAATGTCTTGATCCGTACGTTCATTGCCGGGGCCACGTGTCGCGCGACCGCATTGAGCCACTGGTGACCGACCCGGAGGGAAGGGGAGATCAACCACTTCTCCTGCAGGAGATATTCACGGCACACCCTGCCCAGCTCTTGTGTAAAGCGATTCAATCGAACCCCTCCCGAACGAGTTTCACGTGGTGGAGACGATTCTACACGCAGGGCTTCGAGAAGCAAAGGCCTATCGGCCGGCACGGATTTCGGCCGGTCTGATCTTCTTTGGTTCTGGAATACGGATTTTTCCCCATCATTATCCCGCCAAGACGCTGGGGACAGTGGGGGGCGTGCCAGGATTCTTTCCGGTTCGGGAGTTTTGAGACAGTTTCGACAGGATCAAGCCGTCTGCTCGTCAATCAAGTCTGTGGAGCCTTGGGCTTTCTTGCCGGCGCGTCGAGCCTTCCGCCTGGGAAATCCTTGTTGTCGAGCGTTATGTGTTCTTAGCTCCAATTCCATTGCCGGCAGCCTGCAGGGACCCAAAGAAAGGGCGGCGCTTCAGATTGTAGTGAAACGCCGCCCTCATGTGTTGCCGCCGGCCACCGTGGAGGTTCAAGAAATCCGGTAACTCGTGGCGGCCATCGCTTCCCGATCATCCGATGTGCAGTACAGAATACGCTTCAGAAGCCCTCGAAGACGTTTATGCTACGATCGGGCGAGGTCGAACCGGTCAAGGTTCATGACCTTGTTCCACACCGCGACAAAGTCGTGCAGGAACTTCTCCTGTGAGTCCTCGCATCCGTAAACTTCCGCCAAGGCCCGGAGTTGAGAGTTCGAACCGAAGATGAGGTCGACACGGGTGCCTGTCCACTTGAGTTCGCCTGTTGCGCGATCACGGCCTTCGAACACGTTTTCGTCTTCCGAGGTTGCCTGCCACGTCGTGCTCATGTCGAGCAGATTCACGAAGAAGTCATTGGTGAGCGCTTCCGGCCGCTTGGTGAAAACGCCGTGCGGGGACTGCCCGAAGTTGGCGTTCAAGACGCGCATTCCGCCGACGAGAACCGTCATCTCGGGAGCGGTCAGCGTCAGCAGTTGCGCGCGATCGACCAGCAGTTCCTCTGCCGATACCGCGTATTTGGTCTTGAGGTAGTTACGGAATCCGTCTGCAGCCGGTTCGAGTACAGCGAACGACTCCACTTCGGTGTGCTCCTGCGACGCATCCGTGCGTCCGGGCGTGAAGGGAACGGTCACATCGTGACCGGCATTCTTTGCAGCTTGCTCGACACCTGCGCATCCACCCAAGACAATCAAGTCGGCGAGTGACACCTTCTTCCCGTCGGACTGAGCGCTGTTGAACTCCTTTTGGATTCCCTCAAGAGTCTGCAGCACAGTCTTCAGTCGGGCCGGCTGGTTGACTTCCCAATCCTTTTGCGGCACGAGACGAATGCGCGCCCCGTTGGCACCGCCGCGCTTGTCGGAGCCACGGAACGTGGATGCCGACGCCCAGGCGGTCGAGACCAGTTCCGAGATGGACAGGCCCGAGGCAAGGATCTTACTCTTAAGCTCTGCGATGTCCTGCGCGTCGATCAGCTCGTGATCGACTGCGGGCACCGGGTCTTGCCAGATCAGTTCCTCGGCCGGGACCTCCGCACCGAGATAGCGCGCGCGAGGGCCCATGTCGCGGTGCGTCAGCTTGAACCACGCGCGGGCAAAGGCGTCCGCGAATTCCTCGGGGTTCTGTTGGTAACGTCGCGCGATCGGCTCGTAGATCGGGTCGTAGCGAAGGGAGAGGTCAGCCGTGGTCATCATCGGTCGGTGCTTCTTCGACGGGTCGTGCGCGTCAACCACCATGTCCTCTTCGGCCACGTCCTTGGCCAGCCACTGATGCGCGCCGGCCGGGCTCTTGACCAGCTCCCACTCGTATTTGAACAGCACGTTCAGATAGCCCATGTCCCACTTGGTGGGGTTCGGCTTCCAGGCGCCCTCGATGCCGCTGCCGATCGTATCGCCGCCCTTGCCGCTGCCGAAGCCACTTCTCCAGCCGAGGCCCTGTTCCTCGATGGGGGCGGCCTCGGGCTCAGGCCCCACATGCGACGCATCGCCGGCACCGTGACATTTGCCGAACGTGTGTCCTCCCGCGACGAGCGCGACGGTCTCTTCGTCGTTCATGGCCATGCGCGCGAACGTCTCGCGGACGTCGCGGCCCGAAGCGACCGGGTCCGGATTACCGTTCGGCCCTTCCGGGTTCACGTAGATCAGGCCCATCTGCACGGCGGCAAGCGGGTTCTCGAGATCGCGGTCACCTGAGTAGCGCTTGTCGTCGAGCCAGGTGTCCTCGCCGCCCCAGTAGATGTCCTCCTCGGGTTCCCAGACGTCCTCGCGGCCGCCGCCGAAGCCGAAGGTCTTGAATCCCATCGACTCGAGCGCGCAGTTGCCGGCGAGGATCATAAGATCGGCCCATGAGATCTTCTTGCCGTATTTCTGCTTGATCGGCCAAAGCAGCCGGCGCGCCTTGTCGAGGTTCACGTTGTCCGGCCAGCTGTTGATGGGCGCTAAGCGCTGAGCGCCGGACCCCCCGCCGCCGCGGCCGTCGCCCATGCGGTAGGTGCCTGCACTGTGCCACGCCATCCGGATGAAGAGCCCCCCGTAGTGACCGTAATCGGCCGGCCACCACTCCTGCGAGTCGGTCATCAGCGCATAGAGATCCTTCTTTACGGACTCCAGGTCGAGTTTCTTGAATTCTTCGGCGTAGTTGAACTCCCTGCCCATCGGATTGCTCATGTGAGAGTGCTGATGAAGAATCCTGAGGTCCAACTGGTTCGGCCACCAGTCCCGGTTCGACCTGGCTCTGCCGGTTGCTTGACTGTCTGCTCTGCCGGTTACCGGGCATTTGCTGTCTTCATTCATGAAGTTTCCTCCTTTGTTATCTGAATCCATTTCGCCAAGGCTGGTCAGGTTAACGAGAGAGATCTCGTGTAAACAGGCACGGTCGACGTCGCCGAGAGATTCCTTTGAGTGGCTTCTGATGCAGCGGTCTTCACTTAGCGCCCCTGCCGTGATGTGTTCTCTTAAGAGAACTATTCTCTTTAAAGAAGCATTCTAGAACCACCCCAAGTCCCTTGTCAAGGAAGAAGTGAATATGGTTACGCGTTCAAGGATCTTCTTCTCAGCCATTTTTCGATTTCCACCGCGACAATTACCGTGGAGGAAACACCGATAATTTCCACCCAATCCATGAAGTACAAGGCCTCGGTTCGGAACACCCATTGGAGGGCCGAGACATAGACAAAGGCAACCTGTGCACACACCGCCGCGAGAAGCGCATAAAGCAGGAACGGATTGCTCGTTGGGTCAACTCGAAAGATCGACCGGAACTCGGACCGACTGTTCCACGCCTGGAAAAACTGAAAGAATACCATGGTCGTGACGGCCACGGTTCTCGCCTTTTCCAGCGATTCACCTTGCTGAAGGGCCGAAGCGAAATTATACACGACTCCCGCGGCGATGATCAGCCCCACCACGATTGTTCTCTCGATGAGAACACGGGACATGATGCCTTCTCGCGGGTCTCTGGGCGGCCTTTCGGCAACGTCTTTCTCGCCGGGTTCAAAGGCCAAGGCAACATCCTGCAATCCGTTCGTCACCAGGTTTACCCACAAGAGTTGCGCGGGAACGTACGGAATGGGCAGTCCCATGACGACCGTGCCGATGATGGAAAGAATCGCGGCGACACCCGTGGGCACAAGAAAAAACGTGACCTTGCGAATGTTGTCGAAAACGATTCGCCCTTCTTTGACTGCAGCGAAAATGCTTGCGAAATTGTCATCCGTCACGACCATGTCCGAGGCTTCTTTGGCCACGTCGGTTCCGGTCTTCCCCATGGCCACTCCAATATGTGCGGCTTTCAGAGCGGGGGCATCATTGACCCCGTCCCCGGTGACCGCAACGATTTCACCGTGTTCAATGAGCTGTCGCGTGATGCGCAGCTTATGCTCGGGCGAGACTCGGGCATAGATGGAAACGTTTTTCACCTTTTGGAACAGTTCATCGTCGGTCATGGTCTCCAGGTCCCGCCCGGTGAGGACTTCTTCATCCCCACGGGCGATCCCAACGATCTTTGCGACGGCTTGAGCGGTAATTGCATGGTCGCCCGTTATCATGACGACACGGATTCCCGCGCGCCGGCATCCTTCCACGGCCTCAATGGCTTCCGCCCGCGGGGGATCCATCATTCCTTGTAGTCCGGCCACCGTAAGATCCGACCGTATCTGATCGGGGGTCAGCTCTTGCATATCCGCGGGAGCTTCCTTGTAGGCCATGGCAAGCACGCGGAGCCCGTCTTTGGCCAGGTTCTCCGCAACCTCCATGATGGTACGCATTCCCTCGCCATCCCCTGCCATGCAGGCCGTGCACATGGAGACGACCTGTTCGGGAGCGCCTTTGACGTAAATCAGTGTGCTCCCGTCGTGTTCGTGAAGGGTGGCCATGTACCCCCGTTCGGACTCGAACGGCACCATGGAAATTTGGCGATACCTTTGGCCTTCTTCCTCCGGATCAAGTCCGGATTTCATGGCGGCCACGATGAGCGCGCCTTCGGTGGGATCGCCCTGAACCCGGTAGGCGTTATCTTCTTGAACGATCCTCGATTCATTGCACAGCAGACCAATCCGCAAGACCTTCCGGACACTATCCAGCTCCGCCGGCTTTACTTGCAGCCATTGGGCCAGTATCTCTCCCGAAGGCTCGTAACCGCTTCCGGTCACCTCGTAGACATGGGCTCCGTCATAGATCTGTTTGACGGTCATTTCGTTCCTGGTCAGAGTTCCGGTCTTGTCCGAACAGATAACCGTCGTGCTCCCCAGGGTTTCGACCGCAGGAAGTTTTCTGATGATGGAATGATTGCGGGCCATGCGGGCCACGCTGATGGCCAAAGCAATGGTCACCACCACAGGCAGGCCTTCCGGGATGGTGGCTACCGCAGCTGCCACGGCCGTCATGAATATGTCTTTGAGGTTCTCTCCGATCAAGATTCCGAGCAGCAGGAGCACGGAGGCCGCGGAAAGTACGATGATGCCTATGATGTTGGCAAACCTGTCGAATTTAGCCTGTAAGGGCGCTCTGGTAACCCCGATCTCCCTGACCCGTTCCGAGATGGAACCGAGAACGGTGCCGGATCCGGTTTCCACCACCACGCCTCGTATCCGACCGCTCACGACCGCGGTGCCCATAAAGGCCATATTCTTCCGGTCGCCGGGCGTCAGGTTGTCCTCTCCGATCGCGTCCGTCGTCTTCTCAACGGGGAGCGACTCTCCGGTGAGGATTGATTCGTCGACTTTCGCCTCAATCGTCTTAATCAATCTCAGGTCAGCGGGCACCCTGTTGCCGGACTCAAGCAGAACCACGTCGCCGGGTACCAAGTTCTCGCTGTCAATCTCAGTTTTCTTACCGTTCCTCACAACGAGAGCCCGCGGTACCATGATCTTCTTCAGTGCGCTGATGCTCTCCTCAGCCTTGAACTCCTGCACGTACCCGATGACCGCATTCAGCACGATGACCGCGAAAATCACGAAGGTATCTTTGTATTCTTGAAGGAGAGCGGTGACCACGGCGGCGATTATCAGCATGTATATGAGGGGACTCGCGAACTGGTGGAGCAAGATCTTGACCCTGCTCACCCCCGCCTCCTCGGGAAGCCTATTGGGGCCGAAGCGCTTCAGCCGCTGTTCAATTTCATCATTGGCCAAACCGCGTTCGGAGGTCTTCAGCTTCTCAAGTGCCTCCTCAATTCCGAGTTTGTACCAATCCATCCGTTGCCTCCTTTCATCAATGACGGTCGGTATGCGGCGACCTCATGGGAATCCAAATGGTGAACACGTTGCCTCGTCCATCGGATTTCACCGATATGGAACCCTTGTGACCTTCGACAATCTTCCTGACGACCGTCAGCCCAAGTCCAATGCCGTGTTCCTTGGTGGTATAAAACGGGTCGAAAATCTTGTGTAACATGTCGTGAGGAATCTCAGTACCAGTGTTCCGGACCCGCAACTCGAAATAGGATCCGGATTCCAGTTGTCCCGTTTCCTGCGCTCTGTCACTCGGGCTGGACACGCCCGTGAAGATGCCGATGACGCCGCCCTGGTCCGCAGCCTCGATTGCGTTGGCAACGAGATTTCGGACAGCCTGCTGGAAACGGTCCGGGTCGACAAGGATCTCTCCTATTTCGTCACTCATTTGCAGTTCGAGGCTCAGGTCCTTTTCGTTGATTCGTTCTTCATTGATATGAAGTATCTCCTCTATCAGGTCATTGGGATCGACCTTTTCCAGCTGTAGGGTTTTGGGCTTCGTGAAGTCTATCAGGCCGTTGAGGATTCGCTCCAACCTTTGCACTTCTCGAATGATGGTGTGGAAACAATCCCGCTGTGTATCGAGGTCGAGTTTCTTGCACCGTTCCATTTGTCTGGACATTCTCCGAGCAAACCCGCCTATAATGGCAAGAGGTTGTCTCAGTTCATGCGCCACTTCCGCCGTATGCTCGGCAATGGCCTTGGATTTTTCCGATTGGATGAGATGTTCGTACAGGTCGTCGATGATCTTGATCTTGTCCAGAAGATCTTCCTTCGACGCCTTGAGATCCTCTTCCAGGGTCTTGCGGATCGTAATGTCCCGCATCACTCCTTCAAATCCCGTGACGCGACCCTGTTCGGTGAAGAAAGACTTGCACCGGACCCGCGCCCATTTGGTCCCCGATGTTGCGGTAACCAGAGCCATTTCCTCATCCCAAACCGTCTGCGGGCTCATTTGTACGAGAGTTTGGGTGAGAGCCCTGTCCTCCGGCGCGGCAAATTCCCCGAGTTCCTTGCCCAGCATGTCATGCGGCGCGTAGCCCAGAAAAGGCTGAATCTGGGGGTTGACGAATGTGAAACGCCCCGAAGGATCCATAGAGAATATGACATCCGGAACCTGCTCCACCAGGGTGCGATATCGGCGTTCCGATTCCCGCAACGAGTCCTGGTAGATCCGTACTTGTTCTCTGAGCTTCTGCAGAGCGGTTCTGTCGCGCATGACCCCCTCGAAACCCTCGAGAGAACCTTCCTCGGTGTGCGAAGCGTTGCATCGTATTCGAACAAGCTTCGGGGTTCCCAGCGCATCCAACACGGTCAGCTCCACATCCCAAACCGTGTCGGGCACCGCGTCCAGGATCGTCCTCGCTGCGTTCCGATTCTCCGGGACGACATAGTCCCAGAGCGGGGTACCCAGTATTTCCGGAATCCGGTACCTGAGGCAACGCTCGGCCTCCGAATTGAGAAACGTGAATCGCCCTTCGGCATCAAGCGAAAAGATGATGTCGGGGACTCGTTCAACAAGATTCCTGTATCTCTCTTCCGACTTCTTAAGAGACTCCTGAAAGGTCTTGACGGACTCCTCCAGTTCCCGTTCACGGGTTCTGTCCCGAATGGTTCCCTCGAACATCTCTATGGTTCCGTCGGATAGAGCGCAGGCCTTACATCGAATCCGGACGTACTTTCGTCGCGCCTTTGAGTCGAGCAAGTACAGTTTTTCGTCCCATATCGCGCCTGCCGCGGTATCAAGCAGCGTCTTGGCCTGTGAACGGCTGTCCGGCGCCACATGATCCCACAAGGGGGTGCCCAGCAGTTCCTCCACCGGATACCCGAGCAGATCCTCCACGAGGCCGTTAAGAAAAGTAAAGCCGGCCGCAGGGTCCAGGGTGAAAAGTACGTCCGGTATCTCGTCAACGATCCTGCGGTACCGAAGCTCGGATTCGCTCAAGGATTCCCGATACTCATCCAGCTCCTCTTCCAGTATTCGTTGCCGCGTTCGGTCCCTCATGGTGCAACTGAATCGGACGATCGTGCCGGACTCGTCCAACGTAGGTCGACATCGAACCCGGACATATTTCCGTTCGCCCGAAGCACACAGAACATTCATTTCCCGGTCCCAGACGGCATCCGGCGCACAATCGAGGAGGGTCTTGGCTTGCGAACGATGTTCAGGTATCGCATGAGCCCATAAAGGCGTGTGCAGCATTTCTCGAGCGGGGTATCCCAGGAACGTCTCGACCTGGGCATTCACGAATGTGAAGCGCCCGGCGGAATCAAGAGAAAAAATGATGTCGGGAGCCTGCTGAACCAGCGTATCCAAAAGAGCCGCGGACTCGGTCAATCTTGACTCGCTGTCTTTTCTCTCCGTTACGTCCAACAGGAGCACGGTCGCCCCTTCAACTGCGCCCCGTGCATCCCTGATCGGTACCGTGGTCACCCGGACCCAACGGTCTCGCCCGTTCAGATCTTTCCTCAGATATTCTCCCGAAGCCTCTTTTTCTCCCCCAAATGCTCTCTTCACGGGACAGTTCGTGCATAGTTCCTCGTTGCCCGCAAGAAATCGGTGACACCGCTTGCCGACCGGATCACCGAAACTGCTCTTCATCCGGTCGTTTGCAGAGACAACCACGAAACTTTCATCCAGGTGCAGGAACATTTGACCGGCCTTATCCAGCCAGTCCCCGATGGATTCCGAAACCACGTATGTGTCGCTCACGTTTGGCGTCCTCCTATGGGAAACCCTCCCGGCCCAGGGGCCTCGGATTCGCGGCATCTGAGAGATGGACTGACGTGTCCACCGGCGTGAGTTCAAGAAAAAGCCAGGTGATAAACGAAAAGGGGCTCCGGACTCTATGGGACATATCCAAACCGGCATTGGTCATGCGCATGAGTTGCCCTCCCTCAATGAACCGAAATCCCTCCATGGAGCAAGACGGTTTCACGATACCAGACGGGGGAATGTATCTCAAGTCGGTGCACAATCTGTTGAGAAGATGAAACTCCCGGTTTTGGCGCACAACGGATGATCGCAACAGCTGCTGCATGCCCCGCGCGCTGGTTGGAGACACGGATAACCTATTGAAATCGAATCGGAAAATCTCCGAGAATCGGGAAGGTTTACGAGTGAGAGGTGAAAAATGTCATGGTTGACCGGACACGGTCGGAATGGTACACTCGGATTCCGGAAATGAACGTCTTTTTGGGCAAGTAGCGATGATTTCACCGTTCCGGTTTCTTGTGCGAGCACACACGGAAACTGTTTCGTATCCCAGGAGCGTTGCGCGCCCGGTGTTCAACATTTCGTGAGTGAGACGACCTTGCAGACCAAGCGGTTTTCCATGATAATGATTTCCTTCGCGCGCTGTTGTGAGGAAAACCGCGGTGCCGGCATCATCCAAGAACTCGGCGTCACGGTGATCTCCGTCAGGGGAGAAGAGCGCGAATCGGGCCCCCCGCAAGCATCGGTTTCCCAATTCGGCATGAGGGATTGAACGCATGGGAATTGAGAAGACCCCCCCGCAATCCGGACTTCAGGAACCAAAAGATGTGCCGGATCTTCTGCAGCGACTGATGGAGGGAAGCGCAAGACTGATGGAAATCGACGCGGGGGAACCCGTACCGGGAACGAGAGATTCCGGGGGCACGGTACACTGTGTCTTGTCCGGCAGAGCCGAGGTGGTGGTAGGGTTTCGGGCCGTACAAGAGGTAATTGTTGAGAGCCTGGAGCCGGGCGACGTGTTCGGCGACATCGAGTTCCTTACCGGTCGGCGCCGGCCCGCGGATGCACACATCGTGGCCTCCGAGCCGTCACGGTTGTTGGCGGTCCCACTGGACGATTTTCAACGTATTCTCAGGGAAAATCCAGAGCTTACGGTAGCTCTTCTCAAGTGTTTGGGTAAGAAGCTCATTGGGAGAGACCGCAAGGAATTTTCCCGTCCGGCCCACCTCGAAGGCGCCGACTCAATTGCCGTCTGTTCCTATCCTTCACATCCGGGACTTCCTGAAGAAGTCTTCCGTCGCTTTCAAGCCCTGGCCTTGTCCGGGGAGTCGGTCCTCATCGTAGGCGAGAACGGCGTGGGCAAGGAAATGATTGCGTACGCAATATTTGAAGCGGCACAGAGCCACAAGGAAGTCTTTGTACCCGTCGATGCTCGAAACCTCGCAACGGAATCACAGTTCCGTTCGAGCGAGCTCAATTCGGACCGCATCAAGGAAGGGCCCTCTCTGGAGCAAATGAAGGCTATCTTTGGATATGAGACGGGAGGGCCTGAAGGGTCGTCGAAACTCGTGCACGGGCATCTTCACCTTGCGGATGAAGGCACCCTTTTTGTGCGAGATGCACACCTCTTGAGTGCCGTCTGTCAGCAAAGACTCCTGGATGCCTGGAGAACCTCATGGTTCTGCCCCGTGGGCGCAGGCCGTCTCACAAAGGTGAACGTGCGCCTCATTTGCACCACCGAAGTCAGTCCTTCCCGGTACCGTACCGATCGTCATCCGCTTCTGAGCGAGCTCGAAAGAAATGCTCTGATTATTCCACCATTAAGAGAAAGACGCGATCAGGTGCCGGCAATTGCCGCACACTACCTCGGGCATTATGCACGTGAGATGGGGCGACCGCCTCCAACACTCCAGGATCTCACTGTCGAGGCCATGGTGGACTATTCGTGGCCGGGTAACGATCTGGAACTTGCCAATGCGATGCGACGCGCCGCACTCGTAGCGCCGGGCGAGTCGGTCAGGAGACAGGATCTCACGTTTGAAGCCTTGCCTTCGGGGGGCTCGGGCCTGTACGACCTTCTCAAGATCCCGTTAATCAGGCAAGTAATGCTCAGTCCTCTGTTCCCGCCGATCCTTCAGAGCGCGTTCGTTCCCATATTCCTGGGCATTGTACTGCTTCTGTTCTTGGGGCCTCCCGACCCGACCAAGAACCTCGGCGCGGTGATCATGTGGTCGCTTGCGTGGCCCGGGGTCATCATCGGAGCGTTCTTGGGCGCCAGATTGTCGTGCAGTATTTGCGCGATCGGCGCATTGAGCAAGCAGGCTCAGAGGCTCGTGTCGCTCGAGTTTCCGTTTCCCGAACCGTTGCGGCGGCGCAGTGATTTTCTCATCGCGGGCGGCATTCTATTCATCATTTGGCTGGAGAACGTCACCGATATCCGAAGTTCACCGTTCAAATTGGGTCTGCTTTTGCTGACGATGTTCCTGACGGCATTGCTTCTCAATACGCTCTTTGCACGCCAAACGTGGTGCCGGTACCTGTGTCCGCTGGGCGGGATCACCGGACTCTTTGCCAGGACCTCGGTCCTTGCGCTGAGGGCCGACAGCCGTGTGTGCCTTTCGAAGTGCGGGGGACATGAGTGCTATTTCGGCACGCCCAACACGGAAGGTTGTCCGTTCGGTCAGGTGGCGGCAACGCTTCACAGTAACCAGTTCTGCAAAGTCTGCGGCAATTGTGTGAAGAACTGCCCTTTTGACGCGGTCAGGCTCTATGTGAGGATTCCGGGAGAGGAACTCGTTGAGTCTCGATATGTGAGGAGCGGTACGGGTTTCTTGGTGCTTTCGTTGAATGCGGCTCTCTTGAGCGACATCGCGACCCGAATTCCCGGCTTCGATCAGCTTGTTACGTGGATGCCGGGGTCTCGCGGCTTCACCTTCACCTTGGTATACGTCGCATCGATCGCGATCGTGAATCTCATGGCCGTTGCCGCAGCATCGATATCGTATCGCGCATTCAGAGAGAGTTTTTGGGAAAACTACTCACGGTTTGCGCTGGCCCTGCTTCCCCTTACCGGCGGGGCATTCCTGGCGTTCCATGCGTACTATCTTCTTACGCTCGGCCCCACGCTGTTGGGTTTATTGGGGCAATACTTCCGAATCGAGTTCCTGGCGGATGCGCGCCCCACCGTACCCTCGAACGTCATCGGCATCATTCAATACCTGCTCCTCGCATGCGGTTGCCTCTGGTCGTTGATCACCATGTACCGTCTCGGTCGATCTTCACCCAGGGGGCATATACCCAGAAGATGGGGCATCCTCTCTCATGCGGGAACGGCCTTGATCCTGTCATTTGGTATCGGGATCGCAATGAGCCTTGCGTTTCCCGGATAGACCACCGTATCGGCGACCATCGGGAGTTCTCGGAGAAGAGAGCGGCGCAGGGACCCCAGGGCGGTCTCGGCCCAAATAAAAAACCACGGCAACCAGGCGATAACCGTTTCCTGAATGCCGTGGGTTGTCCGCGGGTTTGATCTTGTATCGGACGATGTGCAGTCGATAAGATTTCCGGGGTTACCCCAAACCGTACATGCTCTCCGGACGAATGTGCACTCTGATTCCCTTGACTCCGTCCATGCCTTCTACAGCTCGGTTGTATTTCTCAACCAGGGTACCTTCCCAGAGCAAAGGCGCTTCCACGTCAACGGTGAAGAATCCGTCCTGAAAACTCACTACGTCGCATGGATAGACCTCTTTACGGAGTCTGGCTTCGACCCGAGCAGCGAGGATGAGTTCGTTCGCTTCTCGATCGGGCAACAGATCCGGGCTGGGATGGTCCACATCCTTGAATTCCCTCGGGTCGATGGACACCGGCGGGATCCTCTGCTCTGCGATCTCGATGTATTCTTGCGTCTTCATGGCTGCGACTCCTTTCAATGCTTCCTTATGGGGTGATATGTGAAATCGGTTGTACCGTTTACTTTCACGCTCTTGCCCGATAGACTATCCAAGAATCATGCCAACAACCACGAACCGAGAAATACCGTTCGTAACCATTCTCTTGTGCCGCGGAAGAACTCAACGTTCAATCTGTCGGTGCACGTGAGGCGAACCAAACTCCTTGATTTGACTGAGTAATACGACCAATTGCCTTCTCATCGGGTCTTTCGCAACGCGGCGTGTCGCGCGTCCGTGAGTGACCGCCGAGGCAAATTTGTTTTCACGAAATCCCGTGGGACAACCGCGAGCCGACCTCCGGCTGTTGCGAACTGCAACGGTTTGGATTCAATAACCCTTTGCTGATGCGCTATCGGCTTCACAAAGGGTTTCCGGTACCCATGTCTGGTGTTGCAATGTGTAACAGCTTCTGCAACGTTCCGGTCATCCACTGACGGGAAAGGTGGAAGCTCTGCCGGTTCGTCGGTACGCACCGGGTGGAAGCAAGCCGCCGTGAATCCGCTCGTGCATCGCACGGAGGCTACAATTATTTGATATCGTTGCAGCAATGTGCTATCGTGTCGACTCGTTTTGTGGCTTTTCACTTTCGTGAATTTGAGGGAGAGGTATGATGACGTTGACGAAAGCTCACTTGGCCAAGAAAGTAGCCGACGACTGCGGATTCCTGACGGGTGAGGCCCGGGACATCGTGGACAAACTCATCGGTGTTGTGAGAACCAGCTTGATTGAGGGTGAAGAGGTCATGATTACCGGGTTCGGAAAGTGGATGGTGAGAAACAAGCGGGCCCGGAGGGGAAGAAATCCTCAAACAGGTGAGGAACTGGTGCTCGACTCTCGACGCGTTGTCACATGGAAGTATTCTCCTGTATTGAAGAGGGCGTTGAACGAAGCCGGCAAGTGATTGCCCGGCTTTGAAGAAAAGAGCGTCTAAGGAAAAGTCTTTTCCGGGGGGGGGTAGATATCATGGAGAAGCGGAAGATTAAGGCAAAGCAAGTGGCACGAGATGTGTGCGCAGGTACCGGGGATACCCTGCTCATGGAAAAGTACGGTCTGTCCGCCAAAGAACTCGAATTGGTCCTCAGGAAATTGTTGGAAGCGGATCTTATTGACCACATGCAGCTCTATGAACGGACGACCTTATCGGACACGCAGATAACCAAAGCCTTCGTTGATTCCCAGCAGGGGAATCGAGGACTGAGTTAAGGGTCTGTCCCGAAATGAATTTCCCATCCTTCCGGCTTACCGGCCCGGCCTTGAAAGACCGGTCTACTTTCATGCGTCCCTCCGGGACGTACGTACTCCTGCGCCCCGACAGAGGCGGCTGAGAGTAACCGGGTGATTCATTCAATGCCGGGTGAAGAGCTACCGAGTGACCAAGACGCTTATCTTAAGGCATATGTCGACGCCCCCCCGGTTAATCGCCGGAAGTCGATGTGGTCCCTTCCATTCGCCGAAGCGCGCTGCGACAGTCAGGAGTCAGTCTGTACGGGCCGGGTTTCTCCCATACAGGGTCATCGTATCGATCATGGCAGGCAAGGCACGGCCCGATCCCGACGATCCTCTTGATCTCTTCGGCATTGAACCCTCGGGAGATCTCGTGGGAAGTGCCCTGCAGGACTGTTCCATCCGTATCCACCACCGCGTCGATCGGAAAGGCGATCTTCAAGCCCGATCCCTTAGAGTCATAGACCGGTTGCGTACCGAGTTTCTCGCCCGGCTTTGCAGGGACGAGACGTCCCTCCCCCAGACCTAAAGCCTTGGCATCGAGATGGCAGTCCACACAGCGGGGAACCTCCGTACGGCTGGTGTGCGGGTGCGTCGGTCCCATGGCCACGGATGTGTGTCCGCTCTTCAGCCTCATGATTTTGGAATCGTAGGGAGGCATGACCTTGCCTTGCCGGTCCACGACCGTGTTCCAAACCTGGCATCCTGGAACGAGGATGCCGATCCTGCCCCGAGAATTGATCCCCAGAATGTTTCGTTCGAACCGAAAGTAAGTGCGGCCTTCTGCCCAACGTCCCGGGGTTTTTCGGCCGGTGAGATGATCCAGGCCTTCGTGTCCGAAATCCAGGACCTGATGGCACCCGTAGCACTGAGGGCTCCATGCGCTGTGGCATGAATCGCATTCAAGCCGTTCGTGGCCTTTGATGGTATGACCGTTCCTCTTGCCCGTGATGATGCTTACCGGATGTTCCTTCCCCGTCAACTTTCCTTTCAATACGAACTTGTCGCCCTTCCGGGAAACGTTGGGCAGCGGCCGACCTTTTGACGTCAACAGGATGACCTCTCCGTCGGCCGGTTTGACGTGCGGCGAACTCCGAATGAGGGCTTGCACGAGAGGATCGTCTTTCCTCACAACGGTCGTCTTCGGCGGGGACGTATAGCCCCCGTGGCAATCCTCGCATCTGATTTCGATCTGATCTTTCATCTCGAGGTGAATGCGGCCGTCACCCATGGTGTCCTGCCCGGTGTGGCAGTCGATGCACGCCATCCCTTTCTCATGGTGAATATCCGGGGTCAGGCGCAGAAAAAACCTCCCATCGCTGAGCGTCTCGTCGTTCAAGCCTCCTCGTACGAATGGCGTCCCGTACTGTGCGCTCTCCATCTGCCCATGATAATTCAGCCCTATTCTGCCGCTTCTGTTGTGGCAGGCCCGGCAGCGGTCGTCGGGGATCAGGTTCGTAATGGTGTGCGTCGCGGCATGCCCCACCTCGTTTCGATTCACCGTCGGGTCTCCACCCCTGTATCTCCCTCCCTCCTCGTACGGAGCATGGCACGCGGGGCAGCCTTCAAGGCGACCCATGTTCTCACGATGCCTCGGGGACCAGAGATGACACGCAGCGCAGAACTTCCTGAAGTGGCTTTCGACAATGCTGAATCGGCCGTCCGGAGTAGTTTCGGGCGGGATTTCCTCCAACGCGATGGTGCCGTCGGTCACCGACCTGACTGCGTACGCGGGCTTCACGGTCTCGTCCACACCCCACTGGTACCGCAGGATGCTCATAATACCGGCATTGGTGGCCATAAGAGAGCGAGGTACGTTGCGTGTGCGGTCGAGCAAAGGATCCTCCCTGCGGGAGTGGCAGGTTCCCACGGTGGATTCCGACGATCCGCAACTGATGTGAGCCAAATCCAGCGACGCGGGATTACGCCCGCCCCGCAGTCCCAGATGCGCGCCTCGCACGGTGAGATCCGGTCCGTTGCCTCCGTGGCAAATGACGCACCCGAACACCGAATTAGGATGAGATGCGGACAAGTCTTCAATCCCGAAATGGCAGGTCAGGCACCTCTCGAGTTCGAGTTTTCCTCCAAAAGGACGAATTTCAATGATGCCTGGTTCCCTCTTTTCCAGCGTCTCAATTTCGGAGCGGATCTTTTCTTGGTCTGCAGGATCCCGTGTCTTGGCCAAATCTTCCTGGAGCTGCCGTAAGGCAAGTTCAACCCCTCGTTGCTGGTACACTTTCCATTCCGGATTGCTTCTCCGATACTCGACGAAGAGGAAAATCCCGATCATTGTCGCCAGGATTACAGCCGACGAGACCCTGAACACGGAAGCGCCGCTGCTCACGACAAGTACCCCCGGACAGTCAGCACGACGAAAGTCAGAGTCGTTCCGAAAAACATAATGGGACGCAGCCCGCGTATGTCGGGAAGAAAGGGAATTGCTCCGATGATCAAGACCGCGGTAAAAGGCATCAGGACGCCGGCCGTCAACGCGGGGAGGAATTTCAGTAATTCCTGGATTCCTACCAGAATCCACGGCGCCTTGACATCCGAGGCGGCAAGTCCCCCCACATCGGCCGGTCCTTGAAGAGGCGCATCGAGCAGAGCAGACACGAGACACACCACGGCAAGAGCGATGCCCGCGGCAAGCGCTTCTTTGCGAACCAGATCGGGAACGCTCTTGACTCTTGGATCCGCGACTCGCTTGACTGTGCTCAATTGACTACCGACTTCCACTCTTTCAATCTTTGACGATGCGAAACCCAACGGTGCGGAAGTAGCCTCGAGGCGATGCTTTGTGCCGATTGCGAATTCGCTTGGATGCTTCCGGGGATGCCCATGAACCTCCTCGGATGACCTTTTCCCTGCCCAGAGGCGGGCCGGTAGGGTTCACCCCGCCGGCCAACTGGGCGTAATCGTCTCTTGCGTACCAGTCGGAACACCATTCCCACACATTTCCCAGCATCCCCGTTACGCCGCTCGCGCCGGGAGGAGCGATGGACACGGGAACGCTGTCCGCGCGGGTCAGCAGCGTCAGGAAATCTTCAGGACGGTACGGCGAAGTAAACAGCGCGGCCTTCTCCCACTCGGCAGAGGTGGGTAGTCTTCCACCCGCCCATTCGGCAAAGTCCGCGGCTCCGTACCACGACACGCACACAATTGGTTTCTCCTCCATGTCCGGTTTCGGTTGAAAGTACGCCCCATCCTTCGCGAGCGGACAGTGGGGGTTGTCGACCTGCACGCGAAGCGTCCCGTCCCGTGATGCGTTCCCTTTCGCGTTGAGAAAATCGCAGTACTCCCGTACCGTCACTTCGTGCTTCGCAATGTAGAAGTCTTTCAAATGCACTCTGCGGACCGGTCGTTCATCGACCCGACCCAGGTTTTCCTCACTGCCCATGTCGAATGACCCGGCCGGAATGAGGACCATGCCCTCATACTTGCCTCTTCCCAGAGTCACGTTGCCCACTTCGGTCTTGGGGGAAGACCTTTTCGACTTCGGCGGAGATTCCAGAAGCGGAGGCAGCGGAATCGTTTCGCAGCCCGGGCAGGCCGGGAGAATCGGACAATCGAGTGAGAGCGGGTTCGAGACGGCAAGCAATTGGGGAAGTCTCACCTGTACGGGTTTGGCATAAGCCCCGTCGAGGTCCCCCGCCCATACTCCCCGGGAGAACAGGACGAGGAACACGACCAAGGCGAGTCCGAACACGCGGCTATCAAGTGGTAGGACGGTCAACACTGGTCTCTGAGAACGCATGCTTTTATCAATGTGCCTGAAACGGGTCTTTTCATGCCAAGTTGTTTTGCCGTTTCGCAACCGATTCCGACGCGATCGGCCCATTGCCCCGGCAAAACCGGCGGAAACGGGAACCATAATGACTCCGCCGAGCGCTTTCGTCAAGGCCCGTACGAACGAGGAGAAGCGCGAATCGGCTCAGCGGCGGGTGCGAGCAACGTTTCTCATGCACGGGAAGAGAATTGTCTTATATGTAGAGAGAGGATACACTACGCGCGGAAGCCCACGGCCGCACCATAAAGACGAAGAGCACTTCCTTCCCGAACCAAACGGGTCACGCGGATGTTTTTTACCAAAGTATTCATTAAAACAATGATTTATCTGGTCACGGCGGTTCTGTTTGTGCTCTCGGTGACGGTCCTCGTGAAAAAGCACGAGATCGCGTTGTTGAAACAGTTTTATGCCCTGAACCGCATCGACCCCATTCCTGAAGCCGAGAAGCTCTACAGGGCCGGCGAGTATTGCGAAGCGCTGGAGTACCTGGAGTACTTCATGGATTATGATTACGTTCGGACGAATCCCGAGGTGCAACGGCTCTACAAGGAGGTTAAGACCACACGGAATTCCTACGCCTTCAGGGCCGAAGACCTTCTGAAGGGTGTCTGGAAGGGCAAGGGGGCCTGTCCTGAATCGCTGGTGTCCGCCACGGTGTCCGACTTCTTTATTGTGGGCGACGTACGCGACCTGCTGAAAGGTACGCTCGACAAGTACTACTACGAACAAGATCCGGACGAGTTCGTGATGGCCCTTGCAGGAGTAGGAATCGTGGCCTCGGTGATCACCTACATGTCCGGTGGAACGACCACGCCGGCAAAGGTGTCGCTCTCCGCGGTGAAACTGGCCGAGCGAATGGGCAAGCTCCCCGCCTCTCTCCGAAAGTCTCTGACAAAGATCTTCCGAGAGGCTGCCCGTACGGGAAACCTCAAGCCCATTAAGCCGATGAGCCGCTCGCTCTACAACATCTCACGGGTCAAAGGCCTGAAGATACGGGATCTCCTCGTGATCCTGTCGAGATCGCGCAGGGTAAGCGATATCAAGATGATGGAGAAAGCCGCCGGAGTCTATGGTAAGAAGATCGGGAAATACCTGAAATTGGGCGGGCAGAGTCCTTTGAAGGTCCTCCGAAAATTCCCCGGGGACAAACAGGCCGCGAGAGCCATGGACAGCGCCGTCCAATACGGCGCCGGCGGGACTCGATTGCTCGAAAAGACCGGGCCGTCGAAATTCCTCAAGTATGTCCGAATAACCAAGTATACTGCCAGAACTACCCGAAGCGTGTGGCAAGGCCGCCTGAACCGACTCCTGGTGAAGCTCTTCTCGTTCTTCCCCGAATGGTCTCTGTGGGCGATCGCAGGGGTGAGCGGGCTGATTGTCGTCGGCATGCCCACCCGGGCCGTAGTGAAATGGCGGACACGGCGCCGGGAACGCAGTTCGACATGATGCCGGGCTGACGATCGAGATCGTCGCTGCGTCATGGAACCATATGGTTGAGTCTCGGAGAGCATAGATGTCGTCAATGACGCTGATACTCGTTGCGATAGTCATCCTGATTCTCGTGAACGGTCTCTTTGCATCAATGGAAATTGCCTTGGTGTCCGTCTCGAATGCCCGGCTCCGTCGGCTTGAACAAGAAGGCAGGCCCGGAGCCAAGGCGGCTCTTTACCTTCAAGGCAACATGGACAAATTCTTTGCCGTGGTGCAGATCGGCATCACGTTCGTTGCAACGCTTTCCGCAGCAATTGGGGGCGATGCATCTGTCGAGCTGTTTACGCCGCTCTTGGAAACCGCCGGCATCGACCCGCTATCGCCCGGAGGACGCATCGCGTCCCTGATCGGCGTCACCGTATCCATTTCCTACGTAAGTCTTGTCATCGGCGAACTGGTTCCCAAGTCCTTGGCCCGACGATACCCGGGGAGAGTCAGCACCCTTTTTGCCCGTTTTTTCAAAGCCTTCGCAGTGATAATGGCCCCCGCAGTCAAGATCCTTTCCGGATCCACGGCATTGATTCTGAAGATATTCAGGGTCCCGCAGTCAAGAAAGGCCGCGAAGATCACCACCGAGGAATTCAGGATTATGGCTCGGGAGCTTGTGGAGAGTCGGCAGATGTCCGAGCCTATCCACGACATGCTCGTCCAGATCAGCCGACTGGCCCAAACCCGTGCACAAGACGTCATGGTTCCGAGACCAAGGATCGTAAGCGTGGCGGTGGAATCCGCAAACGATCCGGACATCCGATCCAAGGCTTTGGCAGCGTACAGGAAGGTACCGCACACGGCCTTCCCCGTGACTGACCTGAAACGGGAAAACGTCCTCGGGGTCATCCAGGTACGGGATGTGCTGCGGGACGATCTTCCGCCCAGGAGTCTCCTGAGGCCGGTGACGTTTTGCTCCCGCGGGGTGACCCTGGATCGCCTCTTGGCGACCATGCAACACAATGGTACCAAGATGTCCGTCGTGGTCGACGAGTACGGCATGACCGACGGTATCATCACCATCCAGGACATCTTGGAGGAATTCGTCGGAGACATCTTCACGGAAACGGCGGGAGGGAATCTGCCGTTCCTCTCACTCGCCGACACCGAATTGGAACCGGTGGCAGACGGCACAATCAGCCTCCACGAGCTGCAGGAAACCCTGTCGATTGCACTCCCTCCATCAACCGACTATTCGACGCTCGCCGGATTCTTGATGCATCGTTTGGAAAGAATTCCCGTCGTCGGCGATACCGTGGATTACGGCGGCAGGCGCTTTGAAGTCACGGAAATGGTGGGGAACCGCATCAAGGCCGTGAAGATCAGCGTTCTGGGAGAGTGATTGCATCCTCTTCAAGAGCTTTTCAAGTTATTTCGACGGACTCGCTCTGCCTGGCGACCACGTGGGTAATGAGCATCGGCGCAAATACGGTCGCGCATTCCTGTAAACGCTCGGTAGGGTCCCGTCCCGCGTTCTGCGCGGGATGCCGGGCGCTCTCGGAGCAGCAACCCCGCGGAACACAGGAAGGCCGGCGCTACCAAAGTAGGGAAGTTTGCCTTGAATTCGACACTGTACTTGGGAAACGGTGCAAAAATTCGGTCACGTATTCTTATCTTAACCCTTCGAGATTGCCATCCCGCGTTCCGCGCGGGACGTTCGCAATGACAACCTCGATGCCTGCAAAGTGCCAATTCCTATTGCGGCGTCTCCGCTTGCGCTCCGACCTACAACCTAGTGGTTAATCCCGCCATGGGCGGGACTCTGCCGATTGACCGTCGTCCAAGAAGCGGCTTATACCTCGTTTCTTGATTCTCTTTTCCAGCTTCATAGCGTCAGAGCGGCTTTCACAGATCTGTAACCTGACCACTTCCCACGGACCTTGAAAATTCTGGCTCTTCGCGTAAGTTCGCACCAGGCTTGCAAATGAAAGTAGGAAATGATTTCCTGCATTCTTTGGTTAGCCGGACAGGTTGCGAATTGATTCAGATTCTGGTAGGTTGGGCGCTAGAGAGCGCGATGTTAATCCCGAGACTGAACCATGCAGCGAGGACTCTACGTCTTTGCCGAATTCTTGACGCTTGTGCCTCGATACGATGTTCAGCGCATCGTGAACGAGCACAGAGGTGATTACCGCACTAAGCACTTTAAGTGCTGGGACCAACTGGGGTGCATGATGTTTGCCCAGTTTCGGCAGCTAAACAGCCTTCGCGATATCGATATTGGGCTCAACGCCCATGCGAGCAAGCTCTACCACATCGGGATTCAGCAGTGCCCAGAATCGACGCCGGCTGATGCCAACGAGAGTCACTATCACCGTATCTACGAGGATTTTGCCAAGTCCTTGATGCACCGAGCCCGCCGCGATTACGCCAATACGGAGTTGGCTGTGGAAGTGAATACAGCTGTTTATGCCCTGGACGCCTCAATCATTGATCTAACGCTGTTCCTGTTTCCATGGGCGAAGTTCCGGAAGACCAAGGGAGCGATTAAGCTCCACACTCTGATCGATCTGCGCGGCAACATACAGTGTTTTTCGTCTTGGGGCTCCCACAAGATATCTCATGGAACTACCCGTTGTCTGAGGAGGTAACTATGCGAAGATATTATTGTCTTTTGGTGGCAACATTTTTCTTACTCATTCTGCCAGTGCAGGTTGTCGCGGAATCTGCCGTTCCGGATCTGAAGGGAACATGGATCGTGAAAGACTACGGGGTAAGACACCACCTGTCTCAGGATCCTCCCGCCAAGACGCATGCAGAAACAAGAGCCCGTTTCCTGGAAGTGGACTTCACCATCACAATAGACACGCAGGAAGGTTTTCGCTTCTCCGGCACGAAATCATCCAAGAAGTGGAAAGAAGCCATTTCGGGAGTTATCGGCTTTGACAACAAAACCGTTTACATGGTCGATGACAATGGATTCAGCTTCTGCCGACTTGTCTCTCCGGACACAATGGAACACATCTACCTGCACGCTACTCCCCACCATTCTGCCGTGGCAAGGGGAACTATGAAAAGGAAGCGGTGACACGAGGTGGATGATCCTACTGAAACTCTATCATGTAGTCTGATCCGACGAGTTCCACTTAATCTGAGAAATTCAAACCAGTTCTGTTCATCTAATCCGAGATCCTACACGGGAAGCAATTCCGTGGTTCCGCCTTCACGGCGGAGTATTTTACGCTGATGCGCAGAAATCAACAGGTAGCGGTTTTCTATGGGATTGGTCTTTAGCCATGGTGACTTATGCTCTTCCTCTTATGGGGGCTTTTATAGGTTCAAGAAGGTTCTTGCACAAGAAGCGGGAATAGACTTGCTCAAGATGGCAAAATATGGTGGAAATCAGTCTTGGGATGAGATTAACGATCCTTTGAAACCATTCTTTGAGAACCGTGATGAGTATGACGGGGGCGGCCTAACACCCATGGAGTGCTTGACGGTCAAACGTCGAATTCAGGAATTAGCTGACTGCTGGTGTGATGAAAAGGGGTTTGAGCCACATTGCTGGAAGCAGTTCGCCATGCGATTAGCCACTGGTATGGCAGAGGCCGCGTTCCTGGGCGATCATTTTTATTGGTGCTAGGAGCCTGTCGCTTATCGCTTTACATTTTCGGGACAGTGCTGTATGAGCGGTCTTCATGAAAGACTACCGATTCATAGATTACGAG